>NZ_JBWKYU010000015.1:0-81971 GCF_059423925.1 Pseudomonas sp. GW458-11-26-14-LB4
AAGAGCCCCCCTCACCCTAACCCTCTCCCGGAGGGAGAGGGGACTGACCGAGTTGGTTTTCCGAGCTACACCGACCTGAAAGTCTTCAGTCGAACTCAGTTTTGAACACCTTGGAGATCTGCTCCCTTTCCCCCTCGCCCCCTTGGGGGAGAGGGCTGGGGTGAGGGGGTAAGCTCTTGATCTTCAGCAATCCCGAGTCAAACCCGAAACTGATCCATCAAACTCTGCTGCTGATTCGCCAGGCTATTGAGCGACTGACTCACCCGCGCCGATTCATTCGCCTGTCCCGAGAGCGACTCCGTCACATCACGAATCGTCGCCACGTTGTTGTTGATCTCCTCGGCCACCGCGCTCTGCTCTTCGGCAGCGCTGGCGATCTGCAGGTTCATGTCGCTGATCACCGTCACCGCATCGCCGATCTGGCGCAGCGCGGTCACGGCCTGGCCGACCTGTTCGACGCTGCCCTGGGCCTGACGATGGCTGTTGCCCATCGAGCCGACCACGTCCTGGGTGCCGTTCTGCAATTGCTCGATCACCTGACGGGTTTCTTCCACCGATTCCTGAGTGCGGCGGGCGAGGTTGCGCACTTCGTCGGCGACCACTGCAAAACCGCGTCCGGCTTCACCGGCGCGGGCGGCTTCGATGGCGGCGTTCAGGGCCAGCAGGTTGGTCTGTTCGGCGATGGCGCGGATGGTTTCCAGCACGGTGCCGATTTTCTCGCTGTTGGCGGCCAGGCCTTCGACCTGCACCATCGCTGCGCTCATGTCGGCGGCGAGGGTGTCGATGCTGGCGGTGGTGCGGTCGATCACGGTCAGGCCCTGACGGGTGGCGCGGTCGGCATCCTTGGCGGCTTCGGCGGCTTGCGCGGCGCTGCGGGCCACGTCCTGGGCGGTGGCGCTCATTTCGTGGGACGCGGTGGCGACCTGATCGACCTGACGGTATTGCTGCTCCATGCCGGCGCTGGTCTGAGTGGCGATGGCCGAAGACTGATCGGCAGTGTTGCGCGCGTCCTGCACCGAGCGTTTCACCTCGGCGATGATCGGTTGCAGCTTGTCGAGGAAGCGGTTGAACCAGCCAGCCAGTTGACCGAGCTCGTCCTTCTTGTCGTAGGCCAGACGGCGGGTCAGGTCGCCTTCGCCGCTGGCGATGTCTTCCAGCATATGGGCCACGCCGAGGATCGGTTTGGTCACGCTGCGGGCCATCAGCCACACCAGCAGCAGGCCGATCAGCGCGGCGAGCACGCCCAGGCTCAGTTCGATGAGGGTGCCCGAGGTGTTGCTGGCATCCAGTTGCTGCTTGAGCGCTTCGGCGCGGCTGACCAGCACTTTCTCCGGCACATCGAGCAGCACGCCCCACGACGGGCCGCCGGGAATCGGCTGGAACGGCGACAGCACTTTCAGTTGCGCATTGCTGTGCAGGCTGCTGACGGCGTTGCTCGAGGCGAGCAGGCGCAGCAGCTCGGCGCCGCTGGTGGTGTCCACGGCATCCAGGCGCTGGCTGAGTTTATTGGCGTCCGGGCTGTAACCGGCGAGCAGGCCGGCGGGGCTGACGATGCTCACGGCGGTCTGGCCGTCGTAGAGCTTTTTGCTGGCGCTCTGGCTGATCGCTTGCAGGCTGTTGAGGTTGATGTCGACCGACAGCGAGGCGATGACTTTGCCGTTGACCATCAGCGGGAACACGATGCTGGTCATCAGCACCTTTTGCCCGTCGATCACATAGAAGTAGGGTTCGATCACGCACGGCTTGAGCGTGGTGCGCGGGCAGGTGAACCAGGCGTTGGCGGCCTGGCCGCTGGGGCCGGTGCTGGTGTCGGTCATGTCGCTTTCCGGCAGGGCCATCGAGGTCACCTTGCCCGGGGTCGGCTGCGACCAGTACAGGGCGAAGCGGCCCTTGTCGTTGCTGCCCAGTTCAGCCTGACCGGCAAACAGTTCGTCCTTGCCGTCCAGCGCGTTGGCTTCGAACACCAGCGACAGGCCGAGCAGATCCGGATTGGCCTGCAGCGCCGATTTCACCTGACGAGTCATGTCTTCGCGCAGGTCGAAGGCATCGAGGAAGCGCTTCTCGGCCTGTTCGCGCAGGAACAGCACCTGACGCGAGAAACCGTGGCCATATTGATAGGCGTCCATGAACTGCTGGCGAATGCCCGCTGCTTGGACTTCGCCCTGGGATTCAATGCGGGCCTGGGCCGACTCGGTGAGCATTTCCATGCTCGAAGCTTTCACCAGTTCGGAACTGTGCTCCATGCGATACAGCGAAAGACCCACCAACAGGGTCACGATACCGGCCAGGCAGAGCCCGGCGAGCAGGGTGATTTTCCATTGGATGGAAAGTTGTCTGAGTGACATGGAAACGTCCTTATTCGATAAATATCTGAGACTTTGCACTGTAACGGCCGCGTTTCGGCTTTCTTTATGGCGTAAATGCAATAGGGCGAATTGACGCATGTTGTGGCGGATATGCCCTGTTCAGCGGATTGATCATGGAAAGTTACACAGTGTTGCGACCAGTCGCTTTGACACTGCGCCCGCGCTGCGGCACAGTGCGCGCCCTTCTAATAAGACCCTCTATGCAAATCCGCTGGCGACCCTCGTGGCTTGTCGGCCGGACTCATCCTGTCTGGCGGTGAATGGCTTTACCGTCGTGTTTTCGAGGTAGTGAAATGAATGCAGTGATTGCTGCGGTCGGCGTCATGCTGATCCTCAGCCTGTCCCGGGTGCATGTGGTGATCGCGTTGATCGTCGGTGCGCTGGTCGGTGGCCTGACCGGTGGTCTGGGCATCGACGCCACGCTCAAGGCCTTCAACAGTGGCCTGGGTGGCGGGGCGACGGTGGCGTTGTCCTACGCGTTGCTCGGCGCTTTCGCCGTGGCGATTGCCAAGTCCGGTCTGGCCCACGCGCTGGCCGACAAGGCTCTGGCGATGGTCGACCGCCAGCATGCGACCGGTGGCGGCAGCGTCAAATGGATGCTGATCGGCCTGCTGTGGGTGGTGGCGATCGCGTCGCAGAACATCCTGCCGATTCACATTGCGTTCATTCCGCTGCTGGTGCCGCCGCTTCTCTATGTACTGACCAAGCTGCAACTGGACCGTCGGCTGATCGCCTGCGTCATGACCTTCGGCCTGATTACGCCGTACATGTTCTTGCCGGTGGGCTTCGGCAATATTTTCCTAAACGAGATCCTGCTGGCCAACGTTGCCCGCAGTGGCGTTGACATCAGCGGTATCAACGTCACCCATGCCATGGGGATTCCGGCGCTGGGCATGCTGGTGGGGCTGGGCATCGCCTTTATCAGTTACCGCAAGAAGCGCGTATACGACCTGGGAAAAATCGAGCAGGTCGAGCAGGTGGCAGTGCAGTACAACCCCCGCAGTCTGTTGATCGCCGGTGTCGCCATTGCCGCAGCCTTCATTATTCAGTTGCTGCTGGATTCGATGATTATCGGGGCGCTGGCCGGTTTCCTGATCTTCTCGGCGTCGGGCATCGTCAAATGGCGCGAGACGGACGACCTGTTCACCGAAGGCATGAAGATGATGGCGATGATTGGGTTCATCATGATCGCCGCTTCCGGATTCGCCGAAGTGATGAAGGCCACCGGCGAGGTACAGACGCTGGTCGAGTCGTCGGCGTCGTGGATCAACCACAGCAAAGGCATCGGGGCCTTGCTGATGCTGCTGGTCGGGCTGCTGGTGACGATGGGCATCGGCTCGTCGTTTTCCACGGTGCCGATTCTGGCGGCGATTTTCGTGCCGCTGTGCGTGCAACTGGGCTTCAGCCCGATTGCCATTGTCTGCATCGTCGGCACGGCCGGTGCCTTGGGCGATGCCGGTTCGCCCGCGTCAGACTCGACCCTCGGCCCGACCTCCGGGCTGAACATCGACGGCCAGCATCACCACATCTGGGACACCGTGGTTCCGACCTTCCTGCACTACAACCTGCCGCTGCTGGCGTTTGGCTGGGTGGCTGCGATGGTCCTCTGACGTGATCGTTTGATCGTTCCCACGCTCTACGTGGGAATGCCTCTTGTGACGCTCTGCGTCACGCTTTGGGACGCGGAGCGTCCCGGGCTGCATTCCCACGCGGAGCGTGGGAACGATCTGCATCGGGGGGTCGAACTCAGGTCTAAGCTCAACTTTTGGTTTCGCGTGCCGTTAAAGCCTTTAACCACGCCAATAAAACCAAAAGAGTGAGCCCCCATGCGCCTGAGTCTCAAGGCTAAAGTCCTGTCCCTTGCCGTCCTTCCGGTGCTGCTCTTTGCGCTGGTGATCAGCCTGACCACGCTGTTCATCCTTCAGGAACAGGCGCGCAATGAAGTCCAGCAGACCCGCGAACGCCTGCTCGGTGACGCCAAAGCCACGCTGGCCAGTTACGTCGCCGTGGCCATGACCACCATCAAACCGTTGTACGACGCCGCCGCTCCCGGTGACGCCGAGGCGCGGGCGCAGGTGATCAAGCTGCTGTCGAGCATCAAGTACGGCAAGGACGGCTACTTCTTCGGCTACGACTCCGAGACCGTGCGCCTGTTCAAGGCCAACGACCCCGAAGGCGTGGGCAAAAGCTTCAAGGACAACCGCGACCCGAACGGCGTCTATGTCAACCGCGACCTGGTGAAAGTCGCGAAGGACGGCACTCACTACCTGCAATACAGCTCGCCGCTGCCGGGCAACGCGCAAGTGCTGGTGCCGAAACTTGGCTACACCGAATATCTGGCGAAGTGGGACATGGCGGTCGGTACGTCGGTCAACCTCGACGGCATCGAAGCGCAAGTGGCGGTGGTCGAGGCCAAGGTGCAGGAACGCATGCAGGGCGTGGTCTTGAGCATCGTCGGTGTGGCAGTGGTGGTGCTGCTGGTGATCGCGGCGGCGGGGATGCTGCTGGCCAACACCATTCTGCGACCGCTGACCCTGATGAAAGCCAACCTCGATGACATCGCGGCGGGCGAGGGTGACCTGACCCGGCGCCTGACCATCACCAGCCAGGACGAACTCGGCGAACTGGCCGGCTCGTTCAACCGTTTCGTCGACAAGATCCACGGCCTGGTGCGGCAGATCACCGAGATGACGTCGCAACTGACTGGCTTGGTGACGCAAGTGTCGGATCAGGCCCAGCGCTCCGATCAGGCCATGGAACGTCAGCGTCACGAAACCGATCAGGTCGCCACGGCGATCAACGAGATGTCCGCCGCCGCCCAGGAAGTCGCCAAGAGCGCGCAGAACGCCGCCGTCGCCGCGCAGCAGACCGACGAAGAGGGCCAGACCGCCAAGCGCGTGGTGGCCGGCAGCATCAAGCAGATTCATGCGCTGGTGGACGACATCCGCAGCAGCGGCGTGTCCCTCGACAGCCTGCAGCAGGACGTGTCGTCGATTGTCGGCGTGCTCGGGGTCATCCGTTCGATTGCCGAACAGACCAACCTGCTGGCGCTCAACGCCGCGATCGAAGCAGCCCGGGCCGGTGAGGCCGGGCGCGGTTTTGCGGTGGTGGCGGACGAGGTGCGGGCGCTGGCGTCGCGCACGCAGATCAGTACGCAGGAAATTCAGGGCATGATCGACCGCTTGCAGGCGGGTACGCAGTCGGCGGTGGAAGCGATGCGCCGTTCCAGCGAGGCGGGTGACGGTACTTCGGCTCAAGCCAATCAGGCGGGGGCGTCGCTGGATGCGATGGCGGATCTGATTGCGACCATCAACTCGATGAACGCGCAGATTGCCAGTGCCGCTGAAGAGCAGACGGCTGTGGCGGAAGAGATCAACCGCAGCGTGCACCAGATTGCGGTGGCGGTGGATAACGTGGCGGATGAGACACAGTTGGGGGCGCAGACCTCGCGCAGTCTCGCGGAGTTGGGGCAGCGGCTTGGGAAGTTGGTGGGGCAGTTCCGGATCTGACCCCCAAAGGCCCCCTCACCCTAACCCTCTCCCGGAGGGAGAGGGGACTGACCGCAGTGTCTTGCGTCATACATCGACCTGAAAAATCGTGTCGATTATGGATTCACAGCCGATCGCTCATGTCGGCGTATCTCTCGAATATCCCCCGTTCGGTTCCCTCTCCCTCCGGGAGAGGGCTAGGGTGAGGGCCGGCTTTTGACTTTGGCGAGCTCAGGGCCTGTCCCAGTAGGGGACTTCGCCAAAGCACTCGATAAAAAAGTCGATGACCGTCCGCACCTTCACCGACAACCGCCGGCTCCCCGGCCACAGCACCGAAATCTGCTGCGGCTCGACACTGTTCGACACCTGATAATCCCCCAACACCGGCACCAGCGTGCCCTCGCGCACCGCCTCGCCGATCAGCCATGACGGAAACATCACCAGCCCCAGCCCTTGCACAGCGGCCTGGGTCAACGTGTCCGCATGGTTGCCGGTGATCGGACCCTTGACTGCATACGGCGTCCACTCGCCCTGATCCTGCCGGAAGAACCAGCGCTGCAGGCCGGTCGCGCCCTTGTAGGCCAGGCACTGGTGGCGGGCGAGGTCTTCGGGATGCTGTGGCGTGCCGAAGCGCTTGAGATACGCGGGACTTGCCGCGACCTGAAACCGGTGCGGCGCGAGGATCCGCGCCTGCATGCTTGAGTCGTGCAGCGGGCCGATGCGGAACAGCAGGTCGGCGCCTTCCTGTAGCGGATCGATATAGTGGTCGGTCTGCTGGATGTCCAGTTGCAGCTTCGGATAGCGCTCACACAAATGGCCGAGCCATGGCGTCAGATGACGTTGGCCGAACACTACCGGGGCGTTGATCCGCACCAGGCCGGTCGGTTCGCTTTGCTGTTCCTGCAACGCCTGTTCGGCCTCTTCCAGTTGCACCAGTACCAGCCGCGCGTGGTGGCCGAGCATGCGCCCGGCTTCGGTCGGCGTGACCGCTCGGGTGTGGCGGTAGAGCAGCTGCTGGTTCAGCGCTTGCTCCATCAACTGGATCTGCCGGGAAATCGAGGAGGGCGCCACGCCCTCGCGGCGGGCGACTTCGGAAAAACTGCCGTGGTCGAGCACCGCCACAAACAGCCTTAGCGCCTTGAATCCCAGTTCGTTGAGCCCGTGCATGGTCTGTCCTGCTGTGCGATTTGCGCAAAAGTGTTGTCCGGATGCTCCCATTTATCGCACAGCTGCGCCAGCCGATAATCCGCGCCATCGTTTCCTTCAGAGGTTTTTCAGATGCAGTCGTTTGATGAAGTGAGTGCCGCGCCGGCGCCGGTAGCGCGGCCCGGTTTGCGTTTGTTGCTGTTGCCGCTGGTGATTCTGGCTGGCATGGGTTTGTCGGTGGAGGCGGGGTTGCTGGGGCCGTTGGGTGAGCAGGTCGGGCATTTGTGGGCGACCTTGAGCATCTTCGGGGTGGGCTCGGCGATTCTGTTTTTGTTGTTGCTGTTTGCGGGGCCGCAGAAGGGGCCGGCGCTGACCGATCTGCCGCGCTGGCAGTTGATCGGCGGGTTTCTGGGGCCGATGTATGTGGTGGTGTTGACGCTGGCGACGCCGCATATCGGGATTGCGATGACGATGATTGCGATTTTGTCGGGGCAGGTTGGCAAGAGTGTGTTGATTGACCATTTCGGGTGGTTTGGGGCTACGCGCAAGAAGGTCAATGCTGAGCGGTGGCTGGCGTTGGGGTTGATTGTGGCGGCTTTGGTTTTGATTGCGCGGGGGTGAGTGATGAGTCTGGTTATTTTGTTGGCGGTGGTGGTGTTGGCCGGTGCGGTGTTGAGTGTGCAGGCGGCGATCAATGGGCGGTTGGGGGAGACCGTTGGGGTGTTGCGCAGCAGTTTGTTGACGTTTGTCGTCGGCGCCGTTTCTACGGGGTTGTTGATTTTGTTTTTTGAGCCTGCTCAGGCGGTGAGTTTGCTGGAGGTGCCGAAGTGGCAGTTGAGCGGGGCGCTGTTTGGGGTGGTTTATATGATGGTGATGGTGGGGGCGGTGCCTCGGGTGGGGACGGCTGTGGCGACGGTGGCGGTGATTGTCGGGCAGTTGGGGATGGGGATGTTGATTGATAATTTTGGGTGGTTGGGGAATCCGGCGATTGAGCTGTCTTCTAGTCGAGTTTTGGCGATGGTTTGTCTCGGGTTGGCGCTGGTTTTCATGTATCGCAGTAGCGTGCGGCAGGCTGATTGATTGAGTGAATATCCGTTTCTTCGGGGGTGGCTGCTTATGGTTCCGCCCTTACGGCGGGTCACTTTTTCCAAACGCCGAAAAAGTAACCAAAAAGGCTTTACCCTGACGTACGGCCCTCGCTGTGGCTCGGGTTCCTTCGCTCCGGGATTGATCCGGGGGCATCGCCTACGGTTTGCTTCGCTGCACCTCCTCTCGATGCATGCGGCTGCGCCGCACGGTCGCTGCGCTCCCACCCCCGGATCAATCCCTCCACTCAGCCTGCCGACGGGCGTTGCGATCAAAAGCGGTACTCGAGCTAACGCTCATCGTGTTGAGTGGTGGAGGGGTAGGGGGACTAGGTGGTTAGGTGCTTTTCACCTTCTACACTGGTAGCACGGCTTGTTCTTTCGGCCTCAGACAACCACCACCGAAGGAGTCTGTTCCATGGCAGATAGAAAATGCGATTGTCCGGGATGTCGTTGCACGATCAAGGAGGGTGAGCATTCTTATGTGGCGCACGGGAAGCATTATTGCTGTGAGGCCTGTGCGCATCATCACAAGAGTGGTGAGGAGTGTTCTGGTAAGGGGTGTCAGTGTGCGCATCCCAAGTAATCTCGGGTATTGAAAAAAGTGGAGCCTAGTCGGGCTCCACTTCCAGTTTCAGGCTGTCATCGTCCAGGCGTTCGGTGTGGCGGACGTTGCCTTGCAGGCGGCGGCCTTCGACGTTGACGACGATGGTTTTGGCCTTTTCGAGGTCTTCCGGCAAGGGGGCCGGGACGCGCAGGGCGAAGCGGTAGGGGTCGTTTTCGACGGGTTCCAGGCCAACCGGGCAGTCGACGCTTTTGGTGATGCGGCCAAAGAGGGTGTCCAGGCCGTAGTCCAGGTGCGCGGGGCTGTTGATGGTTGTCATGTGTAATCCCCCGAAATAGTCCCCGCCTGCGCGCAAGCTTAGCTGGCCGGTCGCCATGTGACGTTTTCCACGCCGAATTTTTCTGCCATCGGCTTGCTGGTCTTTTGCACTTTCTCCCGGCCGAAACGCGGGATGCGGCCGACCCCTGCGTCGCAGCTTGCCCAGTGCCACGCCTCGGTGTTGTCCATTTTGTCCGAGCGGATAATGAACGACTTTGGCGCGCCGTGAAGGGTGTAATCGATGACGTACAGTTTTGCGTTGTTCATAAAGCCCATCTTCCTCCCTGTGGTAATAGAAGGATCGCTGGGCTCCGGAAAAATTCACTCGGATTGTCCGATGGTATCTATCAATGGCAAGGGACGAGGCGCACTGGTTACCATGGCGCTCTCACCAACCCCGATGAATGCTCGCCATGGCCCTCGCTGCACCCCCCGATCTGAGTGATACCGATGTGCCGGTGCAACCGCTGGCGCGTACGTATCCGCGTGGTCTGTTCATCGAGCCGCATGAGCATGTCTGGGGGCAGTTGCTGTATGCGATGAGCGGGGTGATGTGGGTCGAGACGCCCCACGAGGCGCTGGTGGTGCCGCCGCAGCGGGCGGTGTGGTTGCCGCCGGGGGTGCCGCACGGGATTCGGGTGGTGTCGGATTTGCAGATGCGCAATATCTACCTGCGCCCGGCGTTGGCGGCAACGCTGGATGAGACGGTGCAGGTGATCGAGGTCGGCGGGCTGCTGCGCGAGTTGATTGTCGGTCTGGTGGCGCAGGGCGACAGCGGTGATGCCGAGTATTACGAGGCATTGGTCGGGCTGGCGCTGCTGGAGCTGAAACGTGCAAGGCGTTCACAGCTGAAGATCCCGCTGCCGGACGATGCCGACCGGCGGCTGATGAGCCTGTGTCAGGCGGTGATGGCCGCGCCGTCGCTGGACATTCCTTTTGAGCAACATGCCGAAAACGCCGGGGCCAGCGTGCGCACCCTGGCGCGGTTGTTCAAGGAAGGGTTGGGCATGGGCTTCGCCGAGTGGCGGCGGCAGGTGCAGTTGGCGACGGCAGTGGCGGAGTTGATCCAGGGTGTGCCGGTCAGCGCGATTGCCCGTGAGCTGGGTTATTCGCCGAGCAGTTTCAGCGACATGTTCCGCCGGGAGCTGGGTGTCGCCCCTTCGCAATTCGATAGCGGGCCGCTTGCCGGCTGATTTGGCCGAAATTCAGAAGTCCTTGGCCGATGCCGGTCGCAGCCTTTCCCTAGACTTTGCCCATTCCCTTTGTGTGGCGGAGTGATCCCATGAATTACCTGATTTCACTGGGCGTCGGTCTGGGTGTCGGCCTGCTGTATGGCGCGCTGGATGTCCGTTCTCCGGCGCCGCCGACCATTGCGCTGGTGGGCCTGCTGGGCATGCTGGCGGGCGAGCAGTTGTGGCCGATGGGCCGGCAACTGGTCAGTGGCTGGCTGTCCTGAATCCTGTCTTTTTCCTTCGGTGGAGATTTCCATGAAAGCACTGCAATTCGATAAAACCGGCGACCTGTCGTCCCTGCGCTTCGTCGAGGTGCCGACGCCGGTGCCGGACGCTGACGAGGTGCTGGTGCAGATCAGGGCTGCCGGCCTCAATCCCAGCGACGTCAAGAACGTGCTCGGGCGTTTCCCGTACACCACGCTGCCGCGTATTCCCGGTCGGGACTTTGCCGGTGTGGTGGTCGAAGGGCCGCAAGGGTTGATCGGTCAGGAGGTCTGGGGCACCGGGCGTGAGCTGGGTTTTTTCGCCGATGGCTCCCACGCACAGTTCGTCAAACTGCCGGCCAATGGCGTGGCGCACAAGCCTTCGCATTTGAGTTTCACCCAGGCCGCCAGCCTCGGCGTGCCGTACACCACGGCGTGGGATGCGCTGGAGCGCAGTCTGGTCAGTGCCGAAACCCGTTTGCTGGTGATTGGCGGCGGGGCGGTGGCGACGGCGGCACTGGCGCTGGCCAAGGTGCGCGGCGCGCAGTTGCTGGCGGCGGCGCGGCGGCCGGAGCAGGTCAAGGACTTGCAGGCGCAGGGTTATCAGACGATTCAGCTGGATAAACCCGAGGATCTGGGTGCGCAGGTCAACGCCGTGTATCGCGGTGGTGCCGATGTGATCTTCGACACCACCGGGTTCTGGCTGCCAGCGTCGGTGCCGGCGTTGGCACCGTTCGGGCGGATCGCGATCATCGCTGCGCCAGTCGATGGGCATGTGCAGTTGCCGGCGCTGGCGCTGTATCGCAAGGGCGGTTCGGTGGTCGGCATCAACTCGTTGCTGTATGGCGTTGAGGCCTGCGCGGCGATGCTGGAACAGTTTGGCCGGTTCTTCGACGAAGACCTGCTGCCACTGCCGCAAGGGCTGGTGGAAGCCCCGCTGGCCGAAGGGCTGGCGCGGTATGCCGATGTGAATCAGGGCAGTGGCGACAAGGTCATCCTGATTCCCTGAGCGACACCAATGCATTAGATCGTTCCCACGCAGAGCGTGGGAACGATCAGTCGATCAATCGATCAGGCTGCAGCGGACGCCTCAGTCTTCACTTCCAGATTATCCAGCACCCGATTCACCGCCAGCTCACCCAGCATGATCAGTTGCGCAATCCCCAACAGCACATGCCGCTGCGGGCCATCCACCAGCCCGGCGAAGTCATTGGCCATCACCTTGGCCGAGGTCAGAGTTTCGCAGGCGTCGGCCAGCAGTTCTTCGTTGTCGATGCCGGGGGCGATGAGGTAGCGGGTGTTGTGTTTGAGCAGGGGTTTTCGGGGGAGCAGTGGATTGAGATAGTGATCGAGGGCGCGTTCGGCGGCTTCGTGGAATTTCTTGGAGTCGAGGGTTTCGTAGGGCGAGGTGGGGTCGGTTTCGGGTGGATTGGGTGTGGGTTTGATCATGGTGAAGCTCCTATAAGAGTGGAGCCGCCCGGAGCTGTCGCTAAACAGGAAGGTGGCGGCTGTACGCAGGTTAGCGAACCGGTTATAGGCACCCGGCAGACCCGAGGGTCTCCCGCATACAGCCACCATAGCGGAGTTGCAGACGATGAGCCTGCGACAAAGCATGGAGCGCTGATGCACCTATTTATGATTCGAGTCGCTAAACCCGATCGCTGTTTTTCAGCGACCGCCAAACAATAGAACCCGCCCCCAAGGCGCACAAGCCGGCGGATTCTGGCGGATGCGTAGGCAAAGGCGCAAGGTCGCGTGGCTTTGAGGACATAATCTTCAACACTCTTCAACACTGCGTTGATTTGTGCCCGAAACGACAAAACTCGCCGTCCCGATCAAACGGGGCGGCGGGTTTGTATACCTGATGCGCTGTATTGTTCTGTAGGCGTCAACGCGAGCAGTCTCGCCAGTATGTTCAGCCTTGAAAGGGGCGGGATCAGAACTGATACCCGACCCCCGCGTAATACCCCCAGCCATTGGAACGTGCACGGAAATTACCGTCGCCGAAGTTCAGCTCGCTGCCGTCCTCCCAGTTGCCGCCGTTGTGGAAGTAACGGCCGACCAAAGTGAAGCGCAAGTGGGTGAACGAGTACAGCAACACGTTGGTCGCCACCGTGGCATTGGCGGTGCGCGCCGGGTTGTCCTTGTGGATGTCCGAGCCGAAATCGAAGTTGGTGAAGCCGATGTAGGTCAGCGAGGCGCCGTTGCTGAATTTGTCGATCGGCACGATGTACTTGAGTTGCGCGCGGTAGCCGTCCCACGAATATTCGTTGCTGGCCCCGTAGTTTTCCCACTGGTAGCGCCCGTACAGGTTGGCCGACAGATTGACCCGTGAATGGGTGTCGATGTCGGTGCCGAAGCCGCTGTACAGCGTGTTGGCGCGGTTCTCTTTGCGGCTGCCGTGGTCGTAGATCCAGTCGAACGCCACGTACCATTCCTTGAACGGCCCGATGGCCAGGCTGCGGCCGGCGAGGTAGTCGATGGAGATGCGCGGCTCGTGCTCCATGAACACCGGCGAGCCGTGATCCCACACGCCTTTGTCGTGGCTGTTGCCGATGTTGAAGATCTTCGGAATGTCGATGTAGCCGTACAGTTCGAACGGCCCCTTGCGCCCGAAGTACTCGTATTCCAGGTAGATGTCGTCGGCCGGTTGCGGGCCGAAGCTGATGTCCTTGCTGCCGATCAGCATCAGGTCCTGGTTGTACCAGTCCGACAGGTACGCGCCTTTTTTCGGCGGGCTGGCTTCGGGGCTGAGGGCTTCGCCCTGGGCGGATTCATCGGGCAGGGCGGTTTGCGCCATCGCGGAGTGACTGAGAACTCCGGTAACGCCGGCCAGTAGCAGGGAAACAGCAAAGGTGCGCACACCGCGACGACGGTGGCAGGAGAAAACGTGCATTCAAAGTCCTTTTTGCGGATCAAGGCCCGGAACCATGGGGCCTGTACGGTTTTGTAACGAAAAGGCAGTCAACAGCGACTCGCAAACGTTTGCACAAGCCGTACCAGTTTCTCAAGTGGCTGAAAAATCGATTGATTCGCGGGTTTACCTGGCGGCTAGGTCAACTCCCCTCAAAAGCGTCTGAAATAGCCCTCAAGTCCTTGCTCAGAACGGCGGGAAGTATCGACGCGGGGCCTTATCGCACAAAAGTATTAACACTATTTAACCGGTGCCCCATCGCAGGGCATCAACTAGCGTGTGTCTGGAATGGGACGGTTTATCTGATGACCGTCATACGCTTGATACGCGTGTTGGATCTTGCCGCAGTTGCACGCCTTCAAGGACGAAATCGGCCACGAAAGGAGTAACCCGTGGAAGCAAGGTTTGGTGTCGCCCTCGTTTCGCGTTTTTCCCCACTGTCCCTTGCTGTGCATCTGAGCGTCGCCGGACTCTTGTTCGGTGGTGTCAGCGAGCAGGCGTTCGCCACCTGCTCGGCGGCGGGCTCCACGATTACCTGTTCGGGCGTCCCGACCCTGCCGCTGTTTCTCAATGACTACAGCAGTGCCACCAGCGGCCTGACGGTCAACGTCAACTCGGGCGCGCAGATGAATGCGACGCTGGGCGGCAAGGTCATCAACCTGACCGGGGCCAATATCACCCTGAACAACTCCGGCACCGTCGACCCGGCCTTGCTGGGCCTGGTGTCGATCCTCAGTGGCGGTGCATTCATCGGCACGGGCGCGACCAGCACGGTCAGCGTGGTCAACAATGCCAGCGGGATCATGCGTGGCACGGGGATGTTGCTCGGCCTCAACCTCACCAGCATTGACGGCCTGGCTATCGGCGTGAACAACGCGGCGGCGGGTACCACGACCATTACCAACAACGGCACCATTACGTCCACAGGGCTGTCGGTCGGCGGCATCACCCTGGCCGATACCCCGGTGGTCGGGGTGTATGGCGGCTCGCAAGTCAACATGACCAACAGTGCCAGCGGCACGATCAACGGCCGGATTGCGTTCGAGACGTCGGCAGCAGGCAACACCTTCACCAACGCCGGTAACATCACCGGCGGTGTGTCGATGGGCGCGGGCAGCACCAACACCTTCTACGCGATCACCGGTTCCAGCGTTAACGTCGGTGACGGTGTGCAAGTGTCCGTCGGCCTCGGTGGCCTGGTCGGCATCAACCTGACCTTCGCCCCGACCGGCACCATCGATGGCGGCGCGGGGGGCACCAACACGCTGATCCTGCAAAACCCGATCGGCGTCGGTGGTGGCGTCACCGGGACCGGCACTGCGTCCAGCGCGACCTACGTCAACTTCAACAACCTGACCCTCAACAGCGGCACCTGGACCTTGCAGGGGCCGTTGGTCAGCGGGGCGACCACACTCAATGGCGGTGTCGCGCAGTTCAACGACAACGCCGCGTTCGGCAGCGGTGTGCTGACGTCCAACGGCGGGATCCTCCAGGCCAGCAACGCGGGACTGTCGCTGGCCAACCAGATCAATCTGGGCGCGAGCGGCCTGACCCTGCAGGGCATCAACGGCACGACCCTCAACGGCGTGATTTCCGGTACTGGCGGCCTGACCAAGATCGGCAGCGGTCAGCTCAACCTCAACGGCATCAACACTTACACCGGCAACACTGTGCTCAACGGCGGCACAGTGCTAGTGGGTAATAACTCGGCATTCAGCACTGGCGGCATTACGGTCGGCGGCGCTTCGAGCA
Source organism: Pseudomonas sp. GW458-11-26-14-LB4 (assembly GCF_059423925.1). Lineage (NCBI taxonomy): Bacteria > Pseudomonadati > Pseudomonadota > Gammaproteobacteria > Pseudomonadales > Pseudomonadaceae > Pseudomonas > Pseudomonas sp. GW458-11-26-14-LB4. The sequence continues at coordinate 15,070 of NZ_JBWKYU010000015.1, forward strand.
TCTCGGCAACGACGCCGATTTCGCTGGCCAACGCGATCACGCTCAACAGCACCCTGACCGCAACCGGCACCGGAGCGCTGACCCTGGGCGGGGTGATCAGCGGTACCAGCAACCTGACCAAGACCGGCAGCGGCAGCCTGACCCTCAACGGCATCAACACCTACACCGGGAACACCAGCCTCAACGCCGGCACCTTGCGCGTCGGCAACAACAACGCCTTGGGCACCGGTGTCCTCAACACCAGCAACGGTACCAGTCTCGACAGCACCGGCAACGTGACGCTGGCCAACAACGTCGGCATCACCGGTGCGTTGAACGTGCTCGGCAGCAATGCCCTGACCCTGGCCGGCGTCGTGTCCGGCACCGGGGCGATCACCAAGAGCGGCAGCGCCAGCCTGACCCTGACCGGCAACAACACCAACAGCGGCACCACCGCGCTCAATGGTGGCAGCTTGCTCGTCGGCAGCAACACCGCCCTCGGCACGGGCGCGTTGAACGCAGCGGCCGGCACTACGCTGGATGCGACCACCGCCGTGACCCTGGCCAACGCGGTGGCGCTGGCGGCGGATCTGACCATCGGTGGTACTCAGGCACTGGGCTTGAGCGGGGTCATCAGCGGCGCCGGCAACCTGATCAAGAACGGCACCGCAAACCTGACCCTCAGCGGCAACAACACCTTCTCCGGCGGCACGGCACTGAATGCCGGGACGCTGATCGTCGGCTCCAACACCGCGCTGGGCACCGGCGCGCTGACCACTGCGGCGGGCACCACCCTCGATGCCAGCACCGCCGTGGCGCTGAGCAACGCGGTCGCCCTCGGCGGTAACCTGAACATTGGTGGCAGCGCCAACCTGACCCTCGGCGGCGTGGTCAGCGGCAGCGGCGGGCTGACCAAGAACGGCGCGGCGAACCTGATTCTCAACGGCACCAACACGTTTCTCGGTGCTATTGCGTTGAACGCAGGCACCATTACGGCGGGCGCCAACGCTGCGCTCGGCAGTGGCAATATCACTGTCGGCGGCGCGGCGACTCTCGACAGCAATACCGCGGTGACGCTGAACAACAACGTCATTCTCAACAACAATCTGGGGATCGGCGGCAGCAATGCACTGACCCTTGGCGGGGTGATCAGCGGCGCCAGTCAATTGATCAAGAACGGCACGGCCAACCTGACCCTCAACGGCGCCAACACCTTCACCGGCGGCACTGCACTCAACGCCGGCAGCCTGACCGTCGGCAACGGCGCGGCACTCGGCACCGGCACGCTGACCGTGGGCGGGTCGGGCGGCACGCTCAACAGCAGCGCCAACGTGACGCTGAACAACGCCATTGCCCTGAACGCCAACCTCACCACCGGTGGCGCTAACCCGCTGACCCTCGGCGGCGTGATCAGCGGCGGCAGCAACCTGATCAAGGCCGGTGCTTCGACCCTGACCCTGACCGGCAACAACACCTTCACCGGCGCTACGTCGCTGAACGCCGGGACGTTGGTCGTCGGCTCCAACACTGCCCTCGGCACTGGCGTACTCAACGCCGCCAACGGCACCACACTGGATGCCAGCACGGCGGCGAGCCTGGCCAACAACGTCAACCTTGGCGGTAACGTGACCATTGGTGGCAGCAACGCGCTGACCCTCGCGGGCGTGGTCTCCGGTGTCGGCGGCCTGACCAAAAGCGGCCCGGCCGATCTGATCCTCAACGGCGCCAACACCTACTTCGGCAACACCGCGCTGAACGTTGGCAAACTGATCGTCGGCAGCAATACCGCACTGGGCAGCGGTGCACTGAACGCAGCGGCCGGCACCACGCTGGATACCAACACCGCCGTCACTCTGGGCAATCAGGTCAATCTCGCCGGTGCGCTAAATGTGGGCGGCAGCGCGGACCTGACCCTCACCGGAACCGTCGCCGGTGCCGGCAGTCTGGTGAAAAACGGCGCGGCCAATCTGAATCTCAATGGCACCAACACCTACGCCGGCGGCACCACACTGAATGCTGGCACCCTGACCGTTGGCAACAGCTCGGCGCTCGGCACCGGTGCGTTGACGGTCGGCGGGGCGGCAACCCTCGACAGCAGTTCGCCGCTGGTCAGCTTGGCCAATGCGGTCGTGCTGAATGCGGCGCTGAGCGTCGGCGGCACGCAGAACCTGACCCTCGGCGGCGTGCTCAGTGGCACCGGCCAACTGGTCAAGAACGGCAGCGCCAACCTGACCGTAAACGGCACCAACACCTTCAGCGGCGGCACCACCCTCAACGCCGGCACCCTGACCCTCGGCGCGCCCGGCGCATTGGGCAGCGGCACGCTCACCGTCGGTGGCGCCGCGACGCTGGACAACAGCAGCGCTTTCACCCTCGGCAACAACATCACCCTCGATGCCGGGCTGACCCTGGCCGGCAACAACGGCCTGACCCTCAGCGGCGTGATCGACGGCGCCGGCAGCCTGACCAAAACCGGTCTGGACGACCTGGCCCTCAGCGGCAACAACACCTTTACCGGCGCGCTGAACATTGCTGCCGGCAGCGTCACCACCCTGAGCAGCGGGGCGCTGGGCAACACCTCCGGCGCCAACGTCAGCGCCGGCGCCAGTCTCAACCTCGGCAGCAACGCCAGCCTCAATGGCCTGAGCGGCAGCGGCAGCGTGCAGATCGGCGGCGGCAACACATTGACCGTGGGCGGGGTCAGCAGCACCAGCACCTTCGACGGCGACCTCAGCGGCAACGGCGGCCTGACCAAGGTCGGCACCGGCACCCTGAACCTGACCGGGATCAACGGCATCGTCGGCAACACCGCCGTCAACGGCGGCACCCTGAACCTCAGCGGTTCGCTGGCCAGTGCCCAGGTCAACGTCAATACCGGCGCCACCCTCACTGGTAACGGTTCGGCGCTCGGCGCGATGACCATCAACAGCGGCGGTCACCTGGCCCTGTCGTCGGGTAATACACTCTCGGCCGGATCATTGACGCTCGCAGCCGGCAGCAATGTCGATGCGGCGCTGGGGACGCCATCGACCACGTCACTGATGAACGTCGGCGGCAATCTCACCCTCGACGGTAATCTCAACGTCACCGATGCCGGTGGTTTCGGCGTCGGTGTGTATCGTCTGTTCAACTACACCGGTGCCCTGACCAATCTGGGCCTGGACGTTGCCAGCGTGCCGGTCGGTTATGGGCTGGGCGATCTGGTGGTGCAGACCGGGGTCGCCAATCAGATCAACATTCAGGTTTCGGCGCCGAATTCGGACATTCGTTACTGGGACGGCAGCCAGACCATCGCCAACGGTACTGTCGATGGCGGCAGCGGTACCTGGAACGGCGCCGGCACCAACTGGACCGACGCCAATGGTCTGGTCAATCAGACCTGGGCCGGCGACTTCGCGGTGTTCCAGGGCACGGCCGGCACGGTATCGGTCAATGGCACGCAACTGTTCACCGGCATGCAGTTCCTCACCGATGGCTATAACGTGGTCAACGGCACCTCGGGACTGCTGACCGCCGTCAACGGTGCCGGCGGCACCACGGCGATGCGCGTTGATCCCGGCGTGACCGCCACGGTCGGCGTGAACATCAACGGCAGCGGCATTCTCAATAAACTCGACAGCGGCACCCTGGTGCTCAATGGCGCCAACAGCTACACCGGCGGCACGCAACTCGATGGCGGCAAAATCGTGGTCGGCAACAACACCGCGCTGGGCAGCGGTGCGTTGATCGCCAACGCCGGCACGCAACTGGACAGCAACACCGCCGTGACCCTGGCCAACGCAACCACGCTCAACGGCAACCTGACGATCCTTGGCAGCAACGCGCTGACCCTCAACGGTGTGATCAACGGTACCGGCGGGCTGATCAAGAATGGCGCGGCCAACCTGACCCTTGGCGGCAACAACGCCTTCCTCGGGCCAGTGGCTTTGAACGCGGGCGGTCTGATTCTGGCGTCGAACAGCGCGCTGGGCTCGGCCACCCTGAACGCGGCGAACGGCACTACCCTGGATGCCAGCAGTGCTGTCACGGCGGGTAACGCGATCAACCTGGCGGGCAACCTCGGTATCGTCGGCAGCAACGATCTGACACTCAGCGGTGCGATCAACGGCGCCGGCAGCCTGACCAAGAACGGCGCGGCCAACCTGATCCTGAGCGGGGCCAACAACTTCCTCGGCGGCGTCACCCTCAACGCCGGCACCCTGACCGCCGGCAGCAACGGCGCTCTCGGTCTGGGCAACCTGACCGTGGCGGGCGCCTCGGCGCTGGACAGCAACACCTCGGTGTCGCTGGGCAACAACGTGGTGCTCAACGCCAACCTGACCAATACCGGCAACAGCGACGTAGCGCTCAGCGGTGTGGTCAGCGGCACTGGCGGTCTGATCAAGAACGGCGCCTCCAATCTGACCCTCAACGGCATCAACACCTATAGCGGCGGCACCACGCTGAACGCCGGCACCGTGACCCTCGGCACCTCGGCAGGCATGGGTTCCGGCGCGGTGACCGTGGCGGGCGCTTCGACCCTCGACACCACGGCGCCGCTGGTGCTGGCCAACAACCTCAACGTCAATGCCAACCTGAGCGTGGCCGGCAACAACAACCTGACCCTCGGAGGCGTGATCGCCGGGGCCGGCACCCTGACCAAGAACGGTCTGGCCGACCTGACGCTGTCCGGCAACAACACCTTCAGCGGCACCTTTGATGTGCAATCCGGCAGCCTGACCGCCCTGGGCAACTCGGCACTGGGCAGCAATGCCGGAGTCAATCTTGGCGCTGCGGCGACCCTCAATCTCGGCGGCTCCGGCAGCCTCGCCAGCCTGACCGGCAGCGGCACCGCGCTGATCGGCGGCGGCAACACGCTGAGCATCGGCGGCAACAACGCCAGCAGCATTTTTGACGGTGTGCTCACCGGTACCGGCGAGTTGAGCAAACTCGGCACCGGCACGCTGACCCTGACCGGCCTCAACAGCCTGACCGGCAACACCACGGTCAACGCCGGCACCTTGAACGTCAGCGGCTCGCTGGACAGCACCAGTGTGCTGGTCAACAGCGGCGGCACCCTGACCGGTGGCGGCTCGCTCGGCGGGGCGGTGACTGTGGCGGACGGCGGTCATTTGGCCGGCGCCACCGGCAGCACGCTGTCGGTGAATTCGCTGGTGTTCAACGCCAACTCCAACTTCGATGTCGGCCTCGGTACACCGGTCTCCGGTGGCGGCAACGCACTGGTCAACGTCGGCGGCAACCTGACCCTCGACGGCACCCTCAACGTCAGCGACATCGGCGGTTTCGGCAGCGGCGTGTACCGGTTGATCAACTACACCGGCGGCCTGACCGACAACGGCATGCTGATCGGCACCGTGCCGGGCAGCGTCACCCCGGGCGACCTGACCCTGCAAACCGCGCTGGCCAACCAGATCAACCTGCTGGTCACCGCACCGGGCGTTACCGTGCAGTTCTGGGACGGCAACCAACTGGTCGCCAACGGTTCGGTGGATGGCGGCAGCGGCACCTGGGGCACCGGCACCACCAACTGGACCGACGTCAACGGCACCACCAATCAGGCCTGGACCAACAACTTCGCGGTGTTCCAGGGCACGGCGGGCACCGTCACGGTGAACGGCGCGCAAACCATCACCGGCATGCAGTTCGTCACCGATGGCTACAGCCTGCAGAACGGCACGGCCGGTTCGCTGAATCTGGTCAACGGGTCGCTGGGCAATGCCACCGTGCGGGTCGATCCGAACGTCACCGCCACCGTGGGCGTGGCGCTCAACGGCGCCGGCACACTGGGCAAATACGACACCGGCACCCTGGTGCTCAACGCCGCCAACGGCTACACCGGCGGCACCGCGCTCAATGGCGGCAAAATCGTGGTCGGCAACAACTCAGCCCTCGGCACCGGCGTGTTGACCGCCGCCAACGGCACGGCGCTGGACAGCAACGCAGCGGTCAGTCTGGCCAACGCCGTGGTGCTCAACGGCGGACTCACCGTCGCCGGCTCCAACGCATTGACCCTCGACGGTGTCGTCAGCGGCAGCGGCAGTCTGATCAAGACCGGCGCCTCAAGCCTGACTCTCAACGGCAGCAACACTTACAGCGGCGGTACTCAACTGTCCGGCGGCTCGCTGATCCTGGGCAACAACAGCGCGATCAGCAGCGGCGCCCTCAGCGTGCTGGGTAATGGCACCCTCGACAGCACCTCTGCGCTGCAACTGGCCAACGCCATCAACCTGGGTGCGGAATTGACCCTGGCCGGCAACCAGAACACCACGCTGATCGGTGCAATCACCGGCAGCGGCAGTCTGGTGAAAAACGGCAGTGGCGACCTCGTCCTTAGCGGTGCCAATACCTACAGCGGCGGTACGACGCTGAACGGCGGCAGCACCCGTGGCGACACCAGCAGCCTGCAAGGCGCCATCGCCAACAACGCGACGCTGACCTTCGAGCAGAACAGCGACGGCAGCTACACCGGCAACCTGACGGGCGTCGGCACACTCAACAAAACCGGTACCGGCGCCTTGCTGCTGACCGGCAACAACACCTTTACCGGCAACACCGCGGTGCAGGCCGGTTCGCTGAACGTCAACGGTGTGTTCAACAGTGCCAGCGTCAACGTTGCCAGTGGGGCGGCGATCGGCGGCAGCGGCGTGTTCGCAGGCGCCGTGCAACTGGCCAACGGTGCGACGCTGACGGGCGGCGGCGCTGCAACGCCGTTGTCGGTCGGTTCGCTGGCGTTGTCGTCGGGCACCAACCTGGACTTCACCCTCGGCTCGGCCGCCAGTTCCACCACAGTGGTCAACGTCGCCGGCAACCTGACCCTCGACGGCACGCTGAATATCAGCAATGCCGGCGGCTTCGGCACCGGGGTCTATCAACTGTTCAGCTACGGCGGCAGCCTGACAGACAACGGTCTGGTCTACGGCAGCCTGCCGGTGTCGGCGGCCAACCTGACCCTGCAGACCGCGCTGGCCAATCAGGTCAACCTGCTGGTGCAGAACACCCCGGGTGAAGTGCAGTTCTGGAACGGCGGCACCACCAACCCGGACGGCAGCATCGGTGGCGGTAGCGGTGTGTGGGGGCCGGGCACCAACTGGACCGATCCGAGCGGTACTCAGGCGTTGGCGTCGAACGGTCAGTTCGCCGTGTTCGGCGGGCAGAGCGGCACGGTCACCGTGCAAGGCAACCAGAACTTCACCGGGTTGCAATTCCTCTCCAGCGGCTACAGCCTGGTTCCAGGTGCTGGCGGTACGCTGACACCGGTCAACGGCCCGGGCGGCAGCCTCGCGCCGGTGCGGGTGAATGCCGGTGGCAGCGCGGAAATTTCCGCACCGCTGGTGGGCAGTGGCGGTATCGAGAAACTGGATTCCGGCACTCTGGTCCTCAGCGGCGCCAACACCTACAGCGGCGGGACCACGGTCAGCGGCGGTACGCTGATCGGTAATACCACCAGCCTGCAGGGCAACATCCTCAACAACGCCTCGCTGGTGTTCCAGCAGAACGCCAACGGCCAGTTCAACGGACGCCTCAGCGGTGTCGGCGCCCTGGCCAAACGCGGTGCCGCGCGCTTGCTGCTGACCGGTGATCAACCCTTCAGCGGCACCGTGGCGGTGGATCAGGGCGTGCTGCAAGTCGGCAGCCGTGCGGCGCGGGCGTCCCTCGCCGGCCAGGTCACCGTGGCCAATGGCGCGGGCCTGAGCGGTAATGGTAGCGTCGGGTCGGTGGTCAACCATGGCGTGGTGGCTTCCGGTGGCGAGGACGGCACCTTGAGTGTCGCCGGCAACCTGACCAACGCCGCCGACGGTGTGCTGGCCCTGACTGTCAGCTCGCCGACCGCCACTCCGCTGGCCGTCGGTGGTACCGCGACTCTGAGCGGTGGTCTGCAGGTCAACAGCCTGGCACCGTTCACCGGCAATACCGTGTACTCGCTGATCACCGCCGGTGGCGGGGTGACCGGCACCTTCAGCGCCGCCGACCTGCCGCAATACGCGTTCCTCAATACTGCGCTGGTGTACGACGCTAACGCGGTGAACCTGGTGGTCAGCCGCAACGGCAACTCGTTCGTCGACGTTGCCGCCACCCGCAACCAGCGCAATACCGCTTCGGCGTTGATGCGCAACGGTGCGGCGGGCAGCGCGTTGCAGGCCGAAATCATCAACCTCAGCGTGGCGGGCGCACGTAACGCCTTCGACAGCCTGTCGGGGGAGATCCATGCCAGCACTGCCAGCGCAATCCTCGAGGATTCGCGCTACGTGCGGGACGCGGTGAACGACCGTATGCGCCAGCCGTCGTGCAGCGCGCCGGACGATCCACGTCGCGCCCTGGCTCCTAGCGAAAACCAGCTGAGCAGCAACGGCTGTCACGGCGAAATGGTCGGCTGGGCCCGCGCACTCGGCGCCTGGGGCGAGTCGGATGGCGACAGCAACAGTGCGAAGCTGGATCGCAACCTGAGCGGCTTCATGCTCGGCACCGACAAACAGATCGACGACCAATGGCGCGTCGGCATGGCCGCCGGTTACACCCGCAGCGATCTGGATGCTCATGATCGTCGCTCGAATGCCACGGTCGAGAGCTACCACCTGGCGGCGTACCTCAACTCGCAATTCGATGCCCTGGCAGTGCGCCTTGGCGCGGCGTACAGCTGGCACGATATCGAAACCAAGCGCGACGTCAGCGTCGGCGCCTACAATGATCGGTTGAAGGCCAATTACGACGCGCGCAGCGCCCAGGTGTTCGGTGAAGTCGGTTATGCCATCGAAGCGGCCGGGATTGCCCTGGAACCGTTCGCCGGCCTGGCGTACGTCAACTACGACAGCGACAAGGCCAAGGAGAAAGGCGGAGTAGGGCGTCTACGCGCCGAGTCCGATCAGGACATCACCTTCTCGACCCTGGGCGTGCGCGCCGGCAAGGTCATCACCCTGGCCAACGGCGGGCAGTTCACCCCGCGCGCGGCCCTCGGCTGGCGGCATGCCTTCGGCGACACCAAACCTGACGCCGACCTGACCTTCATCGACGGCGGCGCCTCGTTCAACACCCAGGGCGTGCCGATTGCCAAGGACAGCGCGGTGGTCGAAGCCGGCGTGGACTTCCAGATCAGCCCGACCGGCAAACTCGGTATCGGTTATTCGGGACAGCTGTCGAACGAGAGCAACGACCATGCGATGACCATCAGCTTCAGCCTCGGGTTCTGATTCAGGAGCGAAGCACTTCAGCCGCCCGTAAGGGCGGCTTTTTTTTGCCCGCCGACCCCTCTGCTAAAATCCCTCCCACTGCCTCCCGGAGACTGCCCCATGACCGAGCCAATCCGTCTGACCCAATACAGCCACGGCGCCGGCTGTGGCTGCAAGATTTCGCCCAAGGTGCTGGAGGTGATTCTGGCCGGCAGCGGGGCGCAGAACCTTGATCCGAAACTGTGGGTCGGCAACGCGTCGCGCGATGATGCGGCGGTGTATGAGATCGATGCCGAGCGGGGGGTGGTGTCGACCACGGATTTCTTCATGCCGATCGTCGACGACCCGTTCGACTTCGGTCGCATCGCCGCCACCAACGCCATCAGTGACATCTACGCCATGGGCGGCGATCCGTTGATGGCGATTGCGATCCTCGGCTGGCCGGTCAACGTGCTGGCGCCGGAAGTGGCGCGAGACGTGATTCGCGGCGGACGTGCGGTGTGCGATGCGGCGGGGATTCCGCTGGCCGGCGGGCATTCGATCGATGCACCGGAGCCGATCTTCGGTCTGGCCGTCACCGGGCTGGTGGAAAAGCGCTTCATCAAACGCAACGACACCGCCACCGCCGGTTGCCTGCTGTACCTGACCAAACCGTTGGGCATCGGCATCCTCACCACCGCCGAGAAGAAGGGCAAGCTGCGCCCCGACGACATCGGCGTGGCCCGGGACTGGATGTGTACGCTGAACAAGCCCGGCAGCCGTTTCGGCAAACTGGCCGGGGTCACTGCCATGACCGACGTCACCGGCTTCGGGCTGCTCGGGCATCTGGTGGAAATGGCCGACGGCAGTCACCTGACGGCGCGCATTTTTTATGACCGGGTACCGCGTCTGGCGAGTGTCGAGTATTACCTCGAGCAGGGCTGCGTACCGGGCGGCACCCTGCGTAATTTCGACAGTTATTCGGGCCGCGTCGGGCGGGTGCAGGAATTGCACAAGCGGGTGCTGTGCGACCCGCAGACCAGCGGCGGATTGCTGGTGGCCGTGACCCCCGAAGGCAATGCCGAATTCCTCGCCGTCGCTGCCGAACTCGGCCTCGCGCTTGAGCCGATCGGTGAGTTGATCGGGCGACAGAGCCACGCGGTCGAGGTGAATTGATGTCCATCGACGTCACCGACTACCGCGACATCTTCCTCAACGACCGGCCGCTGATGGACGCCCGTGCGCCGGTCGAGTTTCACAAGGGCGCGTTTCCCGGGGCGCTCAATCTGCCGCTGATGAACGACATCGAGCGGCAGCGGGTCGGCACTTGCTACAAGCATCACGGTCAGCAGGCCGCCATCGAGCTGGGCCATCAATTGGTGTCCGGCGCGGTCAAGGCCGAGCGTCTGCAAGCGTGGGCGGAATTTGCCCAGGCGCATCCCGACGGGTTTCTTTATTGCTTTCGTGGCGGCCTGCGCTCGCAGATCGTCCAGCAGTGGCTCAAGACAGAAGCCGGCATCGATTACCCGCGTATCGGCGGTGGCTACAAGGCGCTGCGGGGTTTTCTGATCGACACGCTCGAATCCGCCCAGGCCGACTGTGATTTCGTGTTGCTGGGCGGCATGACCGGCACCGGCAAGACCGAAGTGCTGGTGCAACTGCGCAACAGTGTGGATCTGGAAGGCCATGCCAATCACCGGGGCTCGAGTTTCGGCAAGCGCGCCACCGGTCAGCCGTCGAACATCGATTTCGAGAACCGGTTGGCCATCGACTTCCTGAAAAAACGTGCGGCCGGCATCGATCAGTTTGTGTTGGAGGATGAGAGCCGGGTGGTGGGCAGCTGCGCGCTGCCGCTGTCGCTGTATCAGGGCATGCAGCAATACCCGATGGTCTGGCTGGAAGATCGTTTCGAGCAGCGCGTCGAGCGGATCCTGCGCGATTACGTGGTGGATTTGTCCGCCGAATTTCAGGCAGTGCATGGGGACGAGGGGTTCGGGCGGTTTTCCGAGCGCTTGCTGGATAGCCTCGACAACGTGCACAAGCGCCTGGGCGGCGAACGGCATCGACGGATGCGGGTGTTGATGGAAGAGGCGCTGGCGGAGCAGAGCCGCAGCGGGGCGGTGGAATTGCACCGCGCGTGGATCGAAGGTTTGCTGCGCGAGTATTACGACCCGATGTATGTGTTCCAGCGCGAGAAGAAGGGCGGGCGGATCGAGTTTGCCGGGGAGCGGCAGGCCGTTATCGAGTACTTGCGTCAACGCGATAAACCCAAGGCCTGACGGGGCCCGAGCGGGCCCCGGGCAAACTCAGGTCGGACAGCTTTCCTGGCCGTTATCCAGCCCCTGTTTGTAGCTGTGGCTCTGCAGGCTGGCCTTGCCGTTGTGCCAGGTCAGGGTCAGCACGTACAGCGAGTCGTAATCGCTGGATTCCCAATCTTCGGTGATCTTCTGCTTCTCGCCGACGGCCTTGCCCGCGACCTTGTTGATCAGCTCCGGCAGGTAGCCGTGGGACCACGCGGTGTAAATGGTCGAGTTGTGGTACTTGTCGTCGGTCAGTTCCCGGGCCAGGTCGCTGGTGTCGTTGGCCGAGAACTCGATGTTCACCGGCAGGCCGAGCTTGATCGCCGCCGGGCTGATGGTCATCAGCGGGCGGATGTAGCTGTAGGAGTTGTCCAGTTCGCCTTCCTCGACATTGCGCGTCGGGTTGGCGGCGAACACATAGTCGGCCTTGCCGAATTTTTCCGGCAGCAGGGTCGACAGGTCGATGGCCCGGTTCAGACCCTGGCAGTTGAGCTGACCGAGACCGCCGGCCGGTTTCTCCGCGTGGCGCAGGAACACCAGGGTCTGGGTGCCATCCACTGGCTGCGCACGGCTTTCGCTGGCTTCCAGCGACAGGAACAGCGCGCTGACCGCCAGCAGGGTGGGCAGGGCCACATACGCGCGATGTTTGAAGCGTTTGGCGACTTTCATCAAGTTCGTCATGGGATAAGGATTCTTCAGTCTGTTCGGTTAAGGCTGACAAACCTCTGCCCCGGTGCAGGCGCGCCGGGTGTTTTCCCTGTCATCAATGGCTTGCTTGGAGCCCCCTGAGGCCCGTTTGGTTCGATCCGCGTGTGTGCGCCGCACTTTACCGTTCAGCCTGTGCGGTTGGAGGGAAGGTTAACCACAGGATGTTGCGGATTTAAGTAAGCCAGCGGGCGAGGGCGTAAAGAACCCGAGCCAGAGCGCTGATCGTGGATTATGCTCAGGCCTTTCATTTTGTGACTGGATGCTACACATGACCGATCTGTCCGCGTTCCCGATCACCCAGAAATGGCCGGCGCAGTACCCTGACTGGATTCAGCTCTATTCCCTGCCGACCCCCAACGGCGTCAAGGTCTCGATCATGCTCGAAGAGATCGGCCTGCCGTACGAGCCGCACCGCGTGGGCTTCGACACCAATGACCAGATGTCTCCGGAATTCCTCTCTCTGAACCCGAACAACAAGATCCCGGCGATCCTCGACCCCCACGGTCCCGAGGACAAACCGCTGCCGTTGTTCGAATCCGGCGCGATCCTGATCTACCTCGCCGACAAGAGCGGCCAGTTGCTGGCCCAGGAAGGCGCGCTGCGCTACGAAACCATCCAGTGGCTGATGTTCCAGATGGGCGGCATCGGCCCGATGTTCGGCCAGCTCGGTTTCTTCAACAAATTCGCCGGCAAGGACTACGAAGACAAGCGTCCCCGTGACCGCTACGTCGAAGAAAGCCGCCGCCTGCTCAGCGTCCTCAACACCCGCCTGGAAGGCCGCGACTGGATCATGGGCGAGCGCTACACCATCGCCGACATCGCCACGTTCCCGTGGGTGCGCAACCTGATCGGTTTCTACGAAGCCGGCGATCTGGTCGGCATCAACAACTTCCCGAACGTCACCCGGGTGCTGGAGCGCTTCCTGGCGCGGCCGGCCGTTGTGCGCGGCCTGACCATTCCTTCCTGACCCTGTTGCAGCCGGGTGCGCAGATTGTTGCGTGCCCGGTAACGCACTGTTGATTGATCCAGGTTTGTACCCCGTCCCCCGCAAGGCATAAGCTTCGCCCCCTACGACTTTCGTCTCATCCGCTGTTTTCAGGAAAGGCCCCATGTCCAGTCAGTTCCCCGAAGCACGTCCACGCCGTCTGCGCCGCAATGCGAGCCTGCGCAGCCTGTTCCAGGAAACCGAGTTTTCCCTCAACGATCTGGTGCTGCCGATCTTCGTCGAAGAAGAGATCGACGACTTCGTGCCGATCAAGAGCATGCCCGGCGTGATGCGTATTCCCGAGCGCAAACTGGCCGGCGAAATCGAGCGTTACGCCCGGGCCGGGATCAAGTCGGTGATGACGTTTGGCGTGTCTCATCACCTGGACGCCAACGGCAGCGACACCTGGCGTGAGAACGGTCTGGTGTCGCGCATGTCGCGGATCGCCAAGGACGCCGTGCCGGAAATGATCGTGATGTCCGACACCTGCTTCTGCGAGTACACCGATCACGGCCATTGCGGCGTGATGCACAACCATGAAGTGGACAACGACCAGACCCTGATCAACCTCGGCAAGCAAGCGGTAGCGGCAGCCCGTGCCGGTGCCGACGTGATCGCGCCGTCGGCGGCGATGGATGGCCAGGTGCGGGCGATTCGCCGGGCACTGGACGACGCCGGCTTCACGCAGATTCCGATCATGGCCTACTCGACCAAATTCGCCTCGGCGCTCTACGGCCCGTTCCGCGAGGCCGGCGGCAGCGCGCTGAAGGGCGATCGCAAAAGCTATCAGATGAACCCGATGAACCGCCGCGAAGCCCTGCGCGAATCGTTGCTTGACGAGCAGGAAGGCGCCGACGCGCTGATGGTCAAACCGGCCGGCGCGTACCTGGACATCATCCGCGACATCCGCGAAGCCTCGAACCTGCCGCTGGCGGCGTATCAGGTCAGCGGCGAGTACGCGATGATCAAGTTCGGCGCCCAGGCCGGGGCCATCGACGAAGATCGCGTGGTGCGCGAAAGCCTCGGTGCGATCAAGCGCGCGGGCGCGGATCTGATCTTCACCTACTTTGCGATGGACCTGGCCCTGGCCGGGATCTGATCCTTCAGGGACAACTGAAAAACGGCCGGATCCCGTGATCACGGAAATACCGTTCGATCACCTTCGGATCCGCGCTGTTGTCGGCAATCGCCACGTAGGTATCCGGGCGCAGCAGGTAAAAGCCGTTGCGCCCCAAGCCCGCCGTTTCAAATGCCGGGCGCCAGTCGAACACGTGCAGCGGCAAGTGATGTTCATTGCACCAGGCGATCATCTCGTCGCTGGTGTCGCCGTACACATGCACCTGCCAGCACGGGTGGCGCAACGGCTCGTAATTGTCCCCCTCGCCATCATGGGCCCACGGCAAGCGGTCACCGCCGTGGACATGCCCGGCCACGCCTTCACTCAACGTCATGCCCCGATAGTTGACGGTGATTTGCGACACCGTGCGAAACAGGAATTCGCGGCTGGTCTCGAACGAGGCCATTTTCGGAATCAGGAACGGTGCCAGTCGCGTGCGCAACAGATCGGCCATGCGGCCTTCGGCGGTGACGAAGCTGAAAACTTTGTCGGTGGTCGACACCAGTCGCCGGGCGAAGGCGATGCGTTCGGTTTCGTAGCTGTCGAGCAGTTTGGGCGTGGCCGCGCCGCCGAGCACTGCCGCGAGTTTCCACGCCAGATTGATCGCATCGCCGATGCCGGTGTTCATGCCCTGACCGCCGGCCGGGCTGTGCACATGCGCCGCGTCGCCGAGCAGAAACGCCCGGCCCTTGCGAAAGTGATCCGCCACCCGATGATGCACTCGGTAGGTGGAGAACCAGTTGACGTCCTCGATGTGCACGTTCAGATGTTCGATAGCGCGATTGCTGACATCGGAAAATTCCAGGGTTTCGGCACGCTCCGCACGCTCGTCGCGCACGGTGCCAATCAACCGCGCGCGGCCTTCGCCGGCCAGCGGGAACACCGCCAGAAAATCCGCTTCATCCAGATCCAGATGCAACTCGCCATTGAGCGCCGGACCGCTGGCCCGCACATCCGCGACATAGAAAATCTGCTGATAGGTACCGCCGGGAAAACCGGTGTCGAGGGTTTTGCGCACGACCGAACGGGCGCCGTCACACCCGGCCAGATAGCAGGCCTGGCAGATTTCCTGCTCGCCATCCGGCAGGCGCAAATGCGCGGTGAGGCCGTCGCCGTTTTCCGTGAAACTCTCCAGCGTCGTGTTGCGCTCGACGGTCACGTCGTAGTCTTCGAGGCGGTCGATCAACAGCCGCTCGTGTTCGTCCTGCGGGTACATTTCCAGAAAGGCATAGGGCGTCAGGCCTTCACCGATCCGGTTCAGCGGCAGCTGCGCCACGGGTTTGCCCTTGACCCAGAAATTCGCCGCCGCCACCCGGTGGCCATTGCGTACCACCGCATCGGCCAGATCCAGTTGCCGGTACAGCTCAAGGGTGCGCGCCTGCACCGCCAGCGCCCGCGACGTGGTACCCGGCGCGGAAGCCTTGTCGATGATGCGCGCGCGCACGCCCAGTTTGCTCAGCCACAGGGCCAGCACCAGTCCGGTGGGGCCTGCGCCGATGATCAGAACATCACTGCGGTTCATGGTCTGTCCTCCTCGCGTGTCCTGACCTGTGGCTTGCCACTGAGTGTGCAGCAGCAAGTATGGATCAGACGGCGAGGGCGGCCAGTCGGCCTGCCAGACGGGGCGATGGAACAGCGCCGCCGGCCCGCAGTCCTATCCTGCACCCTGCGATTGAGCGTAGGGTTAACCCGGCTCAACGGACTGGATGAAGCGTTATGCACACCCCTCGATTATTCGTCAGCCTCGCCGCGCTACTGGTACTGGCCGGTTGCGCCGGTCAACGCAGCGAAGAACCGGTGCCGCGCCCGCCCGCCGAGGTCAAGGCGCAGATCGTGCGCCTGCTGCCGGCAAAAACCGTCGACCGCCAGGGCTGGGCCACCGATATCTACGCCGCGTTCGCCGCCCAGGGCATCAGCCCGACCACGCAGAATCTGTGTTCGGTGCTGGCCGTCGCCGAGCAGGAATCCACTTTTCAGGTCGATCCGCCGGTGCCCGGTCTGGGCAAGATTGCCCGTGACGAAATTGACCGCCGCGCTGCCAAGGTGCATATCCCGAGCCTGTTGGTCAGCGGCGCCTTGCAGGTGCGTTCGCCCAACGGCAAGACCTACAGCGAACGCCTGAGCGCCGCCCGCAGCGAAAAGGAATTGAGCGCGATTTTCGATGACTTCATCGGTTCGGTGCCGATGGGCCGTACGCTGTTCAGCGGTTTCAACCCGGTGCACACCGGCGGGCCGATGCAGGTCAGCATCGAATTCGCCGAGCAGCACGCCAAGGATTATCCGTACCCGGTGGATGGCACCATTCGCCGCGAGGTATTCAGCCGTCGCGGCGGGATGTATTTCGGCATCGCCCATTTGCTCGGTTATCCGGTGAGTTACCGCGAGCCGTTGTACCGCTTCGCCGACTTCAATGCCGGCTGGTACGCCAGTCGCAACGCGGCGTTTCAGAACGCGGTCAGCCGGGCGTCGGGCATTCCGCTGGCGCTGGATGGCGACCTGATCCGCCCGGGCGCGATCATGCCGGGCAGTACCGAACTGGCGGTGCGCACCCTCGGCAAATCCCTGGGCATGCGCAATCCGGTGATCCGCGATCAACTGGAGAAGGGCGATAGCCTGGCCTTCGAGGAGACCAAACTGTATCAACGGGTCTTCGAGCTGGCGGAGCGTGCGGAAGGCAAGTCACTGCCACGTGCGGTGCTGCCGGGCATCGTGCTGCAGAGCCCGAAGATCACCCGCAAACTGACCACGGCGTGGTTTGCCAAACGGGTCGACGAGCGTTATCGGCGCTGCATGGCCAAGGGCTGAGGACGATCAAAAGGGAATAAAAAAACCCGGCTGACGGGAGCCGGGTTTTTTCTGGGTTGTTGCGATCAAGCCATTCATTCAGGCAACGCGGCGTTCGATCAGACGATCCGAACCACCTTCGGCAACGCGGCGTTCGATCAGACGATCCGAACCACCTTCGGCGACGCGACGTTCGATCAGACGATCCGAGCCACCTTCGGCAACGCGACGTTCGATCAGACGATCCGAACCACCTTCGGCAACGCGACGTTCGATCAGACGATCCGAACCGCCTTCGGCGATCATGGTGTGGGCCGGTTTGGCGGCAAATGCGTTGAAGGCCAGAACCGAGAGGGCAATGCTGAGGATGACTTGGCGTTTCATGATGGTGTGCTCCGGGGGTGTTGTTTGTTTGGTATGGAGCCGATGTTACGCCCGGGATTTTTTAAGAGAACTTCATTGACGTGATGGTGAACATCGACGCCGATGATGGTTTGTCACAGCACCTTCACTGCGCGGCCGATTGCCTGGATCGGCCCGGTAGGTTTGCCGATCGGCGAACCGGTGGCGCCTTCCAGCGTCAGCTCGAACAACTGGTTCGGTTGCAGCGGCGGCAGCTTGTCCAGCGGGATCGACAGCGCCTGGCCCGGTTTGACCAGCCCCAGCGACACCGGACCCTGCCAGCCATCGGCCTTGGTCCAGAACTCCAGCGCTTTGTCGGCCGGCACCTCGACCACGCCCAGCGGAATCAACTGGATCTCCCGT
This sequence comes from Pseudomonas sp. GW458-11-26-14-LB4, assembly GCF_059423925.1. Lineage (NCBI taxonomy): Bacteria > Pseudomonadati > Pseudomonadota > Gammaproteobacteria > Pseudomonadales > Pseudomonadaceae > Pseudomonas > Pseudomonas sp. GW458-11-26-14-LB4. The sequence continues at coordinate 32,851 of NZ_JBWKYU010000015.1, forward strand.
GGACTGCTGGCCTGTATCACCCAGCCCGGCGCCTTGTCCTGCGGGGCGACCAGCACCACCAGAAAGCTCGGTTTCGGTGTGGTCTGGGTCAACAGGATCGAACCCAGCAACAAAGTCGCGGCCAACCCGGCAGCGCTCAATCCGCGCCACAGCGACAGGCGGTTCCACCAGGAAATCTCGGGCGCCACTTTGTGGGTGAGTTGCCCGACACTGCGTTCGATGCGTTGCCACAGCTGCGACGAGGGCTGATGCGCCGGGGCGAGGTCGGTCAACTCCAGCAAGCGCCGCTCCCAGGCATCCACCGCCGCTTGCAGCTCGGGCTCGTTGGGCAAGCGCCGTTGCACCTCGGCGCGCGCTTCGGCCGAGAGGGTGCCAAGCACGTATTCGCTGGCCAGTTCATCGCGTTCCTGCGCCGATTCGGTGGTCATCCCATGCACTCCCGCAACGCATTGAGGCTGCGCTTGATCCAGGCTTTGACGGTGCCCAGCGGCGTGTCGAGGCGTTGGGCGATCTGTGCGTGGCTGTAACCGTCGACGTAGGCGTGAAGGATGCAGCGGCGGCGTTGCGGTTCCAGTTGATGCAGGCAGCGATGGATGCGGGTCGATTGCGCCAGCGCATCGAAGTCGTCATCAATCGCCGGAGATTCGTTGCTGTCGTTCAACGGCGTTTCCCGGTCGTGATTGCGCAACACATTCAACGCCAGATGCCGGGTCACGCTGAACATCCAGCCTCGGGCCGAACCGCGCGCCGGATCGAACCCCGCCGCGCCGGCCCAGATCTTGATGAATGCGTCGTGAACGATGTCTTCGGCCAGCGCCGTGTCGCGCACCAGACGTCGGGCCACACCGAGCAGCCGCGGGCTTTCCTGCACATACAATTCGCGCAGGGCCCCGCGCTCGCCGCGGGCACAGGCGGCGAGGCGGGCTTCGTAATCGAACGCGGTTTCGGGTAATGGCATGTCCTGCAATCTAGCAAGCATCGAGCAAACGTCCAGTCAGGCTCAGTTCGCGGCCCAGAAAATGTAGTCGGCCTGGTACTTCACCACTTCCTGTTTGCCCTTGTTCGCCGCCGTGCATTCGCTGCCCGGCGCCACGCCGCCCTTGAGCGCGACGCGCTGGATGTAGCTCACGCCGCTCATCGCGCCTTTGCCCTCGGCGGGGTTGGCCTTGACCAATTGATAGGGCAGGTTGCCCGGGCTCGACGGCGCGACGGCCAATTGCGTGCCGGTGACTTTCGAGCCGTCCTTTGCCTGCCAGGTGGCGGGCGGGCCGAAGTAGGTGCCGACCTGTTTGCCGCTGCGATCGTTGAGCACCGCTTTGGGGCCGACGAACACCCACTCGGTCTGGCCGGCGGCATTGGCCTTGTCCCGGCATTCGTAGGTGATCTCGCCGACCCCGGTGGTTTCCATCGCGATCTTGTGACCGTCCGGCACCTTGATCGCATCGGGATAACTGCTTTGGGCAAAGCTTGTCGAGGCGACGGCGAGCAAACCGGTGAAGCCGATCAGTTGGGTGATGTTCATCAGTGTTTCTCCGAAAAAGGGTAAACCGCTGACAGCCGAAAGGGGGCTGTTACAGGGACTACCCGTGACGGAGGCGTTTGGATGCAGTGGCCGGAAAATAAATCTGAAAGCACTGAAGGTCAGATTGCTGGAACCCGCTCACCCCCGGTTTTTGCCAATGCCAGGCCGGAGGCTTTCAGCAGTTCCTGGGTATAGACATGCTGCGGCGCCGCAAAAATCTGGCGCGACGCTCCCTGTTCCACCACCTTGCCGTCCTTGATCACCATCAAATCGTGCGCCAGTGCATGCACCACCGCCAGGTCATGGCTGATGAACAGGTACGTCAAGCCATGGCGGATCTGCAACTGCCGCAATAATTCCACCACCTGTTTCTGCACCGTGCGGTCCAGCGCCGAGGTCGGTTCGTCGAGCAGAATCAGCGCCGGTTCCAGCACCAGCGCCCGGGCGATGGAAATGCGCTGGCGCTGGCCACCGGAAAACTCGTGGGGATAGCGATGGCGGCTCTGCGGATCGAGGCCGACTTCCTCCAGCACGCGGATCACCGCCGCTTCGCGTTCTTCGGCCGTGCCGATGCCGTGGGTCAGCAGGCCTTCGGCGATGATCTGCTGCACCGACATCCGAGGGCTGAGGCTGCCGAACGGGTCCTGGAACACCACCTGGATCTGCCGGCGCAAGGGGCGCATCAGACGCTGATTGAGCAGGCTCAATTGCTTGTTGCCGAAGCGAATATCGCCCTCGGATTCCACCAGCCGCAGAATCGCCTGGCCCAGCGTCGACTTGCCCGAGCCGGACTCGCCGACAATGCCCAGAGTCTTGCCCCGTTGCAGCCGGAAACTCACGCCGTCCACGGCCTTGATGTATTCCTGGGTGCGGCTGAACAACGCCTTGGGCAGCGGGAACCAGACTTTCAGATCATCCACCTCCAGCAGATTGTGATCGTAGCGACTCGGCACCGGTGCGCCGGACGGTTCCGCCTCGATCAGCAGGCGGCTGTAAGGATGCTGCGGGGCGCGGAACAGCGTTGCGCAGTCGGCTTGTTCGACGATTTCCCCGTGGCGCATCACGCACACCCGTTGGGCGATGCGTCTCACCAGATTGAGGTCGTGACTGATCAGCAGCAGCGACATGCCGAGGCGTTGCTGCAACTCGATCAGCAGCTCGAGAATCTTCTGCTGCACGGTCACGTCCAGCGCCGTGGTCGGTTCGTCGGCGATCAGCAATTGCGGCTCGTTGGCCAGCGCCATGGCGATCATCACCCGTTGCCGCTGGCCACCGGAGAGCTGGTGCGGATAGGCCTTCAAGCGCTGCAACGGCTGGCGAATGCCCACCAATTCCAGCAGCTCCAGCGTGCGCTGGCGTGCGGCGCGACCCTTGAGCCCCTTGTGGATCTCCAGCACTTCGCTGATCTGCTTTTCCACCGTGTGCAGCGGGTTCAGCGAGGTCATCGGCTCCTGGAAAATCATCGCGATGCGGTTGCCGCGCAAGCCGCGCATCTGCTGCTCGCTGGCATGCAGCAAGTCCACGCCGTTGTAGCGGATGCTGCCCGTGCTGCTGACCGTTTTGCCCGGCAGCAAACGCAGAATCGAGTGGGCCGTCACCGACTTGCCCGAGCCGGATTCGCCGACCAGTGCCAGGCACTCGCCACGGCGGATGTCGAGGTTCACGCCGTGCACCACTTCGTGCCCGGCGAAGGCGACGCGCAGGTCGCGGATTTCAATCAGGTTGTCGGTCATTTCAGCTCCGGGGATCAGGATCGCGGATCGAACGCGTCACGGCAGGCTTCGCCGATAAACACCAGCAGGGACAGAATCAGCGCCAGGGCAAAAAACGCCGTCAGCCCCAACCACGGCGCTTGCAGATTGCGCTTGGCCTGGCCGATCAGTTCGCCCAGCGATGCGGTGCCGGCGGGCATGCCGAAGCCGAGAAAATCCAGCGCGGTGAGGGTGGCGATGGCGCCGGTCAGAATGAACGGCAGGTAGGTCAGGGTGGAGGTCATGGCGTTGGGCAGAATGTGCCGGCGCATCAGCTCGCTGTCCGTCAGGCCCAGCGCCCGCGCGGCCTTGACGTATTCCAGGCTGCGCCCGCGCAGGAACTCGGCGCGCACCACATCCACCAGTGCCAGCCAGGAAAACAGCGCCATGATCCCCAGCAGCCACCAGAAACTCGGCGAGACGAAACCCGACAAAATGATCAGCAGGTACAGCACCGGCAATCCCGACCAGATCTCCAGCACCCGCTGCCCGAGCAAGTCGACCCAGCCGCCGTAATAACCCTGCAACGCCCCGGCGACGATGCCGATCAGCGCACTGACGGCGGTGAGAATCAGCGCAAACAGGATCGAAATCCGCGTGCCGAAAATCACCCGCGCCAACACGTCCCGGGCCTGATCGTCGGTGCCCAGCCAGTTGCTGGAGGACGGCGGACTCGGCGCCGGTTCAGTTAGGTCGTAATTGACCGTGTCGTAGCTGAACGGGATCGGCGGGAACAGCATCCAGCCGCCCTGATCCTCGATCAGTTTGTGTACGTAATTGCTCGCGTAATCCGGCTGGAACGGCAGTTCCCCGCCGAAATCGGTTTCCAGATAATCGCTGAGGATCGGGAAGTAGAAGGCATGGTGGTAGCGGATCACCAGCGGCTTGTCGTTGGCGATCAGTTCGCCGCCGAGGCAGATCAGGCACAGCCCGATGAACAGCCACAGCGACCAGCGCCCGCGACGGTTGGCCTTGAATTGGGCGATGCGCCGCCGGCCCAGAGGGGAGAGTGTGAACATCAGGCAGTCCTCGCCGAGAAGTCGATGCGCGGGTCGAGCAGGGTGTAGCAGAGGTCGCCGATCAGCTTGATCAACAGGCCGAACAGGGTGAACAGGAACAGCGTGCCGAACACCACCGGGTAGTCCCGCGACACCGCCGCTTCGTAGCTCATGCGCCCGAGGCCGTCGAGGTTGAAGATGGTTTCGATCAGCAGGGAGCCGGCGAAAAACACCTCGATCAACGCCGACGGCACACCGGCGACCACCAGCAGCATCGCGTTGCGAAACACATGGCCGTAGAGCACGCGTCTTTCGGTCAGGCCCTTGGCGCGCGCGGTGATCACATACTGGCGGCTGATCTCGTTGAGGAAGCTGTTCTTGGTCAGGATCGTCAGCGTCGCAAAACCGCCGATCACCAGCGCCGTCACCGGCAACACCAGGTGCCAGAGGTAGTCGCCGACCTTGCCCCACAGGCTCAGGCTGTCGAAATTGTCCGAAACCAGCCCCTGCACCGGAAACCAGTTGACGTAGCTGCCCCCGGCGAACACCACGATCAACAGGATCGCGAACAGAAACGCCGGCATCGCGTAACCGACGATGATCGCCGTGCTGCTCCAGACATCGAATGCGCTGCCGTTTTTGATCGCCTTGCGAATGCCCAGCGGGATCGAAATCAGGTAGGTGATCAAGGTCGCCCACAGGCCGAGGGACAGCGACACCGGCAGCTTCTGCACGATCAGATCCGTCACTTTCGCACCGCGAAAGAAACTGCTGCCCAGGTCCAGTTGCGCGTAGTTTTTCAGCATCAGCCACAGGCGTTCGTGCATCGGTTTGTCGAAGCCGTAGTGGTGCTTGATCTCTTCGATCAGCGCCGGGTCCAGGCCTCGGCTGCTGCGCCCGGCACCGCCGATGGCGGTTACCTCGCTGGCGCCGCCCATGCTGTGCCCGCCGAAGCCTTGCAGGCGGGCGATGGCCTGTTCCACCGGGCCGCCGGGCGCGGCCTGCACGATGACGAAGTTGACCACCAGAATGCACAGCAGCGTCGGAATGATCAGCAACAGACGTCGACTCAGATAACGCCACATGTCACTGGCCCCCCGCGAGCTGGCGCAGGGCGCTCATCTGCTGATTGGTCAGCGGCTTGGCCGAGACCTCCCACCAGGTATCGAGGCCTTCGCTGTAAATCGGCTGCACCGACGGCATGCCGAAGCGGTTCTGAAACACCGTCGGCGTGCCTTTGGAGTAGTAGTTGGGAATCATGTAGTCACCCCATTGCAGCACCCGGTCTAGGGCGCGGGCGTAACGCACCATGGCGTCGCGGGTATTGGCCTGGACCAGGCCGTCGATCAGCCGGTCCACCGCCGGGTCCGCCAGCACCATCGAATTGGAACTGCCGACCTGCGTGGCGCTCTGCGAGGCATACAGGCTGTACAACTCGCGGCCCGGCGAGACGATCGGATCGCCGCTGCGCGGGAAACTGGTGACGATCATGTCGTAGTCCCGGGCGTTGAGCCGGTTGATGTATTGCGCCGAATCGATGCGCCGCAGATTGAGGGTGATGCCGATCTGCGCCAGGGTGCGTTTGTACGGCAGCAGCATGCGGTCGAAACCGCCCTGGCCGTCGAGGAAGGTGAATTCGAATGGCTCGCCGGCGGCGTTCACCAGCCGATTGTTTTTCGGTGTCCATCCGGCCTCGGCCAACAGCTTCAGGGCCTGCAGTTGCTTGTCGCGGATGTAGCCGCTGCCATCGGTTTTCGGCGCCTGATAGACCCGGCTGAAGACCTCGTCCGGGATCTGTCCGCGCAGCGGTTCGAGGATTGCCAGCTCGCCGGCGTCGGGCAGGGCGGTGGCGGCCATTTCACTCTTCGGCCAGTAGCTGTTCTGGCGCACGTAGAAGCCGCGCATCATCTGCTTGTTGGTCCACTCGAAATCCCACAACAGGCTCAGCGCCTGACGCACGCGGCGATCCTTGAACAACGGGTTCTGCAGGTTGAACACGAAACCCTGAGCGCTGGTCGGTTTGTCCGGGGCGAGAATCGCCTGTTGCAGGCGACCGTCACGCAGGGCCGGGCTGTCGTAGCCGACCACGTAACCGGACGAGGAAAACTCGCGGTTGTAGTCGAACGCCCCGGCCTGCAGCAGTTGTCGGGCGACGTCGGTGTCGCCATAGAAATTCACGGTCAGGCTGTCGAAGTTGTACATCCCGCGACTGACCGGCAGGTCTTTGCCCCACCACTGCGGGTCACGCTGGAAACTGATGCTGCGTCCCGCATCGACCTTGCTCACCCGATAAGGGCCGCTGCCCAATGGTGGTTCGAAACCGCCGCCGTTGGCGAAGTCGCGGGTTTTCCACCAGTGCTCGGGCACCGGTCGCAGCGACGCCAGATCCAGCGCCAGGGTGCGGTTGAGGTTGTTCTTGAAAGTGAAGCGAATCTGCCGCGGGCCTTCGATCAGCACGTTCTGCACGTCGGCGTATTGCTGGCGATAACTCAGGCTGCCCTTGGTCATCAACAGTTCGAAGGTGTAGCGCACGTCCTCGGCGGTGATCGGCGTGCCATCGGCGAAACGCGCCTCGGGATTCAGGTTGAAACGCACCCACAGACCGCCGGGATCGCGCTCCATGGATTGCGCCACCAGACCGTAGACGGTGTAGGGCTCGTCCAGCGAACGGAACCCCAGCGGCGAATATACCCAGTCGTTGACCTGCACCACGGAAATGCCCTGATCGGCATACGGGGTGATGTAGTTGTACTGACCGATCTCCATCGAAGCGCGGCTGAGCGAGCCACCCTTGGGGGCATCGGGATTGACGAAATCGAAGTGCTGGAAACCGGCGGGGTATTTCGGCGCCTCGCCGTACACCGTCATCGCGTAGCTGCCGCCGGCCAGCGCAGATGACGCGTTGCACAGCAGCGCGCTGCCGAGCAGCAGGCCGGCCATGTTGCGCATGAATGTCATGAAGTCGTTCCTCTGAGCCGGAAAAACCCGAAGCGGCGGCAGGCCGCTGCGGGATGCGAATTCGCAAGGGGAAGGGGCCGGCCGGAGTCTTGCGCGGCCCCGACCGGGACTCAGAAGTGGTACGTCATGCGCGCAAACAGCGTGCGGCCCAGCGGATCGGTGTAGCGCGGGTCATAACCGCTCTGGAAGTTGTAGGCCTGGTTGGAGAACGGCGGATCGCGGTCGAACAGGTTCTTCACCCCGGCATCGACGTCCAGCACCTTGTCGAAGGTGTAGCCGGCCGACAGGTCCCACACCGAATACGACGCGACCCGCGCGTTGGTCTCGCGGTCGTAGTCGTTGTAGCCGGTGGTGAAGCGGTTGGTCAGCGCCGCGCGGGCTGCACCGAAGGTCCAGGAACCGGTCAGGTTGTGTTTCCAGCGGGCAATCACACCGTCGCCCTTGAAGTCGCCGACCTTGTCGGTGAACGGGCCCTTGATGGTGCTCTGGAAGTCGTACTCGTCGACATAGGTGCCTTGCAGGCCCAGGCCGAATTGACCGTACGGCGTGTTGGGGAAGCGATAGTCCAGCGACACATCGACGCCGTTGGTTTCGACGATGCCGAGGTTGGCGTTGCCGGTGACGATGTAATTGAGCGTGCCGTCGGCGTTGCGCACGAAGCGGTCAGGGTAGCTGCCGGCCTGATCGAACACGGTGGATTCCGGGAACGGCTGGATCTGGTTGGAGATGTGAATCCACCAGAAATCCAGTCCCACGGACAGATTGCTGACCGGCTGATAGACAAAGCCCAGCGTGACGTTGCGCGCCTTCTCCGGGGCCAGGTCTTCGTTGCCGCCGATCTGGTTGAGGAACTGCTGACCGCAATCGCGCCCGCCGTTGCCGCCCGGTTGCACCACGCCGCCGGTACACAGCACCGGGTCGTTGTAGTAGCCCTGGGTGAAGGTGATGCTGCGCGGCGAATACAACTCATACAGCGACGGTGCGCGGAAGCCTTCGCTGTAGGCGCCGCGCACCACCAGCTCCTTGAGCGGCTGATAACGGAACGAATATTTCGGGTTGGTGGTGCTGCCGAAGTCGCTGTATTTGTCGTGACGCACAGCGGCGGACAGTTCCAGGCTGTCGAGCACCGGTACGTTGATTTCCGCGTAGGCGGCTTTCACGCTGCGGTCGCCCTCGACGCTGCCGGCCGGGTCGATGCCCAGGCTCTGGATGTCGCCGGCAAAGGCTTCGAAGTCCTGGTGGAATTTCTCTTTGCGGTACTCGCCGCCCAAGGCCAGGCCGGACGGACCGGCACCAAACCAGTCACCGATTTCGCGGCTGATCCGCCCGTCGAAACCGGCGACCCGACCGACCGCCGTGGAATAGGCGCCGTGGTACGCGGCCTGGTCGATGTATTGCTGACCGGCGCTGGTCTGCGGGCCGAACGGGTTGAGCAGGCCGCTGGCCAGACCGTCGATCATCGCCTGATCGCTGACGTAGCCGCTGGTAACGCTGGAGACGATCTTGTTCTGGTTGTACGAGGCGCCGACGTTGTAGTCCCAGCCGCCAACCAGACCGTCGAAGCTCAGCAAAAAGCGCTGGCTGGTGTTCTGGTCTTTCGATTCACGCGGGCCGGCGGCGGTTTCGCGCCAGTTCACGTCCACCGGTTGCGTCGGGTCGAGGGCGAAACCGGTGGGCGCCGGGGTGATGCCGTTGCCGGGGTAGTAGGGCGAGGACGAATCCAGGCTCAGGCCGGTCAATGGCGCTGGGCCAATAGCGGTGGCGTTGTTGTTGCGCGACCAGAAGTATTCGAGGTTGACGTTGTGGTCGTCGGCCAGTTTGCCGGTGGTCTTGCCGAAGAACGACGTTTTCTCGGTCTGCGGCACCAGGTCGATGTATTCGCGGGTGCTGAAGCGGCAGAGGCCGTCGCGGGCCACCAGGTTGGGGCCGTTGCAATTGCTGTTGGCCAGCGGGTTGGTGGCGTTGCCGTTCTGGCTGTAGTTGCCGGGGAACGCAGTGCCGGAGGTCTGGTCCAGGCCACGGCCGGGCACATAGTCGCGGGCGAAGGAGCGGTCGTTGGCGTCGAGGTTCTGCTGCTTGTTGTAGTTGAACACGCCGAGCACGTTGAAGCGGTCCTGCTCCAGATCGCCGTAGCCCCAACTGGCGCTCATGTCCTTGGTCGCACCGCCGCCACTGTGGGTCGGGGTTTCGCCGCCGAGGGTGAGTTGGCCGTCGGTCATGGATTTCTTGGTGATGAAGTTGATCACGCCGCCGATGGCGTCGGTACCGTACAGGGCCGAGGCGCCGTCGCGCAGCACTTCCACGCGCTCGATCGCGGCAAACGGGATCATGTTCAGATCCACCGCGCCGCCGGCTGAGTTGGTGCCCGACAGGGCGTTGTTGGCCAGTCGGCGACCGTTGAGCAGCACCAGCGTTTTGTTCGCGCCGATGCCGCGCATGTCGGCGAACGATGCACCGCCGGTGGCCGCGCCGACCGAGCCTGCACTGTTGTTGATCGACTGGCTGCCGGTGATGCGCTGCACCAGTTCGGCGGTGGTGGTCACGCCCTGTTTGCGCAGTTCATCGGCCTTGAGCACGGTGATCGGCACCGCCGTTTCCGCGTCGACCCGACGGATCGCCGAACCGGTCACTTCGACTCGTTGCAGTTGCGTGGTCGGCGCGACCACCGCAGCGGCGGCCGGGACGCTGTTGTCGTCCTCGGCAGCCTGAACCCCGGCGCCCATCCCCATGGCCACCAGGTACAACGGAACGAAACGGTGGCGGGAAATCGTCGCCACCAAGGGTTTGAGCGTGAAGCGTGGAGTGTTCATCAGCATGGTTGTTTCCGACTTTGTTAGACGTTTATCGAAATGGCCTTGCGAGCCCTCTTTGCACGGAGCACGGTGGTGCCGCGCCGCGAAAACCACTTTCTTCAAGCAAGCCGATCCCCTCCGAAGACGCGCTGCGTTTTTTCGGTCGGCCGATTGCGACGGGATTCAACGAACGGTGTCGGGCGCGTCCCTCACTGCGCGCCCGGCACCGCCGTCAGCGGGTGGTCATCACCGATATCTTGGTGATGCCCGAGCGCTCGATGGACGCCATGGCTTTGGCGACCTGGCCGTAATTCACGGCGGAGTCGGCCTGCAGCTGCACGCGTACGTCGGCATCTTTGGCCTTGACCTCCTTGAGGCTGGCCTCCAGTGATTCCGGCGCCAGCTCGGTCTTGGCCAGGAAGAACTTGCCGTCCTGATCGACGCTGACCACCACCGGATCCTTCTTTTCGGCGGGAGCGACGGCGTCGGTTTTTGGCAGGTTGACCTTGATCGCGTTGGTCATCAGCGGCGCGGTGACGATGAACACCACCAGCAGCACGAGCATCACGTCCACCAGCGGCGTGACGTTCATTTCGCTGAGCACTTCATCGCTGTCTTGAGTGGAAAAGGACATCAGCTGGCCTCCCGCACGGCGGCCGTGGTTTTGGCGATGGCCTGGCGGCTGATGGAGAAAGCGCTGCGCGAGGCGAGGGCGTCGAAGTCATGGGCGAAGTCATCCATGTCCGCCGAGGCCAGTTTCAGGCGTCGCAGGAAGAAGTTGTAAATCAGCACTGCCGGCACCGCGACGGCAATCCCCACGCCGGTGGCGATCAGCGCGTGGCCGATCGGCCCGGCCACGGTTTCCAGGCTGGCCGACCCGCTGGCGCCGATGCTTTGCAGGGCTTCCATGATTCCCCACACGGTGCCGAACAGACCAATGAACGGCGCGGTGCTGCCGATGCTGGCGAGGATCGCCTGGCCGTTTTCCAGCGAGCGGCGTTCCTTCTGGATCTGCTGGCGCAGGTTGCGCTCCAGTCGGTCAGAACGGTTGATGGTGTGCGCCAGTTGCTGGGTGGTGCGCGGGGATTCTTCCACCAGAAGGGCTTCAAAACCGCTGCTGGCGATTCGCGCCAGTGAGCCCGGGTATTGGCTGGCGTGTTCGGCGGCGGTCAGCAGATCCGGCGCACCCCAGAAGGCTTTGCTGAACTGCCGGTTCTGGGTTTTCTGGCGCAAGTATTGCGCCGACTTGACCAGCAGGATCGCCCAGCTGACCACGGAAAACAGCACCAGCCCCCAGAGCACGCCGGGGACAATCATCGAAGACAGAGAATCGTTCATGGCTACACCTCGCTTGCGTTAATCGATTGTGAGTTCGGTTGTCGCGCCGTCATTGCGGCAATTTGAAATCGATGGTCTGGGTGGCGAAGCCGTCTATCGGTGTGTCGCCGCGCTTGGCCGGGATGAACTTCCAGGCCTTCACCGCCGCGACCGCCGCGTCATCCAGTTGCGGCTTGCCGCTGGATTTGGTCACCGTCACCGAACCGGCGCGACCGTTGGCCAGCACCTGAATCCGCAGCACCACGCTGCCTTCCCAGTTGCGCCGCAGGGCCAGCGACGGGTATTCCGGCGGCGGGTTGCCGAGGCTGGCGAGGCCGGAAATCGCCGCTGACTCTTTCACTGGCCCCGGTGCCGCAGCAGGTGCCGGCGGCGCGCTCGGGGTGGCCGGGGCGGCAGGCGCTGCCGGTTGCGCAGGGGCGGGCGGCGCTTTCGGCGGCTCGGCCTTTTTCACCGGTTTGGGTTTCTCGACCGGTTTCGGTTTTTCGATCGGCTTGGGTTTCTCCACCGGTTTGGGCGGGGGCTTGACCGCGTCCTCGTCTTCCACCGGTTGTTCCGGTTCGGGCGGTGGCGGTGGTGGGGGCGGCGGCTCCGGTGTCGGCGGGGCTGGCGGTGTCGGGCTGGTGAGCTCGACGGTCATTTCCGGAATTTCCGGTGGCGTGGGCAGCGGCTCGGCCCGCGCCTGCTGGAAAAACCACCAGGCGCCGCCGTGTATCAACGCCGACACCGCCACCAGCAACAGCATCTGTTGTTTGTTCAGGCCGCCGGGCTGCGAAGTGTTGGCCTTAAACACGGGCCGGCCCGCAACCGACGGGAGCGGCGCTTCCCGCAAGGGCCCCGGCGGACTTCTGTGCTTTACCGCATCGTTCATTAAAGCTCCCTCGGGTGGATGAAGGGCAATAAGGTGCCGTTCGAACAACACAGCGTTGTTCGAGTGATTGGTCGCAACTTTCATACAGGTGTGCAGAAGCCGATAGTTGAACTATCTATTGAACAGGGCTTGTGCAGCTTATTGCTTCAGTAACGTCGACTTCGATGGTTCATTGATCCGGTCCGTGGCTGTTCTTTTATAAGTGAGTGTGCAATTGAGTGGCGAACATCGTTCTTGCCCTCATGGTTGATGCAATAGCAACCGCTGTGCCAAACAGTAAACAAATGTGTAGCGGTTATTTCACGGATGATACGTATGTCGCATTTATATAAGTTTCATCAGGCACGCCGGTTTTCATGGGCGCATAACCTCCCGACGGCCCTGTTTGCAGGGCTTTTTCAAAGGCGAGACAGGCCTGGCGCGGTATCGCGCTGTTCAGCGAGATAGAGCGGCTGTTCTCGTGTCGGCCAGGACGCGTGATGGTGCGTGGCGGACTGATTTGGTGCGGGTCAGTGTTTTAGCGGGTCACAGGCGCTGTTCCTTGTTTTTGTCTAAATGAAGTCGGGCTCGGTGTAATGATTGAAAGTACAGTTTTGGTGCGCTTTGGACATTAACTTCGAACAGCAAAAGTTGTACGGATGTGCTGCCCGAAAGTTATTGTCGAACAATCTGTTCTGGCATTCATTAATTCGGCGCGCACGCAATGACTGCTTGCGTGCTATTTAAAAAATAAATAGTGCAATTGTTCAGGTAATAAAAGGAATGCACGGACTGTTCGGCGGGCGAACGCGACGCAGGTAAACGGGCATGGAGAGAAGAGTGTGGCGCAGCAGATGAAGATTCACGCGGTGAACTCCTTGTTGCCAGCTCGGATACGCGAACTTTTGGTTCGGTATCGCACCTTACAAGAACGCGGATAGCGTTCGCTGATTGCTCTTGGTGCGGGATGGGCACCGCCAGCGCTGTTTTGCGAGATCAGGGATTCGCAAGCTGGCGATGAATGCGCAATCCGTGCCAAATTCGATACAACAGCTATAAATAGAGCCAGGCAGGACGCCTTTCGCAGTGGAGGAGGGGTTATGTATCAGCTCTACGGACATCGCAACTCAGGGGCAGCGGCCATCGAGGCGGCGCTCGAGCTGTGCCAGGTGGCTTACCGCTTCATTGATATCGAGGCCAGTGCGGAAGCGGCGCAGGAGCTGGCGCGGCTCAATCCGCTCAAACAGATCCCGACTCTGCAACTGCCGGACGGCAGTGTCATCACCGAAAGTGCGGCAATTCTGATTCATCTGGGGCAACGCTTTGCGCAATCCGGCCTGCTGCCGGCCAACGGCGCTGACCGCGATCAGGCGATTCGGGGCCTGGTGTACATCGTCAGCAATTGCTATGCGGCCATCGGGATTATTGATTACCCGGAACGCTGGCTGGTGATGCCGGACGAGGCCTCGCGGCAGAATTTGATGGCGGGGGCGCGGGAACGACTGCACTGGAGCTGGGAGGTGTTTGCCGATCAGTTCTCGGCCGAGCTGTACCTGGACGATGAAACACCGGGCGCACTGGATGTGCTGGCGGCGGTGGTCACGCGCTGGGCCGGTGCCCGCGAACACCTGCGCCAGGCCCGACCCGGTTTCCATGCGTGGCTGCAGCGCATCGACCGACACCCGGTGCTGGCGCCGGTCTTTGCGCGGCATTGGCCCGGCTGATCACTCCCCGCGAATGTACTGCTCCAGCTGTTTGATCAGCTCGGCCTGTTCGGCAATCGCTTCCTTGACCAGGTCGCCGATCGACAGCAGGCCGATCAGCTTGCCGTTCTCCACCACCGGCAAGTGACGCAGGCGTTTGTCGGACATGATGCCCAGGCAAGTGTCGACGGTCTGGTGGGTGTCCACCGTGATCACGTTCGCCACCATGATGTCGCGCACCGGCGTGCCCACCGAGGAGCGCCCGTGCAGCACCAGTTTGCGCGCGTAATCGCGCTCGCTGATGATGCCCACCACTTTGTCGTCTTCCACCACGAGCAAGGCGCCGACGTTCTTCTCGGCCATTTTCATCAGCGCTTCGAGCACCATGTGATCGGGTTTGATCTGGTGCACTTCCTGATTTTTCGGATCTTTGAGCTTGAGCAGCTGGGCGACGGTTTTCATGGCGGTTACTCAGGTGTTGTCGTTGTTCTCCAAGCATCGTAGACGCAGGCGCGCAGGGCAAGGCCGCAAAACGGCAGATAACACGCAAAAAACGTCATTTGACCGGGTTTTTCATGGCGAGGCCTTTGTCACGGGTGGCGGCAATGCCGCGTAGAATGCCCGTCTGAATCAATTCTTGAGGTCGCAGTGGTGGATTTACAGCAGGGCTTCGTCCTGACCCGGCATTGGCGCGACACCCCGGCCGGCACCGAAGTCGAGTTCTGGCTGGCGACCGACGCCGGGCCGCGCCGTGTGCGCCTGCCGCATCAGCCGTCGGTGGCGTTCATCCCGGCGGCGCAGCGCGAGCAGGCCGAACGGGTGCTGGCGGACGAAAAGAACGTCGAGCTGCGCCCCCTGGCCTTGCAGGATTTCGAGCATCGCCCGGTGCTCGGTCTGTATTGCCAGCAGCACGGTCAGTTGATGCGTCTGGAGACCGCGCTCAACCGCCACAGTGTCGATGTCTTCGAAGCCGACGTGCGACCACCCGAGCGCTACCTGATGGAGCGTTTCATCACCGCACCGGTCTGGTTCAGCGGCACGCCCGATGCCGACGGTGTGCTGCTCGACGCCCACCTCAAGCCAGCGCCCGACTATCGTCCGCAACTGCGGCTGGTCTCGCTGGACATCGAAACCACCGAGCAGGGCGAGCTGTATTCCATCGCGCTGGAAGGCTGCGGCGAACGGCAGGTGTACATGCTCGGCGCACCAAACGGCGATGACAGCCTTGTCGACTTCGACCTCGAGTACTGTGAATCGCGCACCCTGATCCTCAAGAAGCTTAATGACTGGTTTGCCCGCCACGACCCCGACGCCATCATCGGCTGGAATCTTGTGCAGTTCGACCTGCGCATCCTTCACGAACACGCCCGGCGTCTCGGCGTGCCGCTCAAGCTCGGGCGTGGCGGCGAGGAAATGCAGTGGCGCGAACACGGCAGCCGCAATCACTACTTCGCTGCAGCGGCGGGACGGTTGATCATCGACGGCATCGAATCCCTGCGTTCGGCGACCTGGAGCTTTCCCTCGTTCAGCCTGGAAAACGTCGCCCAGACTTTGCTTGGCGAAGGCAAATCCATCGACAATCCGTACCAGCGCATGGACGAGATCAACCGCATGTTCGCCGAGGACAAACCGGCGCTCGCCAAGTACAACCTCAAGGACTGCGAGCTGGTCACGCGGATCTTCGCCAAGACCGAACTGCTGAAATTTTTGCTCGAGCGCGCCAGCGTCACCGGCCTGCCGGCGGATCGCAGCGGCGGCTCGGTGGCGGCGTTCACGCATTTGTACATGCCGCTGATGCACCGCCAGGGTTTTGTGGCGCCGAACCTCGGCACCAATCCACCGCAGGCCAGTCCCGGCGGGTTTGTCATGGACTCGCAACCGGGGCTGTACGAATCGGTGCTGGTGCTCGACTACAAGAGCCTTTATCCGTCGATCATCCGTACCTTTCTGATCGACCCGGTGGGCTTGATCGAAGGCTTGCAGCATCCTGACGACAGCGACTCGGTGGCAGGTTTTCGCGGCGCTCGTTTCTCTCGCACCCGGCATTGCCTGCCGTCCATCGTCGCCCGGGTCGCCGAGGGTCGCGAGACCGCCAAGCGCGAACACAACGCGCCGTTGTCCCAGGCGCTGAAGATCATCATGAACGCCTTCTACGGTGTGCTCGGTTCCAGCGGTTGCCGGTTTTTCGATACGCGGCTGGCTTCATCGATCACCCTGCGCGGCCACGAAATCATGCTGCGCACCCGACAGCTGATCGAGGCTCAGGGGCATGCGGTGATTTATGGCGATACCGACTCGACCTTCGTCTGGCTGCGTCGCCCCCACGGTCAGGAAGAAGCGGCGACCATTGGCCGGGCGCTGGTTGCGCACGTCAACGACTGGTGGCGCGAGCATGTGCGTGAGCAATACGGACTGGAAAGCGTCCTCGAATTGCAGTTCGAAACCCACTACAAGCGCTTCCTGATGCCGACCATCCGTGGCGCGGAAGAGGGCAGCAAAAAGCGCTACGCCGGTCTGGTGACCCGCGCCGACGGCAGCGAAGAAATGGTCTACAAAGGCCTGGAAACCGTGCGCACCGACTGGTCTCTGCTGGCCCGGCAATTTCAGCAGGAACTGTACGAGCGGATCTTCCAGCGCAAGCCGTATCAGGATTACGTGCGCGAGTACGTGCGCAAGACGTTGGCCGGCGCGTTCGACGAACGACTGGTTTACCGCAAGCGCCTGCGCCGCACCCTCGACGACTACGAACGCAACGTGCCGCCCCACGTGCGCGCCGCACGGCTGGCGGACGATTACAACGCGCAGCACGGTCGCCCGCGCCAGTACCAGAACGGCGGCTGGATCAGCTACGTCATCACCCTGGCCGGGCCCGAACCGCTGGAAGTGCGCCGCGCGGCCATCGACTACGACCACTACATCACCCGCCAGCTGCAACCGGTGGCGGATGCGATCCTGCCGTTTGTCGACGACGATTTCTCAACCCTGATCGGGGGACAACTGGGCCTGTTTTGAGTCCAGCAGTTGCAGGGTCCATTCGTCCTGAATGCCGTGGAAGTAACGCTCCAGCGCCTGATGCCAGAGGCTGTCGTCGTCGGCGAACTGGGCGAACAGGGTCATCGATGAGTGGAATTTCAGGTCGTCCGGATGGCCGAAGATCTCGGCAATCGAACGCTGCCGCACATTCAGTACAAGCTGCGCACACGTGCGCAGCCGGGCGCCGAGCAGCTCATGGGCCAGATAGGCCTTGGCCTCACCGGCCGAGCCGATGGCGAACCGCCGCGACATCTCGCTGCCCCCGAGCCCGGCGAACTGGGGGAACACAAACCACATCCAGTGGCTGCGCTTGTGGCCCTCGCCGAGCTCGCGCTGGACCCGTTCGAACACCGGATCCTGAGCGAGCACGAAGCGTTGCAGGTTGAATGGATCGTCCTGATCAGTGCTTCTCATGGCGAAGCCCTCTGTCAGTCGGCGGTGGCTCAGACCATGGCCAGCCGCTGCTTGCGTTGTGGCGCGTGAAACGCCTGGTCCAGCGCCGCCAGATCCCCGGCATCAAGTTGAAGCTGCGCCGCTTGTGCATTGAGCTGCACGTGTTCCGGGCGCACGGCCTTGGGAATCGCAATCACCCCATCCTGACGCAGAATCCACGCCAGCGAAACCTGTGCCGGGGTCACGCCGTGACGAGCGGCAATCTGTTTCAGCACCGGCTCGGCAAGCATGGCGCCGCCCTGGCCGATCGGGCAGTACGCCATTAGCGGCATGCGCTGTTGCTGGCACCACGGCAGCAGGTCGAATTCGATGCCGCGTTCTTCCAGGTTGTACAGCACCTGATTGGTCGCGCAGACCGAACTCGACAGTTCCTCAAGATCATCGACATCGAAGTTCGACACGCCCCAGCGACCGATCTTGCCGTCCTCGCGCAGACGCTCGAAGGCTTCGACGGTTTCTTCCAGCGGATACTGGCCGCGCCAATGCAGCAAATAGAGGTCGATGTAATCGGTGTCGAGCCGGCGCAGACTGCGCTCGCAAGCCTGGGGAATGCCTTTGCGGCTGGCGTTGTGCGGGTAGACCTTGCTCACCAGAAACACTTGATCGCGCAGGCCGGCGATGGCTTCGCCGACCACGCTTTCGGCACCGCCCTCGGCGTACATTTCGGCGGTGTCGATCAGGGTCATGCCCAGCTCGATGCCGCTGCGCAGGGCCGCGACTTCACGCTTGTGCGCCGAGCGGTCTTCGCCCATGCGCCAGGTGCCCTGGCCAATCACCGGAACCTGCACGCCAGCCAATTCGAGGGTACGCATTCAAACCTCCTTTCTGAAACGGTCGATACCTTGGGTGGGCAGCAGGATAGCCCACGGGTTCCGTCCGGTTCCAGAAAGGAGGCCAGGTGCTTACTTGGCGGAGAACTTCAACACCACACTCTGGGTGTAGGTCTGGCCGGGATCGAGGCGGGTACTCGGGAAGTTCGGCTGGTTCGGCGAATCCGGATAGTGCTGAGTCTCCAGGGTGAACGCGCCCCAGTGCGGATAGACCTTGCCACCTTTGCCCTTGACCGTGCCGTCGAGGAAGTTGCTGGTGTAGAACTGCACGCCCGGTTCGTTGGTGAACAGCTGCAAGTGGCGACCGGATTGTGGGTCGCTGACTTCGGCGGCGAGTTTATTGACGTCACCCTTGGTGTCCAGCGCCCAGTTGAAATCGAAACCGCCCTGTTTTTCTTCGGCGAATTTCAACTGCGGATGGTCGGCCTTGATGTGCTGGCCGATGGCGGTCGGTTTGGTGAAGTCCATCGGTGTGCCGGCCACGGGCGCCAGTTCGCCGGTCGGGATCAGCTTGGCGGTGACCGGGGTGTAGTGACTGGCGTGCAGGGTGGCGACTTGCTTGAGGATGTCGCCATTGCCGGCGCCGGCAAGGTTGAAGTAGCTGTGGTTGGTCAGGTTGAGCACAGTGGGTTTGTCGGTGCTGGCCTTGTAGTCGATGCGCAGCTCGTTGCTGTCGGTGAGGCTGTAGGTCACTTCAGTGGTGAGGTTGCCGGGAAAACCCATTTCGCCATCCGCCGACAGGTAGGTCAGGGTCACGCCGACCGAATCCTTGTCCTTGGTTTCCTTCGCCTTCCAGACCTTTTTGTCGAAGCCCTGAGTGCCGCCATGCAAGGCGTTGGTCTTGTCGTTCTGCGGCACTTGATAGCGCTTGCCGTCGAGTTCGAAGGCGCCGTCGGCCAGGCGATTGCCGAAGCGGCCGATGGTCGCGCCGAAGTACGCGGTGCCTTTCTGGTAACCCTGCACATCGTCGAAACCGAGGACGATGTCGTCGAGCTTGCCGTGTTTGTCCGGCACCTGCAGCGCCTGCAAGGTCGCGCCGTAGGTGATGACGGTGGCTTGCATGCCGTGGCTGTTGCGCAGGATGTATTGTTCGACCGGCGTGCCGTCATTGGTTTTGCCGAAGGCTTTGTGTTCGCTGGACAGACCGGCGGCCTGGGCGGTGAGGGTGGCGATCATCAGGGACAGTCCGAGGCCGCAGAGTGAGTGTCGGGATTGAAGCATAGGTTGACCTTCCTTTTTGTTGTTGTTTTGAAAATCTTTAAATAGTCATGCTAATTAATGGATGAATGGGAATTTATAGCGGATTAAACGATTAATGCAAAAATAAAGTCGGACTTAATGCCTTAAGCAGTTAGCGCCGAAGGTCGGGAATCCACGCCGGCACTGCACTTTTGCGAAATCCCCGGCTCTATCCATGGCCAAGGTGCGGTGACTTCCGCCGCACAGGAACGTGTCCGTCAAAGAATTCATGCCGAGAGTTTTGCACCCCATCACTGCATTCATTCATCGCCCGTGCCTGCTGCTGGCCTGCCTGTCGACGCTGTTGCTCGGCGCTTGCAGCCATCAGGATGGCAACGATTTCATCACCCAGATGCGCGAGGGCAGGCCTCAGGAATTCCTCCAGACCAGCGTCGACCGCATGGCTACGCTGGCGATGCGCGACAACCTCGACAGCCTCTATCGCTTGATGGGCAAGTTGTACCTGCGCAACCCGGACGAGCTGCGCAAATCCGGCTTCCTCGACATCCGCACGGCGGTCAAGCAGGTGCGGCTGGCCATTGAGCAGCAACAACCGCTGCCGACCCTCGGCGGCAAAAAAGACCTGGCGGCGCTGAGCTATGCCATGAGCCCGGAGTTTCTCGGTGACCGGGTCGGCGCATTCATCTATGCGATCGGCAGCATGCTGGTCACCGCTCACGGCAATCGCACCGAGTTTTACATGACCGATGCGATCAACCCGACCTTCGTCAACAACGCCGCGCGCAACATCGAAAAAGCCACGTGGATCCTCGCCCAGCGGCAGAACAAAGAAGGCCAGCCGCTGCTGTTTTCCAACGAAATTTCCGAGGAGGGCAGCAACCTGAGTTTCGCCACGGAGTTCGGCAAAGTCGTGGCGCGTCTGGATCTGCTGACCCAAATGCTCGACGAGCGCTACCGGCGCATTGGCCTGAATTATGCCCAGAGCCTGCTGTTTTTGAATTTTTTGCCAGTGCAGTGAGCCAAGTCGGTTAGAGTGGCGGACGATCGTGTTTGTATACAATCTGTCGTCCGATTTGACTCAAAGGGAGCTGCACCTGTCATGACCGACCCCGCAAGCGCCGATTACACGAGCCTGGAACGTGCCACCCGCACCGACAAAATGCCTTACGCCGCGTTGCTGGCGTTTGCCATGACCGGCTTCATCGCCATCCTCACCGAAACCCTGCCGGCCGGTCTGTTGCCACAGATCGGCGCCGGTCTGAACGTCAGCGAAGTGCTGGCCGGGCAACTGGTGACGCTGTATGCGCTGGGCTCGATTGTCGCGGCGATTCCGCTGACGGTCGCCACCCGAGGTTGGGGGCGCAAACGGGTGCTGTTGATGACGGTCGGCGGATTTCTGCTGTTCAACACCATCACCACGTTTTCCAGTCATTACGGACTGACCCTGGCGTCGCGGTTTCTGGCCGGGATGGCGGCGGGGCTGTCGTGGGGGATCATGGCCGGCTACGCGCGCGGGATCGTGCCGGTGCATCAGCAGGGTCGGGCGCTGGCGATTGCCATGCTCGGCACCCCGGTGGCGTTGTCGCTGGGCACGCCGGCCGGTACCTGGCTGGGCAATGTGATCGGCTGGCGCGCCTCGTTCGGGATCATGTCGGCGCTGGCGCTGGTGTTGGCGGCGTGGATCGTCATCGCGGTGCCGGATCGCCCGGGTCAGGCCCGCGCCGAGCGTTTGCCGTTGATGCAGTCGCTGCGCTTGCCCGGCGTGCGCCCGGTGCTGTTCGTGGTGCTGACCTGGATGCTTGGCCACAATATTCTCTACACCTACATCGCGCCGTTCCTGACGCAGGCCGGTCTCGGCGAGCGGGTCGATCTGGTACTGCTGGTCTTCGGTCTGTGCTCGCTGCTGGGGATCTGGATTATCGGCCTGCTGGTGGATCGCTGGCTGCGCGGGCTGGCGCTGATCAGCCTCGCGGTGTTTGCCGTGACCGCACTGGTGCTGGCACTGGTCGCGCCGTCGCCTTGGCTGATTTATGCATGCATGGCGGTGTGGGGCCTGTCGTTCGGTGGCTCGGCGACGTTGCTGCTGACGGCTGCAGCGGACTCCGCCGGAGAACATGTGGATGTGGTGCAAGCGATGCTCACCACTTCGTGGAACGTGGCGATTGCCGGCGGCGGATTGTTCGGTGGTTTGCTGCTGGACCGGGCAGGGGCGATGTCGTTTCCGTGGGCGTTGCTGATCCTGTCGCTGATCGCACTGGCCACGGTCTGGCTGAACAGCACTCACAGTTTCAAACCGGGCCGACGACAGCACTGATGCTGAAGAAATGGCATAACGATAGATCCTATCGATATAGGGCGTTATAAGAAAACTGGTTATCCTGCGGGCCGGATTTTTCCTGTGGTTTGTCTGGACGTCTTAATGGAATTGGCAAATTTCGGCCTGGTGATTGCCGGGCTGGTCGTGGGGTTCATCGTCGGTATGACCGGTGTCGGCGGCGGTTCGTTGATGACGCCGATCCTGCTGTGGTTCGGTATCAATCCGGCCACGGCGGTGGGCACGGATCTGCTGTACGCAGCCATCACCAAATCCAGCGGCGTGCTGGTCCACAGGAAGAACAAGAACATCGACTGGGCCATCACCGGCTGGCTGACCCTGGGCAGTGTCCCGGCGGTGGCGATGACCTTGTGGTTCCTCAGCACCCTGCACACCGCACCGGACGCGATGAACGCCATCATCAAGCAAGCGCTCGGTTTTGTGCTGTTCGCCACGGCGCTGGCGATTCTGTTCAAGAAGCGCCTGCTGGAATTCGCCCACAAACGTGCCGGCGGCAACTACAACCCGAGCGGCGCGCGCCTGAATGTCATGACCGTGATCACCGGTCTGATCCTCGGCACCATGGTTGCCCTGACCTCCATCGGCGCCGGCGCCCTCGGCACCGTCGCGCTGTTCATCCTTTATCCGTTGCTGCCGACCCGCCGCCTGGTCGGCACCGAAATCGCCCACGCCGTACCGCTGACCCTGGTCGCCGGCCTCGGCCACGCGAGCATGGGCAACATGGACTGGGGCGTGCTGGGCTTTCTGCTGGTCGGCTCGCTGCCGGGCATCTGGCTCGGCAGCCACCTGACCGGCCGGGTCTCCGATGAACTGCTGCGCCCGTGCCTGGCGACGATGCTGGTGTTGATCGGTTACAAGCTGGCGTTCTGATCGGCAGGCAGCCATGAGCGAAACCACATTCCATTGCAATGGCCGACTCGCCATCACGGTCGAGCCCCGGGAAATGCGCATGAGCCACTGGCTCTACGCACCGCGGGTGGTCGATCAGCAACGCCAACACACGCTGCTGGACCTGAGCGATAGCCAGTGGGACCTGATTTCCACTACTAATGAAACCGCTGGTGGTATTGATCTCCTGCTGCGCAAATATCCGGGCGACAAGCCAACTGTGACCTTGAGCGTCAGCCTTGATGACGGAATACTTTGCCTTGACGGCCGATGCGTTGATCCATCGGGGCTGGAAGCGGCGCTCGATTTGGCGCTGAACTAAGTGCTTATTGGCCGAGCGAGCGCTTCATCACCGTCACCGGCAACCCGTCATATTCCATCTCTTCCAGCACCTCCCAACCCAGCCGCGCATACAGCGATTGCGCTGCATCGGTGTACAGGTACAACTGCGGCACACCCAGTGCGGCGGCCTCTTCGACGATGCGGTTGACCAGTTGCGAGGCGATCCCACGGCCACGCTGTTCGGCCTTCACGTAGACCCCGGCCTGCCACGGCGTCAATTGCGGACGGGCATCCATGTCGCTGTCGATCAGCAGCGCACCGCCGAGCAGTTTTCCGTCTTCGATCGCCACCACCACGCTGGGGATCGCGCCTTTACCGCAGGCGGCGCGCATGCGTTCGGTGCGGCTGGCGAGGGTGTCTTCGGGTTTGTACTGGCCCCATTCCTTGAAGTTGAGTTCGGCCAGTTCCTCGATCAGTTGCGGGTGATGGCAGAGGTAGTCGATGTGCATGTGCGTTGAACTCCATTTCACAGGTTGAACAGCCACCCTAATGCGGTCATAAAAGGTAATCAAATGCGCGAGAGGATCGCGCGTATCCGGTTGCGCAAAATCGGTGCTGACCTAAGCTTTGGGCAAGGCGAAACACTTTTGCCGGGCACCCCCCGGAACAATCGCCGCGATGCGCAATCATTAGAGCGTGGATATCAAAAGGAGATGCGCATGCTCATCAGGTCACTGACCCTGACACTCTTGCTGGCGATTGCCGGCCCCCTGTTCGCCGCCGACGGCGATTCCCCTCTGGACGTCGACAAGGGCATCAACCGCCCGGTGATCGTGATCGCTTCCAGTACGGTCGATTCTTATTGGGTCAGCCTGAAAAAAGCGCTGGACGACCCGGCCAACAAACAAGGCATCGCCGACCGCAAGATCAAGGTTTATACCATCCTGAGCATGAGTGGTCAGGTCGATGGCAAAAGTCTGGAGCAGCAGCAAACCATGGCGTTGCTGCGCTCGCTGAAGCTGGGCGCCGGGGCGTATCCGAAAGTCTTCCTGGTGGGCAAGGATGGAGAGACCAAACTGACGGCTTCGGGGGATGAAGCGGCGGCGGTCGATTTGAAGAAGATTTTCGACACCATTGATGCGCTGCCTGCCGCCGAGAAAGAAACTACTTCCACCGTGGTGACGGCCCCGGCTGCTGCAGAACCGGCGCCGGCCAAAGGCGCGAAAGGAACTAAACCGGCGAAGCCGACCAAACCGGCCAAGCCGCCGGAAATGCCAGATGACTGATTGAGGTTGGCTCTGAATAAAAATGGCGAACGTTATAAAGCGTTCGCCATTTTTTTTGCCCGCCGGAATGACCCCGATGCTTTGAATATCAGGGCAGGAGCTGACGGATGACATTGACCAGAACCGGAGAAAAAGCCGCGAGCTGGCCATTCTTGGGAGTCAACATGTCATCAAGGAGAATGCCCAGTAGCTCTTCATCTTCAAGGTCATCGGGTTGCATGCCTCCTGTAAAGATCAGATGATCAACCAGCTGTTTCCGCGCCCCTATGAGTCCGCGATTGCTTTCTTCGGTATGACCGAGATTCAAAATTTCCAGAGCTGAATTTGCGCGGTCAGTTTTGCCGGTCACTCTACCGGACAGATAAAACTTCAATTCCGCCTCGCATTCCTCCATCAAAGGCGTCAGATCTAGTGGGCGGGTGCCTCGATGATGTCCACATTGATTCTGGCGCTGGCAACTGGCGACGATGTTGGTGAACTCCAATGTGCGATTGGGGGCTTTATCTTGGGCTTCAACGTGCTCGTTATGTGAGTTGTCGCCTGCAATGGTTTGGCAGCAATAGGCGCAAAGGCTGAACTGTTCCGCTATACAGGCCGTGCGCACGCTCACACGTTCTTCGCTGGGCAGGTCCCGGTAACGCGATGTGGTGTTGGCTCGCTTCCACCTGATGAGTTGGTCCGGCTCGGGTCCCTTAGTGATCTTACGCACGGCGCAACTCCAGCTTGCGCAGCAACAGCGCTGCTTTCGCCAGTTCGATATGACCGTCTGGAAGTTCTTCTGCCAGTTCGGCGAATAGCTTCTGTGCGGTTTCCAGATCACCGTCCTGCAAGCGTTCGAGCAGTGCGTTCAAGCGTTTTTGAACGTCGCTGTTGCGGATATCGGTGTCCATGACTTCCAGCAGCACCTGATTGGCATCGAGTCCGTACAGGCCGTTGTGTTCGTGGAGTTCTCCGTCATTGAGCACGTAAACCAGCACATCCTTGGCGTCGCTGATGACCAGTGGCGAGTGAGTGGTCAGCACGAACTGGCAGTTGGGGAAGGTTTCGCTCAGTTGGCGGATCAGACTGCGCTGCCATTTCGGGTGCAAGTGCAGATCCACTTCGTCGATCAGCACAATTCCGTCGCCGTGGAGTGGGTTGTCCAGGGACTGGTTCATCATTGCCAGGCGGCGGGCGATATCGCCGACCAGCGCCATCATCGACTTTTCACCTTGGGAGAGCTGGGCGACGTTGAGGGTGACGCCGTCCTTGTCGATGGCCATGTGCAGGCGTGGTTTTCGTTGCACGCGCAGGTTGGTGAAGCCGGGCATGAAAGCGGCGATGGCTGAGCGGACGGCTGTTAGTTGACGGTCGCGGGAGGAGGCTTTCAGTTTGGACAGGGTTTGCCAGACCTCGCTGTTCGGGCCAAATTTTTCTGAAATTTCAGCCAGCGCCGAATCGGAAATGCCGGTTTCGTTTTCGCTGTCTTCGCGCTCGCGGAACCACTCGAAGAAGCGGCGAAAGTCGACACCTCGGTTTAGTGCGTTGTCGTAGCCGTCTAGTTGGTCAAAGGTGTGTTTGGTTTTTATTTTTAGCGGGATTTCTAGAACCGAGCGTTCTACTGGATAGTAGGCAACTAACGGTAACGATGCCCTTTCATTAGTGGTTAGTTGATTGCGGTAATGATCTGCCAGTAGGCTCGCTTCCAGCAGTGAGCTATGAAGATTAGCTTTTCGTCCACGACGAACACGTACAAGGCCCCAAATGAACAGAGAGGCTTCAGAATCAGCATTAGGAAGTTTTGTGCGCGGATGAGAAGTATCGGCAATCTGAATGAGGACAATGCTGCCATTGGTACCCATCCGAATGTCTTCGTCGGAAATGTGGTTTCCGTTGCCTTTCTCATTACGAATTCTGGCGATAAACCAACTTAAAGAAGTAGCTAGTGACTTCAGCAGGGTGGTTTTTCCGGCGCCGTTGTTTCCTACGAGGACCGTGACATTTGATGGGTGCGCGTTCGTTGGTGCTAGCTGAATCTCCAACTCGGCAAACCTGCCGATATTTTCGATAAAAAATTTGTTAATTTCCATTACAACGCCCTTCGAGGGTCAGTCGGTTTAAAAGCTTTGGCGCGCATTATGTCATCCCCGGCCACGGATTGATTCGATGGAGTGTAGATACTCCATCTCACCCGGTCACTCATGAAAATAGTTGCCGCATATTCCAGCTTGATGAGCTGCGCAACACCCTTCAATCCCGTCGGACATTTCCTTCAAAACGCGGCGGCGTTGGTGAACTGGTGGCTTGAGTCGTACGCCGATAACCTCATTGGGCCGCTGCAAAATCAGCGGTCGGATGTGGAAGTCCGGTTTTCAGACTCATTCACCAAGCACCGTAAAGCGCATGGCGACATCTTTTATGTCAACATCGCGGCCTTATGGTGGCTGTACGCGGGAGCGCTTTCGAGTGCACCGGGTTCGGGTGATTGGCTCGGTCTTCCACACCTGCGTACAGCTGCCACCCTCATGTGGAAGTGAGATGGGTAGCGTTTTTTACAATCCCATCGGAGTTACACCCGTGAAGAAAACGGATTTCGAATCACCTGACATTTCCACCGAATCAACCAAACCCCGCTACATCCCTATCACCGGCATCGACTGCCACTTCCCCTGCCTCCTGATCGACCGCGAAGCCCCGGTAGATGTACTCCACGGCACCGCCGCCTACCGCTTGCGCAGCGTGACCCAGTTGCTGGAAACACTTTCGTTAGGCGACGGCATTGGCCATGACGCCTTGCTGCTGCAGGACTTCGCCCGGGTATTGGCAATCCCTCTACGCGACAGCTGCGACCTGATGGATGTGCTGGGCTGGAAGCTACAGGCGTAGTTTCAAACCCTCAAACCAAAACGGGCGACCTTCTCAGGTCGCCCGTTTTTTTATGGCGTGATTACCGGGTCAATTCACCCAGAATCCTGTGCGCAATCTTCACTCGCTCTCCATTCGGATAATTGCGGTTCGCCAGAATCACGATACCGACTTTCTTCGACGGCACGAACGCGACATACGCGCCGTAGCCAGCGGTGGAGCCAGTCTTGTTCAGCAGTACGTTCGCCGGTTCAGGCTGTGGCGGATTCAGCCATTTGACCTTGTGCGCCTCCATGGCCATTGGCGTCGAATTGCCGTCCAGCAGGCGGTCGAGGCTGATGGGGTAGGCGTAGCGTTCCCAACCCAGGCCCTGGGTCATGTCGCCGACGGTGTAGTAGCCGGTGTGGGTGAGGGCGATGGCTTTCTGCAGCGGGGTTTCGAGTTTGGCGGTGTCGAGGTTGGCCTCGACGTATTGCAGCAGGTCGGCTGCGCTGGTTTTCACGCCGTAGGCTTCGGAATCGAGGGCGCCGGGGCTGACACGAACCGGTTTGTTGTTCTTGTCATAGCCTTGGGCGTAGAGCTTCTCTTCAGAGGCCGGCACCGACAGGAAGGTGTGCTTGAGCCCGAGTTTCGGCAGCAGGGTTTCGGTCATGGCCTGATTGAACGGCTGGCCGAGGCTTTTTGCGGCCAGGTAGCCGAACAGGCCGATGCTCGGGTTGGAATACAGGCGATGGCTGCCGGCCGGATACGTCGGTTTCCACTGTTGGTAATAGCCGAGCATTTTGTCGGCGGAATCCGCGGCGTCCGGGAATTGCAGCGGCAGGCCGCCGGCGCTGTAGGTGCCCAGTTGCAGCAGGCTGATGTGGTCGAAGGCGCTGCCTTTCAGTTCGGGCCAGTGCTGGCTGGCCTTGTCGGAGAACTCCAGTTTGCCGCTGGCCTGGGCGTAGGCGGCGAGGGTTGCGGTGAAGGTTTTGCTCACCGAGCCGATTTCGAACAGGGTGTTTTCATTCACCGCTTGCCCGGTGCTTTTGTCAGCGACACCGTAGTTAAAGTAATGTGCCTTGCCGTCGACGGTCACGGCCACGGCCAGCCCCGCAATGTCCTGTTGTTGCATGACCGGGGTCACGGTGGCCTTGACCAGCGCCTGCAGCTGATCGTCGGTTTGCGGGGCGGCCAGGCAGGTCGCGGCGCTGAAGAAAAGTCCGAAAGCGCTGTAGGACTTGAGTTTGTTCAGGTTGATCGAAGACATGCGTGAACCACTCTCCATGAGTGTTGATGGTTTATCCCGCTACACTGCGAGCGTTTTCCGTCGGGCCGGCTGATCGGCGCCGCCAAATCTAGGCAGTCCGGCGTCTTTCGACAAACGATGAAAACTCGGATGAGCCATTAGAAAAATTTGGGATTTGGCATGATTCGACCTCAATTGCCCTTGAATGCATTACGCGCCTTTGAAGCCTCTGCGCGCCACCTGAGCTTCACTCGTGCGGCCGTGGAGTTGTGCGTAACCCAGGCGGCCGTCAGCCATCAGGTCAAAAGCCTGGAAGCGCAACTCGGCGTGATCCTGTTCAAACGCCTGCCCCGTGGGCTGATGCTGACCGGCGAGGGCGAAACCCTGCTGCCGGTGCTGACCACGTCGTTCGATCATATCGCGCAGATGCTCGAGCGTCTGGCGGGCGGGCAATATCGGGAAATGCTCACGGTCGGTGCGGTAGGCACCTTCGCGGTGGGTTGGTTGTTGCCGAGGCTGGCGGACTTTCAGGCGAAACATCCGCTCATAGATTTGCGGCTGTCGACCAACAACAACCGGGTGGACGTGGCCGCCGAAGGGCTGGATTACGCGATCCGGTTTGGCGCCGGGGCGTGGCACGGCATCGAGGCGACCCGTTTGCTGGAGGCGCCGTTGTCGGTGCTGTGCGTGCCGGAAATCGCCCGACAGTTGCACGCGCCGGGGGATCTTTTGCAGCAGCGTTTGCTGCGTTCCTATCGCACCGATGAGTGGCCGGAGTGGTTTCACGCAGCCGGTCTGGCGACCCATGCCGCGCCGCCCCAGAGCATCGTGTTCGACTCGTCGCTGGCGATGATGGAGGCGGCGTTGCAGGGCGGCGGGGTGGCACTGGCGCCGCCGTTGATGTTTGCCCGGCAACTGGCGGCGGATCTGATCCGCCAACCCTTTGCCATCGAAATCACCACCGGCAGCTACTGGCTGACGCGCTTGCAGTCACGGCCTGAGACGTCGGCGATGGCGGCGTTCAGGCACTGGTTGCTGGAGGCTGCGCAGGCCTAGCGCACCAGGCACGGCTTCTTGTTATCGAACGTCCACCCCGGAATCAGAAACTGCATCGCCACGCTGTCATCCCGCGCACCCAGGCCCATGCCTTTATAGAGTTCGTGGGCCTTGGCCATTTGATCCATGTCCAGTTCCACGCCCAGCCCCGGTTTCTTCGGCACTTGCACGCAGCCGTCGACGATTTGCAGCGGCGCCTTGGTCAGGCGCTGGCCGTCCTGCCAGATCCAGTGGGTGTCGATGGCGGTGATGTCGCCCGGCGCGGCGGCCGCGACGTGGGTGAACATCGCCAGGGAAATGTCGAAGTGGTTGTTGGAGTGCGAGCCCCAGGTCAGGCCCCATTCGTGGCACATCTGCGCCACGCGCACCGAACCCTGCATGGTCCAGAAATGCGGGTCGGCCAGCGGAATGTCGACCGACTGCAACTGGATCGCATGGCCCATTTCACGCCAGTCGGTGGCGATCATGTTGGTGGCGGTTTTCAGCCCGGTGGCCCGACGGAATTCAGCCATCACTTCACGGCCCGAGTAACCGTTTTCTGCACCGCACGGGTCTTCGGCGTAGGCCAGCACATGATGCTGGTCGCGGCACAGACGGATCGCTTCTTTCAATGACCACGCGCCGTTCGGATCGAGGGTAATGCGGGCGTCGGGGAAGCGCTCGGCCAGTGCGGTCACCGCTTCGATTTCGGCATCACCGCTGAGTACGCCGCCCTTGAGCTTGAAGTCCTTGAAGCCATAACGCGCGTGGGCAGCCTCGGCCAGGCGCACCACGGCGTCGGCGGTCATGGCTTTCTCGTGACGCACGCGGAACCAGTCATTGTCGGCATCCGGTTCGCTGCGGTAGGCGAGGTCGGTTTCCCGACGATCGCCCACGTAGAACAGGTAACCGAGCATCTTCACTTCATCACGCTGCTGGCCTTCGCCGAGCAATGCCGCCACCGGCACGTCGAGATGCTGGCCGAGCAGGTCGAGCAGGGCGGCTTCCAGCCCGGTGACCGCGTGAATGGTGATGCGCAGGTCGAAGGTTTGCAGGCCACGGCCACCGGCATCGCGGTCGGCAAAGGTCTGGCGCACTTGGTTGAGGATCTTCTGATACGTGCCGATCGGGCTGCCGACCACCAGACTGCGCGCGTCTTCAAGAGTCTGGCGGATACGTTCGCCGCCGGGCACTTCACCGACCCCGGTGTGGCCGGCGTTGTCCTTGAGGATGACGATGTTGCGGGTGAAAAACGGCCCGTGGGCGCCGCTCAGGTTGAGCAGCATGCCGTCGTGGCCGGCTACCGGGATGACTTGCATCTCGGTGATGATCGGGGCTTTGGCGATGTCGTGTGCGGTCATTTGGGATTGTCCTTTCAAGCGTGTTTTGGCGCGGCATCGGCCACGGCGACTTCAGGTGCGGATTTGGGTGTCATACGAGCGGCGAACACGATGATCGCGGCGATGATCGAGGTCGCGGCCAGACCATAGAGGCCGCCCTGGATCGAGCCGGTGTGTTGTTCCAGCAAACCGAAAGTGGTGGGGGCGACGAAGCCGCCGAGGTTGCCCACCGAGTTGATCAGCGCGATCACGGCAGCGGCGATCCGCGCATCGAGATAGGCCTGCGGGATCGGCCAGAACAGTGACGAGGCGGATTTGAAACCCAGTGCGGCAAAGCAGATCGCGACGAAGGCAAAAATCGGCCCACCGGTGGTGGACATGAACATCCCCGCGGCGGCGATCAGCAATGCAGTGGCGACCCACGCTTGCTGGTGTTTCCACTTCGCCGAGAATGAGGCGAACGCATACATGCCGATGATCGACAGCAGCCACGGAATCGAGTTGAACAGGCCGACCTGGAAGTCGCTCATCTCGCCCATCTTCTTGATGATGCTCGGCAGCCAGAACGTCGCGGCGTAGATGGTCAATTGAATGAAGAAGTAGATCAGGCAGAACAGGATGATCTGGCGATCCTTGAGCAGTTTGCCCAGCGACGGCCGGATCGGGGTCGCGGCTTCACGGGCTTTCTGTTCATCGTCGATCGCTTTGACCAGCGCATCCTGCTCGGCGCGGGTCAGCCATTTCGCATCGTGGGGTTTGGCGTCGAGCCAGAACCAGACGAATACGCACAGGCCAACCGAGAACATCCCTTCAATGAAATACATCCACTGCCAGCCGTGCATGCCCAGACCTTCGATCTGCAACAGCAGACCGGACAACGGGCCGGAAATCAGCGAGGCCACGGCCGAACCGCTGAGGAAGATTGCAATCGCCTTGCCGCGCTCGGCCCCCGGCAACCAGCGGGTGAAGTAGTAGATCACCCCGGGAAAGAATCCGGCCTCGGCCACGCCCAACAGAAATCGCAGGATGTAGAAGTGGGTTTCGTTCTGGATGAACGCCATGCCGGCGGCCACCAGGCCCCAAGTGAGCATGATGCGGGT
The DNA here is from genome assembly GCF_059423925.1 of Pseudomonas sp. GW458-11-26-14-LB4. Classification (NCBI taxonomy): domain Bacteria; kingdom Pseudomonadati; phylum Pseudomonadota; class Gammaproteobacteria; order Pseudomonadales; family Pseudomonadaceae; genus Pseudomonas; species Pseudomonas sp. GW458-11-26-14-LB4. The sequence continues at coordinate 64,614 of NZ_JBWKYU010000015.1, forward strand.
CAGCCAGATTCGTGCGCCGACCTTTTGCAGCAGCATGTTGGAGGGGACTTCGAACAGCGCGTAACCGATGAAGAACAGTCCGGCACCGAAACCGTAGGCCGCGGCACCGATGCCGAGGTCGTGTTCCATGTGGGTGCGGACGAAGCCGATGTTCACCCGGTCAATGTAATTGACGATGAACATGATGACGAACAGCGGCAGGACGTGGCGTTTGACTTTGGCAATGGCGGAGGACAGCACGGAATCGGCGCCCTCGTTCATCCCGGCAATGGATGATTTCACTTGGTTTTCTCCCACTCGTTATTTTTATGCGGGGTGTGGCTGGGTGCTGCGTTGTTGATAGACATCATACAACTAGATTTTTTTGTCCTACAAGCGGGAGTGCTCAATCAAATTCGTCTACGGAGAGCGGTTTTTATGCTTTTCCAGATTTTAAGTGCTGATTTTGTTGGCTTTGGTAAGATTTGTTTGAGATATGGCAGAGCATCCCATGCCAGGGATCGTGGGCCGATTGCTCGGCGCAGTGAGAGGTTTTCTAGCTAAAATCGAGTGTTGTCATACAAGTTAAGTCCCGGAATTCATAGGAGCTCATACAAGTCATCGCCTCCAGTGCTACGATCGGTTTGCCCCGATTACCGGAACCGACCATGCAAGACGACTTCGACGCCCCCGCCCGTAAACGTGCGCACAACCTGGCCCACGACCTGGTGGAAAAACTGACCCAGAGCATCCTGCTCGGTCAGATGCTGCCCGGTGACAAGTTGCCGTCGGAAAACTCGATCGTTCAGGAACACGGCGTCAGTCGCACCGTGGTGCGCGAGGCTATTTCCAAGTTGCAGGCGTCGGGGCTGGTGGAGACGCGGCACGGGATCGGCACCTTCGTGATCGAGCGCGCGCCGGAGCAGGGGCTGCGACTGAATGTCGACACCGCGCTGGGCGTGCGCAGCATTCTCGAATTGCGCATGGGGCTGGAGACGCAAGCAGCGGCACTGGCTGCGCAGCGCCGAACCGAGCAACAGCTGGTGCAGATGCGTCAGGCACTCGATGACTATCAGCGTCTATTGGCCAACAACGACAGTTGTGTCGAGGCCGACCGGCGCTTCCACCTGTTGATTGCCGAAGCCACCGGCAATGTCTGCTTCACCGAAATCATGCAGCACCTGGGCAGCGCAATGATCCCGCGCACCAGGGTCAATGCCGCCGAACGCGGTGCGGTGGATTTGAGCAAGCTCGGGCAACTGGCGAATCTTGAGCATGAAGCGATCCTCAACGCGATCAAGCGTCAGGATCCGGATGCGGCGCGTGCGGCGATGTGGCTGCACCTGACCAACAGTCGCGACCGGTTTTCAGCCACGAACTGAAGCCGCTGGTCCGTTCGATAGCACGGGCCTAAACAGCGCCGATATCGCGCATCAACAAGCCGAAGCGCAAATCCACCGCATCCGGAATCGGCAGGTACACCGTGTGCCCGTCCCCCGGCGCCACGTCGATGGCTTCACCTTTCAGGTTCTGCAGTTCATGCAGATCAAAATGGAAGTTGCCCTTGGGCGTCATCAGTTCCAGATGATCGCCCAGTGCGAAGCGGTTTTTCACCTTGACCTCGGCCAGTCGATCCCGGCGCTCGCCGGTCAGTTCACCCACAAACTGCTGACGCTCCGACACTGAGCTGCCGTTCTGATAGTTCTGGTATTCGTCATGCACATGGCGGCGCAGGAAACCTTCGGTGTAGCCGCGCTGGGCGAGGGATTCCAGATCGGTCATCAGGCTGCGGTTGAATTCGCGGCCGGCCACCGCATCGTCGATGGCCCGGCGATAGACCTGGGTGGTGCGTGCGCAATAGAAGTGCGATTTGGTCCGGCCTTCGATCTTCAGTGAGTGCACGCCCATGCGGGTCAGGCGTTCGACGTGCTGTACCGCGCGCAGGTCCTTGGCGTTCATGATGTAGGTGCCGTGTTCGTCTTCGAAGGCCGGCATCAGTTCGCCGGGACGGTTGGCTTCCTGCAACAGGAACACCTGATCGGTGGGGGCGCCGAGGCCGAGGGTCGGTTGCGGTTCGAAGGTCTGCACGATCTCGCCGAGCTGGTTTTCAGTGGCCTCCTGCGCCGAGTATTTCCAGCGGCAGGCGTTGGTGCAGGTGCCCTGATTGGCGTCGCGCTTGTTCATGTAACCCGAGAGCAGGCAGCGGCCGGAGTAGGCCATGCACAGTGCGCCGTGGACGAACACTTCCAGCTCCATGCCCGGCACTTGTTCGCGGATTTCGCCGATCTCTTCGAGCGACAGTTCACGGGACAGGATGATTCGGCTCAGCCCTTGTTGCTGCCAGAACTCGACACTCGCCCAGTTCACCGTGTTGGCCTGCACCGACAGGTGGATTGGCATGTGCGGAAAGTGTCGGCGTACCAGCATGATCAGTCCGGGGTCGGACATGATCAGCGCATCCGGCGCCATCTCGATCACTGGTGCAAGATCCTTGAGGAAGGTCTTCAGCTTGGCGTTGTGCGGCGCGATGTTGACCACCACGTAGAAGCGCTTGCCCTGGGCCTGGGCTTCACGGATGCCGAGCGCGAGATTGGCGTGATCGAACTCGTTGTTGCGCACCCGCAGGCTGTAGCGCGGCTGGCCGGCATACACTGCATCGGCCCCGTAGGCGAAGGCGTAGCGCATATTTTTCAGGGTGCCGGCGGGGGCGAGCAGTTCGGGGGTGAAGGAGGTCGTCATGGCGGCGTCGGTCGCAAAAGCGCGGCAGGGTAGAGCAGTTGTGCCGAGGGTTTATTGATCTGGATCTATGCTCCATGAAGAAACAGGGCACTCGTGCTGACGCTGGTTGACTAAACGGGACGGGCGCGGGTGGCGCCTGACTGACCTGGACCGGACATGAACCAAAAGAGTCTGCAATTCAAATCCCTCACCGTGCTGCTGTTTCTGGTGACGGTCGCTTTTATCTGGATCCTGCTGCCGTTCTACGGCGCGGTGTTCTGGGCGGTGATCCTCGGCATCCTGTTCGCACCGATGCAGCGCCAGTTGCAACTGAAATTCGGCTGGCAACGCAACCTCACATCCTTGTGTACCTTGAGCATCTGCCTGGTGATCGCAATCTTGCCGGTGATCATCCTCAGTGTGCTGCTGGTGCAGGAAGGGGCCACGCTCTACGACAATATCGAAAGCGGCAAGCTCGATATCGGCGCCTATCTGGCGCAGTTCAAGCACAGCCTGCCACCGTACTTTCAGCATCTGCTCGACCGTTTCGGCATGGGCGAGCTCAATGCCCTGCGCGAAAAGATCGTCAAGGCCGCCATGCAGGGCAGTCAGGTGCTGGCGAGCCAAGCCTTCAGTTTCGGCCAAGGCACGTTCGAATTCGTGGTGAGTTTTTTCATCATGTTGTACCTGTTGTTTTTCTTCCTGCGCGACGGCGCCGAACTGGCGCGCAAGGTGCGCACCGCGATCCCGCTGGAGGAGCATCACAAGCGTCGTTTGCAGCTGAAATTCAACCGCGTGGTGCGCGCCACGGTGAAGGGCAATCTGCTGGTGGCGATCACGCAGGGTGCGCTGGGCGGGGCGATTTTCTGGTTTCTCGACATTCCCAGCTCATTGCTCTGGGCGGTGCTGATGGCGTTTCTGTCGTTGCTGCCGGCGGTGGGGGCGGGAATTGTCTGGGTACCGGTCGCGGCGTACTTTCTGCTCAGCGGGATGATCTGGCAGGGGGTGGTGCTGGGGTTGTTCGGGGTATTCGTGATCGGTCTGGTGGATAACCTGTTGCGCCCGATCCTGGTGGGCAAGGACACCCGGATGCCGGACTACATGATCCTGATCTCGACCCTGGGCGGATTGGCCGTCTTCGGGCTCAACGGCTTTGTGATCGGGCCGCTGATCGCGGCCCTGTTCATGTCGAGCTGGGCGCTGTTCATCGAGAGCAAACCGAAAGTGCAGCTGCCTTAGGCCTTGAACGGATCGTTGACCAGTTGCTGCGACAGTGCCTGGGCGGCCGGCAAGGATGTGAGCGGGCCGCTGACCGGCTCGCCGTCGCGAACCAGATACCAGCAGGCGAGCAAGCCCAGCTCTCTGAGCGATGCGGGAACGGCGCTGCCGATAACGGACATGATTTGAACCTGAGCCATGAGAAGTACCTCCATCAATCTATGGAGCTACCTTAGGGAATTGGCCTTTTCAGGAACAATCAACGCTTTCGATAGTGGTCATTGACGCCAGTGAGGACTGGCTCAATCCACCACTTGATCGAGCATGTGCACAATCTCGTGTTCGTTGATAAAACCCTTGCGCACCAGGTTTTCCGCCAGTAGCGAGAGAAACTTCGCCGTGCGGTGGCCTTCCAGGTGCTTGAGCTCGGTCAGGGCGTTGTAGACCTTGCTCGAGGTGCATAAACCGACGATGCGGTGTGGATTCTGTGTAGGCATTCAAGTCGTCCTTGTTGTTATCAACCTGTTGTATGCGGACGGATTCAGAGTGCGGTTCCGTCATGACAAATAGATGACCGTTTGTGTTTTGCCCCCGACGGTCGAGTCCATCATGCCGACTTTAACGGTTCAAACTGTCCCCACAGCGACCTTGGCGAGATTTTTTCAGACCTTGGCCGACGGACGGTTGGCTTTTCCGTGGGCATAATCTGCGAGCAATAAAAAGCCCCGCTCTCAAGCGGGGCTTTGTGTTTCGGTTACCAGCGCGGGCCACCGTAATAGTGTGGCCGGCCGTAATAACCGCGCGGCGGGCCGTAATAGACCGGGGCCGGTTGGACGTAGACCGGTTGCTGCACATAAACCGGGGCCGGCTGATAGTAGACCGGTGGCGGCGGTTGCTGCACGTAGACCGGTGCCGGTTGAGCGTAAACAGGCTGTTGGACGTACACCGGCCGATCCTGGTTGATGAGCGCCGAGCCGATGATGGCCGAGCCGACGATCGCACCAAATACCGCCGGGCCCTGCCAGCCACCGCCGTGGGCTTCTGCCTGACCCGTGATCGCGAATGCACCAATCAACAAGGCCACGATGGGGAGTTTACGAATCATGATAATTCCTCGGTTCTTCGACCCGGCGTCCGAACCTGCAACAGGCTCGGGATGGCGCGGGGATACTTCTAAGACAGCAACATTTTGAAAAACAGCACGGCCGCTAGGTAAATTTTGTGTAAGGTCTGTACCGGTTTGTTTACCGGATTTCCGGCATCGGCTGTGATGCCCGGAACAGACCGCCTTATGATCGTTCAGAACCCGATGGCCTGGCTAATCCCGTCCATCCGAAAGTGCATTCGAAGGAGCCTCCCATGCAGATGAACCCCAACAAAGACACCCAATTGTGCATGTCCCTGTCTGGGCGTCCCGGGAATTTCGGTCTGCGTTTTCATAACCATTTGTATGAACAACTGGGTCTGAATTTCTACTACAAGGCGTTCAGCAGCCAAGACCTTCCCGGTGCGGTCGGCGGGATCCGCGCGCTGGGGATTCGCGGTTGCGGGGTGTCGATGCCGTTCAAGGAAGCCTGCATTGCGCTGGTCGATGAACTGGATGCTTCGGCGGCGGCGATCCAGTCGATCAACACCATCGTCAACACTAACGGCCATCTCAAGGCCTACAACACCGATTACATCGCCATCGCTCAGTTGCTGGAAACCCACGCGGTGCCGAAGGGCTCGACCTTTGCCCTGCGTGGCAGCGGCGGCATGGCCAAGGCTGTGGCGAGTGCCTTGCGCGATGGCGGTTACAAAAACGGTTTGATCGTGGCCCGCAACGAGCGCGCCGGCCGTGCGCTGGCGGATTCACTCGGGTATCGCTGGCAGGCGAAACTGGGTGACGAGCGCCCGCAGATGTTGATCAACGTGACTCCGGTCGGGATGGATGGCGGTCCGGAAGCGGGTCAGCTTTCTTTTGAGGTGGATGTGATCAAGTCTGCCGACACCGTGTTCGATGTGGTGGCGATCCCCTCGGAAACCCCGCTGATCGTGCGTGGTCGTGCCGAAGGCAAAAAAGTGATCACCGGGCTGGAAGTGATAGCGATCCAGGCGCTGGAGCAGTTCGTGCTGTACACCGGCGTGCGGCCGACTGTCGAGCAGTTCGATGCGGCGGTGGCGTTTGCCCGTAGCTGATGGAGCCTGAGCAACGGCATATCCGCCCGGATTTGCCGTTGCCTATACTGCCGGATCAGCAAGCACAGACTTGCCCATCACAAAAGCCGAGGTTTGCATGCATCCGCCCATTCTCAACCTGAATGACGTCGAACTCGAACCGCTTCCCGAAGCCCTGTCTCCCGAGGGCGAAACCGCCGGGCGTTATCAGCAACGGTTCGCCCGGGTCGGCCAGCAATTGGGCGCGCAAAAGCTCGGATATCGCCTTTATGCGCTGCCGCCGGGCATGCGCGGCAGTCCGTTTCACAGTCATCGGGTCAATGAGGAAATGTTTTACGTGGTGGCCGGGGAAGGGGAGGTGCGCCTCGGCGCCGAACGTTTCCCGATCCGCGCCGGTGACGTGATCGCCTGTCCGCCGGGCGGCCCGGAAGCCGCGCATCAGATCATCAATACCAGTGCTGCGGAGCTGCGCTATCTGGCGGTCAGCACCCAGCAGCAACCGGAAATCTGCGAGTACCCGGATTCGAACAAATACGCGGTGATGGACAACTTCAGCGTCGATGCCGAAGGCAATGCCTCGGGATTCGTCGCGGTGGCGCGGCAGGCGGACGGGGTGAATTACTGGGACGGCGAATAACGCCGCCCCGGTGCGCTTATTCTTCGAGACGGGCCAGACGCTCTTCCAGTGCTGCAATCCGCGCTTCCAACTCTTCGATGCGCTCCACTGACACGCCGCTGGCAGCCCCGCGATCACTCGGGTTCTGGCGCGCCGCGATAATCGCCTCGATGTCCGCCGGATCGCCCAGCGCGTGAGTGTAACGATCTTCACGCTGACCGGCCTGACGCGGAATCAACACCGCCAGCTCCCGGGCGATCAGGCGTTCCAGCTGATGCACCACTTGTTCTGAATCTTCGAACTCATGCATGCGACCGCTGCGGGTCAGCAGTTCGTTGACGGTCTGCGGGCCGCGCAGGAACATCAATCCGGTCAGAATCAATTGCGCCGGCACCAGCTCCAGCGCCTTGTCGACCTTGTGCTCCCAGCGGTCGGCGCGACTGCCCATCACCAGTTTGGCGAAACCGCGGCTTTCGAGAGCGCGCAGGCTCTGGCCGACCTGGCCCTGGGTCAGGTTCATCACCGGTTCCCGGCTGGTTTTCTGGTTGCAGGCCAGCACCAGCGCGTTGAGGGTCAACGGGTAGGTTTCCGGGCTGGTGGCCTGTTTCTCGATCAACGAGCCCAGAATGCGGATTTCCGTGGCGTTGAGCCGTGGTTCGTCGGAGCGGGTTTCAAATTCGGTGGTCATCGCGCGTTCCCTCTGCAGTCGAAGGCGCCTAGCCTAATCCTTGCTGGATAAAAGACAAGCCGCGCCGCCCTGCGAGCATGGCTATAATCGCCCCCACGATTCAACCAGCCACCACGTGAGACTGCCATGACCATTTCCCTGTACGCCGCATCCGTCCCGGTTTTCCAACAAATGCTCAACGCCGTGAGCGATGTGCTGAAAAAGGCTGAAGCCCACGCCACCGAGAAAAACATCGACCCGAACGCCTTCCTGCAAGCGCGTCTGTACCCGGACATGTTCCCGCTGGTGCGTCAGGTGCAGATCGCCGTGGACTTCGCCAAAGGTGTGTCCTCGCGTCTGGCCGAAATCGAAATCCCGAAATATGACGACACCGAAACCACCTTCGCCGAGCTGCAAGCGCTGATCGCCAAGGTTCTGGCCTTCATCGGCGAGATCAAGCCAGAGCAGATCAATGGCAAGGAAGGCATCGAGATTGTGACTCGTCCGGGCACCCCGAAAGAGAAGCGCTTCAGTGGCCAGGCTTACCTGCTGAGCTACGGCCTGCCGCAGTTCTTCTTCCACGTCACCACCACCTACGCACTGCTGCGTCACAACGGTGTGGAAGTGGGCAAGCGCGATTACATGGGCGCGTTCTAAAACGCTGCGCAATAAAAAGCCCGCCAAGGTTTGCGCCTTGGCGGGCTTTTTGTTGCGTCGGTTTTTTATGCCGGGCGCTGGGTTTTCTGCTCTTCGCCCAGGCACGCGGCGGCGGTGAACAGCACGTCGGTGGAGGAGTTCAGCGCCGTCTCGGCCGAATCCTGCAGCACGCCGATGATGAAACCGACGGCCACCACCTGCATGGCGATTTCGCTCGGGATGCCGAACAGGCTGCACGCCAGCGGGATCAGCAGCAGCGAACCACCGGCCACGCCCGAGGCACCGCAGGCGCAGATCGCAGCGACGACGCTGAGCAGGATCGCGGTCGGGATGTCCACGGCGATACCCAAGGTGTGCACGGCGGCGAGGGTCAGCACGGTGATGGTGATCGCCGCACCCGCCATGTTGATGGTGGCGCCGAGCGGGATCGACACCGAGTAGGTGTCTTCATGCAGGCCCAAGCGCTTGCTCAGTTCCAGGTTGACCGGAATGTTCGCCGCCGAGCTGCGGGTGAAAAACGCAGTGATGCCGCTTTCACGCAGGCACTGGAGCGTCAGCGGGTACGGATTGCGACGCAGCTTCCAGAACACGATCAACGGGTTCATCACCAGCGCCACGAACAGCATGCAGCCCAGCAATACCGCCAGCAGGTGCGCGTAACCGATCAATGCACCAAATCCGGAGGTGGCCAGGGTCGATGCCACCAGGCCGAAAATACCCAGTGGCGCAAAACGGATCACGACCCGGACAATCACTGTAACGCCATTGGACAGATCGCCCAGCACTTCGCGTGTAGTGTCACCGGCGTGCCGGATCGCCACGCCCATGCCGATGGCCCAGGCCAGAATGCCGATGAAGTTGGCGTTCATCAGTGCGCTCACCGGATTGTCGACCACGCTCAGCAACAGGCTTTGCAGCACTTCACTGATGCCGCCCGGCGCACTTACCGCGATGTTGTCGGTGGACAGCACCAGATGCGACGGGAACATCATGCTGGCGATCACCGCGACCACGGCGGCGGCGAAGGTGCCCAGCAGATACAGGAACAGAATCGGCCGGATGTGGGTTTCCTGGCCGTGCTTGTGGTTGGCGATCGAGGCCATGACCAGCACGAACACCAGGATCGGCGCCACGGCTTTCAGGGCCGAGACGAACACCTTGCCGATGAAGGCCGTGCCTTTGGCCGCTTCCGGCGCGAACAGCGCGAGGGTGATGCCGGCAATCAGGCCGATCAGGATCTGGGTGACCAAGCTGAGGCTTTTAAGACGTTGCAATAGAGAAGGGGATGAAGCGGTCATAACGGCATCTCTGTTTTTATAGGGTGCAAGGTTACGTGATCCGGGCGATTGATCGGGGGCAGGCCACGGACACAAACCGAAAGGACTGACGCGCCAGCCACACCGTTAAACGGGTGGTTGAACAGGGTGTACGTTTTGCAGGGCGCGGACTTTATCACAGCGTCGTCCGGATCCTTCAGACCTGTGACGATCTGCCACCGGATCCCTCTGCAACTTAGACAGGTTTGTGCAAGTCACTCGGGAAACACTCTGTTAAGATTGCGCATCCTTATTTTCAAGTTCTGCCAGCGGGCCCTCGGGTCAACGCTGGTGTCGTCGTTTTGCTGGAGTTCCTCATGCTGTTGCCCATCCTTCTGTTGTCCGCCGCCGGGTTCACGGTGCTGACCACGGAGTTCGTCATCGTCGGCCTGCTGCCGGCGATTGCTCGCGACCTGGCCGTCACCATCCCGCAGGCCGGGCTGCTGGTGACTCTATTCGCTTTCACCGTGGCGATGTTCGGTCCTTTCTTGACCGCATATTTCGCCCGCTTCGAGCGCCGCAAACTGTTCATCACCATCCTGATCATGTTCGGTCTGGCCAATACCGTCGCGGCATTGGCGCCGAACATCTGGGTCATGGCGATTGCCCGACTGATCCCGGCGCTGGGGCTGCCGGTGTTCTGGGCGCTGGCCAGTGAAACGGCGGTGGACATCGTCGGCCCGGACTTCGCCGGTCGCGCCATCGCCAAGATCGGCTTCGGCATCGTCTGCGCCACCGTGTTCGGCATTCCGGTCGGCACGCTGATTTCCGATGCGTTCGGCTGGCGCAGTGCGTTCGCCATTCTGGCGGTGATCGCGTTCGCCAAGGCGCTGCTGCTGTTTGTCTATCTGCCGAAAACCAGCCTGCACCAGCATCAGGTCAGTTTCGCTTCGCAGTTCAAGATCCTGCGCAGCCCGCTGATGCTGGGCCATGTGCTGCTGTCGATCCTGGTGTTCAGCGGCATGTTCACCGCCTACACCTATCTGGCGGACATCCTTGAACGTCTGGCCGGCTTCAATGGCACCGTGGTCGGCTGGTGCCTGATGGGCTTTGGCGCGGTGGGTCTGATCGGCAACTCGCTGGGTGGTCGCGCGGTGGATCGTCATCCGCTGATGGCCTCGGTGATGTTCTGCGCGTTCATGATCCCGGGGATGGTGGCGCTGGTGCCGAACATCAATTCGTCGCTGGGTCTGGCGGCGGCGATGGGCATCTGGGGCGTGACGCAGGCGGCGCTGTTTCTGGTCAGCCACGTGCGCTTGATGAAAGCTGCACCTGAGGCGCCGGCCTTCGCCGCGTCGTTGAACATTGCAGGGGCCAACCTCGGGATTGGTCTGGGCGCGATCATTGGCGGTCGAGTGATCGACAGCGCCGGCCTCGGCTTTGTGGGCTTTGCCGCGGCCGGGTTCATTTTGCTGTCAATTTTCCTCGCCATGGTGCTGATGGTGCTCAAGCCGCGCGACGTCTGCGCGCCGGCTTAAAAGGCTGTAAACAGCTCGCGTCGGGCACCTTCGGTAATCGCTTTGATGCCGGGGTGCTTGACCTTGCGTTCCACCGAGATCGCGTAGAACGACTCGCTCACCGCATCGGTCTGGCCGATCAACTCGACGCCGTACTGGCGCTTCACCTCATCGGCAATCACGCTCGGGCCAATGAAAATCCCGCTGCCGGACTGGCCGAACGCCTGCATCAAAGCGCTGTCATCGAACTCCCCGACAATCCTTGGCTGAATCTGCTGCTCGGCGAACCAGCGCTGTAACCGGCTGCGCACCACGGTTTCCGCGCCGGGGATCAACAGCGGCGCACCGTGCAGGCTGCGCGGGAAATCCTGACCGTATTGCGCTGCCAGTTCGGCGGTGGCGAAAAAACTGATCCCGCATTCCCCAAGCTTCTGGCTGTAGCCCTTGATGTCCAGGTGCGAGGGCATCGGGCTGTCGGAGATCACCAGGTCCAGGCGCTGGATCGCCAGGTCCGCCAGTAACCGCTCGAGTTTGTCTTCGCGGCAGGTGATGCGCAGTGGCTCGCTCAACTCCATGGTCGGCGCGATCAGGCGATAGACGATGGATTTCGGCACCACGTCCGCCACGCCGACCCGGAACAGGATCTGCTGTTCATTGGGCTGGGCGCGCAGCATCAGCTCCAGTTCGCCGCCGAGCTGGAACATTTGCTCGGCGTAGGGCAGGGCCTGGCGCCCGGCCTCGGTGAGCTCTAATTGCCGGCCGACCCGTTGAAACAACTCGATGCCATAGGTCTGTTCGAGCAGGGAAATCTGCCCGCTGATGGTCTGCGGCGTCAGGTTCAGTTGCTCGCAGGCGCGCACGATGCTGCCGGTCTTGGCCACCACCCAGAAGTAATGCAGTTGTCGGTAATTGAGCATGGGGTTCGGTCCGTCAAATACAGTTCGTATAAATCGAAGTATAGCCGCTAAAAATACGAATTTTCCTGAAGTGTTTGTCTCCCTAGAATGCCCAGCCATCGACGGCCGGTCTGTGCGGCGCTGTCTGTTCTATCGAGGGAAGCATCATGAAACTAAAAACTACGGCGTTGTTGATCGCGTCTTTACTGGTACTGGCCGGTTGCGACCAGGCCGAAAAGAGCGCCCAGCAACTGATGGGGCAGGCGGCCGAAGCGGCCAAGCAAGCCATCGACGACACGCATAAAGCTGCCGAAGAGGCGCTCAGCGATGCCACCGGCAATCTGATCAGCAAGAAAGAACCGAAAGACGACGAAGAAAAATCCGAATCGTCCTCCCAGGAAATCTAAACCGTCTTACACAGAGTCAGGACTGACCCATGGAATATCTGTTAGAACTCGCCGCCAGCCCGACTGCCTGGATTGCCTTGGCCACGCTGGTGGTGATGGAGATCGTGCTTGGCATCGATAACCTGATCTTTATCTCGATCCTGACCAACAAGCTGCCTGAGCAGTACCGGCAGAAGGCTCGCCGTCTGGGGATCGGCATGGCGCTGATCATGCGTCTGGCCCTGTTGAGCACCATCGCTTTCATCGTTCAGCTGACCGCGCCGGTCATCGAGATTCTCGGCCACGCGTTCTCCTGGAAGGACATGATCCTGATCGCCGGCGGCCTGTTCCTGTTGTGGAAAGCCACCACGGAAATCCATCACAGCATGGACCCGGCACCGGAAGATCCGAAGACCGCGACGTCGAAGGTGACTCTGGGCTTCGCCGCCGCCATCGGGCAGATCCTGATGCTGGACATGGTGTTCTCGATCGACAGCATCATTACCGCTGTCGGCATGACCGAACACTTGCCGATCATGGTGATTGCAGTTGTTGTCTCGGTGCTGGTGATGCTGTTCGCAGCTGACCCGCTGGCCAAGTTCATCAACGACAACCCGACGGTGGTGATGCTGGCTCTGGGCTTCCTGATCATGATCGGCATGACGCTGATCGCCGAAGGCTTCGGCGCCCACGTACCAAAAGGTTATGTGTATGCCGCCATGGCGTTCTCGGCTGCGATTGAAGTGCTGAACATGATGTCGCGCCGCGCCAAGCAGAAGAAACTGACTGCCGAAGCGTAATCGTTGGAAAAGCAAAGGCCGCCTGAACTCGCGAGAGTCCAGGCGGCCTTTTTGTTTGTATCGGTTACGGAAAGTCAGTGCGCGGTGGCGTGACGGGCGTCGTGTTTCTCGATCTTCCGGGTCGGTGCGGGTTGTACCGGGTGGTGATGGCGGCGGGAAATCCGCAACACGCCCCACAGCATGGCGGCGGCAACGGCCAGCCAGCCGGCAATCAGCATTACGATGGTCATGGTCAGGCTCATCTGTGCCTCCTCTTTGCCCTGCGTCGGGCGCTCGCTCTTTGGCTCTTGTCTGAAAGACAGTCTAGTCGCTGGCGTGTTTCAAGCTATTGACCAAAGGTCGGTGGTGACCAATCAGTTCGCTCTTGCAGCCGATGCATCTGCCGCTTTGGGCTATACCGCAGCGTGGCGCCGTCCTATGATCCTCGACCAAGCCGGAACACGATGACCGGTAACTGATCAAGAGAGTGATGATGGTGCAGCTATTTTCCCGGATCCGCACGGCGCTGCTGGTGGCCGGTTGCGTGACAGCATTGGTGGGGTGTGCGGGCAGTGTGGCGCCGGAGGTCAAGCGCCTGCCTGAACGGGTCGAGCTCAGTGGCACCTTCTATCGCGGTGAGGCCTATCAAAGCGGGCCGCAAGTGCTGGCCAGTCTGCTGTCGCAGCAGGGCATCGTGATCACGCCGGGTCTGCTGGAAAAGCCGCTGCATTTGCCGGGCGCCGAGGACAAGCTGCAACAGAATCTGCAGAACCTTGCCCGTGAATACGGCATGGTCGTGTATCCGCTGGACAGCAATCTGCCGGCGCTGCTGACTCAGGTGGCGGCCGGGTATCCGGTGATGGTGCGTTTCAGCGAGGGTTCGGCGTTTTGGGCGGAGCCGCGCTACGCGATCCTCTCCGGCTACGATCGCTTGAAGCAGAAGGTGCTGCTGCGCGCCGGGATGAATCGCCGTGAATTGATGAGCTTCAGCTCGTTCGAGTCGGCCCTGGAAAAATCCGGCGGCTGGGCAGTGTTGATCCAGAAGCCGACGCAGATTCCGGCGGCGGTCGATCAACAGCGCTGGCTCAAGGCTGCCGACGCACTGGCGCAAGCCGGGCAGGAGCGGGAAGCGGCGCAGGCGAGGAAGGCGCTGGCGGCGCATTGAGGTTCCGTTCGTCGCCTGTCGGGCACCCTGATGGAGGATGCGCTTCTGAACTGTAGCGTCCCGTGTTTTACGGGCCTGGTATCAGGAGATGAACATGGCAATTCCAAATTCACCCAGTGGGCCGCATTCTTCAGAACATGGCAGTGGCGACGACCTGGGTTTCGATCCGGACTCGCCTGACCTGGACGATCCGCAAGTCGATCCCATTGGCCCGGCGAAGGCGCCGAAGGATGTGCAACCGGGCGATGATCCCAAGCGTCCGGCCAAGCCTTACGATCCCTTGGCTGATCTCAAGCCTTGAAGCGAGGTGCGTATGAGTACCGATTCGAGTTTCGACGACCACAAACCTGACAGTGTGCCCACCACCCCTGAGCCGGAAGTTGATCCGGTGCTGGATCCGGACAGCCCCATGCGCGATCCGCTGGCGCGTCCGGCGGTGGTCACGCCAGAGCATTCCCGCGACTCGAGTGCCGGTGACGGCATTCCCGATGACGACAAGATGCCGTTGCCCAACGACTGAGTGCATAAATGAAAAAGCCCCGACGATTCGGGGCTTTTTCATGGGTGACGGATTACTTGGAGGCTTCGATCACGCCGCTCTGGCGACTCTTGAGGTTTTTGTCGGCCTTGTATTGCTGAGCCACGGCCGGGACGTTGGCACTCTTGCCGGTTTCCACCCAGCTGCGGATGCGGCTGGCATCGGCGAAATGGGTGTATTTGCCGAACGCGTCGAGAATCACCAGGGCGACTGGACGGTTGGCCATGCGGGTCACCAGTACCAGGCAATGACCAGCGGGGTTGGTGAAACCGGTCTTGGTGATGCGGATATCCCAGTCGGCCTTGTTGACCAAGTGATCGGTGTTACGGAAACCCAAGGTGTAATTGGGTTTGCGGAACGAGACGGTCTTTTCCTTGGTGGTGGTCAGCTCGATGAGCAGCGGCTGTTTGTGCGCAGCCACCAGCAGCTTGCTCAGGTCGCGAGCGGTGGAAACGTTGCGCTCGGACAGGCCGGTAGGTTCCACAAAGTGCGTGCTGGTCATACCCAGCGCCTTGGCCTTGGCGTTCATCGCGGCGATGAATGCAGCGTAACCGCCCGGGTAGTGGTGAGCCAGGCTTGCAGCGGCGCGATTTTCCGAGGACATCAAAGCAATCAGCAGCATCTCGCGGCGGGGCAGTTCGCTGCGCAGCTTGACGCGGGAAAACACGCCTTTCATTTCCGGCGTGTGGCTGATGTCGACGTCAATCCATTCGTCCATGTTCTGGTGCGCTTCGACCACTACCAAACCGGTCATCAACTTGCTCACGGAAGCGATGGGCACTACCACGTCCGGGTTGCTGGAATAAATGACTTTGTTGGTCTGCAGATCCATCAGCAGGGCGCTGCCGGAGGCAATCTTCAATTGCGAAGCGTCTCGAGGGGCAGCGGTAGTTTCGGCGGCGTTGACCGTTGGCGTGAGGAGCGTGCCTGAAAATGCAAAAACCAGGCTCAGGATGGACAGACGAATATTCACGCGGGCGAACTCATGAAGGTTGGAAATGCCGTATTTTGTAACGGCCTGTGTCGTAAAAACGACGCATTTTAGGAGTATGGCTGAAGAACTGTCGATGGTTGTTTGAAGGGCATGAAAAAGTCGTGAAAAGCCCTGTAAAAATAGGGGTTTCCGGCGAACGGTAAAGGTTTTTTCGAGGGCATGAAAAACCCCGCACAAGGCGGGGTTCTCGGAGTGCGGAAAACGCGACTCAGGCGTGCAGGGTTTCTGCCGCGTAGAGGGTGTTTTCCAGCAGGCAGGCGCGGGTCATCGGACCGACGCCGCCCGGGACCGGAGTGATCCAGCCAGCGCGGGGCAGGGCGGTTTCATACACGACGTCACCGACCAGTTTGCCGTCGTCCTGACGGTTGATGCCGACGTCGATCACGATCGCGCCTTCCTTGATCCACTCGCCCTTGACCAGGCCCGGCTTGCCGGCGGCCACGACCACCAGATCGGCGCGGCCGACGTGGCCGGCCAGATCCTTGGTGAAGCGGTGGGTGACGGTCACGGTGCAACCGGCCAGCAGCAGTTCCATCGCCATCGGGCGACCGACGATGTTGGAAGCGCCGACAACGACTGCGTCCATCCCGTACAGATCGGCACCGGTGCTTTCCAGCAGGGTCATGATGCCCTTCGGGGTGCACGGGCGCAGCAGCGGAATGCGCTGGGCCAGACGGCCGACGTTATAAGGATGGAAACCGTCGACGTCCTTGTCCGGGCGGATGCGCTCCAGCAGTTTGGAGGCATCCAGGTGCTCCGGCAGGGGAAGTTGAAGCAGAACGCCGTCGATTGCCGGGTCGTCGTTCAGTCGATCGATCAGATCGGTCAGCGCTTCTTGAGTGGTTTCGGAAGGCAGGTCGTAGGCTTGAGAGAGGAAGCCGACCTCTTCACAGTCTTTACGCTTGTGCGAGACATAAACCTGAGAGGCAGGATCGCTGCCGACCAGGATCACCGCGAGGCCGGGAGTGCGCAAGCCTTGCTCGCGACGTTCGGCTACCCGTTGGGCGATCTGCTGGCGCAGGCTGGCGGCGATTGATTTGCCGTCGATTAGTTGTGCAGTCATTGCGCGTGATTAACCATCGAGAGGGGAAAAAAAGAGAACGCATTCTCGCATGTCAAACGGTGAGGGCAAAGGCGCTTGGTCAGCAAATTCCCCTAAGCCCTTTAATTAAATGAATTTTTTTCAAAAAGGATTTGACGACCTTCAGGTCGCTCTATACTATTCGTCGCACTTGTCGGGCACAGCCTAGCACTGGTTAAGAAGGTCGAACGAAATCAAGGTTTCGAACGACTGGAAAGCACTTAGTTTGTAGTCCTCCAAGGGTACAGCTAACAAGGCGCCCGTAGCTCAGCTGGATAGAGCATCCGCCTTCTAAGCGGATGGTCGCAGGTTCGAGTCCTGCCGGGTGCGCCATTAGGCAGCATTGGCACAAGTAACGCGATATGGTGGGCGTAGCTCAGTTGGTAGAGCACGGGATTGTGACTCCCGTTGTCGTGGGTTCGATCCCCATCGTCCACCCCATATTTCGAAAGGCGCCAGATGTAACAGTCTGGCGCCTTTGCTTTAAAAAGCTTCATCCGCGGATGTGGTGGAATTGGTAGACACACTGGATTTAGGTTCCAGCGCCGCGAGGCGTAAGAGTTCGAGTCTCTTCATCCGCACCAATCAAAGCTTCATTCATGCCGTTGGCCGGGTGAAGTTCTACAAAGAAGTTGTTTGGCTTCTTTGGCACGCAATATGGTGGGCGTAGCTCAGTTGGTAGAGCACGGGATTGTGACTCCCGTTGTCGTGGGTTCGATCCCCATCGTCCACCC
>NZ_JBWKYU010000015.1:82068-165209 GCF_059423925.1 Pseudomonas sp. GW458-11-26-14-LB4
CCCCATATTCCGAAAGGCGCCAGATTTAACAGTCTGGCGCCTTTTTTGTTTTACGGTTTCGGATTTTGGCGGCTGCAGGTTTCGGGTCGCAGGGCAGGGTGCTTCGTCGTATCAATGTTGCTCGATGATGCTGCACTGCCCGTCGGCCTTGCTTGCGAGGTCGGCTGTCAGGGAGATGATTCAACCGCCTCTATATATAGAAGAGGTTGGCGCAGAGCCCTGGCTTGAATTGGCTGTATTTGCTAACAGGGCGAGGCGCAACCGTTTGTCCCCGCCTTCAAATGGCCTGCTGTTTTTTTACCCGTTTTCAGTAGGGTGACTTCTTGAGTTTGACCTACTAGAATGCTTGCCCTTGATTCTTGGGTCGGAAACGGCCGGCTAACGTCTGTGCAACGAGGAATATCCATGCAAGTTTCTGTTGAAAATACTACTGCTCTTGAGCGCCGCATGAGCATCACCGTGCCGGCTGAGCGCATCGAGACTCAGGTCAACAAGCGTCTGCAGCAGACTGCCCAAAAGGCCAAGATTGCTGGCTTCCGTCCAGGCAAAGTGCCAATGAGCGAAATCAAGCGCCGTTTCGGTGCTGATGCGCGCCAGGAAGCGATCGGCGACGTGATCCAGTCCTCCTTCTACGAAGCTGTGGTTGAGCAGAAGCTGAACCCGGCCGGTTCGCCGTCGATCGAGCCTAAGTCGCTCGAAGCTGGCAAGGACCTGGAATACGTAGCCGTATTCGAAGTGTTCCCCGAGTTCACCGTTGCCGGCTTCGAAGGCATCACCGTCGAGCGCCTGAGCGCTGACGTGGCTGACGCCGATCTGGACAAGATGCTGGACATCCTGCGCAAGCAGAACACCCGTTTTGAAGTAGCCGATCGCGCTGCCCAGAACGAAGACCAGCTGAACATCGATTTCGTTGGCAAGGTTGACGGCGAAGTGTTCGCTGGCGGTTCCGCCAAGGGCACTCAGCTGGTACTGGGTTCCGGCCGCATGATCCCTGGCTTCGAAGAAGGCCTGGTTGGTGCTAAAGCCGGCGAAGAGCGCGTTCTGAACCTGACCTTCCCAGAGGACTATCAGAACCTGGACCTGGCTGGCAAAACCGCCGAGTTCACCGTGACTGTAAATACCGTTTCCGAGCCAAAACTGCCTGAGCTGAACGAAGAGTTCTTCGCTCAATTCGGCATCAAGGAAAGCGGCATCGACGGTTTCCGCACCGAAGTTCGCAAGAACATGGAGCGTGAACTGCGTCAGGCGATCAAATCCAAGGTCAAGAATCAGGTAATGGACGGTCTGCTGGCCACCAACCCGATCGAAGTGCCTAAGGCTCTGCTGTCCAACGAAGTTGATCGTCTGCGCGTGCAGGCTGTTCAGCAGTTCGGTGGCAACATCAAGCCAGACCAACTGCCGGCCGAGCTGTTCGAAGAACAAGCCAAGCGTCGCGTTGTACTGGGTCTGATCGTTGCTGAAGTGGTCAAGCAGTTCGACCTGAAGCCAGACGAAGCCCGCGTTCGCGAAATGATTCAGGAAATGGCTTCGGCTTACCAAGAGCCTGAGCAGGTCGTGTCCTGGTACTACAAGAACGAGCAGCAACTGAACGAAGTCCGTTCGGTTGTGCTGGAAGAACAAGTTGTGGATACTGTTCTGCAGAAAGCTAGCGTGACCGACAAATCGGTCTCTTACGAAGAAGCGGTCAAGCCGGTAGAAGCTCCAAAAGCCGACTGATTGTTTTTGCGTTAGAAGCACACACCATAAGCCAGCCTTCGAGCTGGCTTATGCGTATTCAAGACATGACTATTTGGGAGTGACTGCAGAGCATGTTCCGTAATTCCTATATTCAGCAGAACTCTGATATCCAGGCCGCCGGCGGCCTGGTCCCGATGGTTGTCGAGCAATCTGCTCGTGGCGAGCGCGCCTATGACATCTACTCGCGTCTTCTCAAGGAACGAGTGATCTTTCTGGTGGGTCCTGTAGAGGACTACATGGCCAACCTGATTTGCGCGCAATTGCTGTTCCTTGAAGCGGAAAACCCGGACAAGGACATCCATCTTTACATCAACTCCCCGGGCGGTTCGGTGACAGCGGGCATGTCGATCTACGACACCATGCAGTTCATCAAGCCAAACGTATCGACTACCTGTATCGGTCAGGCGTGCAGCATGGGCGCATTCCTGCTGACGGCCGGTGCACCTGGCAAGCGTTTCTGCCTGCCGAACTCGCGCGTGATGATTCACCAGCCACTGGGCGGTTTCCAGGGCCAGGCATCGGACATCGAAATCCATGCCAAGGAAATCCTCTTCATCCGCGAGCGTCTGAACACGCTGATGGCCAAGCACAGCGGCCGTACGCTTGAAGAAATCGAGCGCGACACCAACCGCGACAACTTCATGAGTGCAGAAGCTGCGAAGGAATACGGTCTGATCGACGAAGTGATCAACCAGCGCCCAGCTTAAAAATAAGCAGCTCAAAATAGGCTTGGTCGGCGCGTCTGATCAGCGGCGGGCTTGAAAAAGCCCGCAATAGCCTTCATCTTGTGTTGCAAGCCTATCGGATTTGGATCGAACGAATGACTGACACCCGCAACGGCGAGGACAACGGCAAGCTGCTCTATTGCTCCTTCTGTGGCAAAAGCCAGCATGAAGTGCGCAAATTGATTGCCGGCCCCTCGGTCTTTATCTGCGACGAGTGCGTCGACCTGTGCAATGACATCATCCGCGAGGAGGTGCAGGAAGCACAGGCCGAAAGCAGCGCGCATAAATTGCCTTCGCCTAAAGAAATCAGCGGCATCCTTGATCAGTATGTAATTGGTCAGGAACGTGCCAAAAAGGTTCTGGCAGTAGCGGTGTACAACCACTACAAGCGTCTGAACCAGCGTGACAAAAAGGCTGACGACGTCGAACTCGGCAAGAGCAACATCCTGCTGATCGGCCCGACAGGCTCCGGTAAAACCCTGCTGGCCGAAACCCTGGCCCGCTTGCTGAACGTTCCGTTCACCATCGCCGACGCAACCACCCTCACCGAGGCGGGTTATGTGGGTGAAGACGTCGAGAACATCATTCAGAAGCTGCTGCAGAAGTGTGATTACGACGTAGAGAAAGCCCAGATGGGCATTGTCTACATCGACGAAATCGACAAGATTTCCCGCAAGTCCGACAACCCGTCGATTACCCGGGACGTTTCCGGGGAAGGCGTGCAGCAGGCCTTGCTCAAACTGATCGAAGGCACGGTCGCTTCGGTTCCGCCGCAAGGTGGCCGCAAGCATCCGCAGCAGGAATTCCTTCAGGTTGATACCCGCAACATCCTGTTCATCTGCGGTGGCGCATTCTCCGGTCTGGAGAAGGTCATTCAGAACCGTTCCACCAAGGGTGGCATCGGTTTCAACGCAGAAGTGCGCAGCAAGGAAGAAGGCAAGAAAGTCGGTGAGTCCCTGCGTGAAGTCGAGCCTGACGACCTGGTCAAGTTCGGTCTGATCCCGGAATTCGTCGGTCGTCTGCCGGTCCTCGCGACGCTGGACGAGCTGGATGAGGCTGCGCTGATGCAGATTCTCACCGAGCCGAAAAATGCCCTGACCAAACAGTATGCCAAGCTGTTCGAGATGGAAGGCGTGGATCTGGAGTTCCGTTCCGACGCGCTGAAATCGGTCGCCAAGCGTGCCCTGGAACGTAAAACCGGTGCCCGTGGCCTGCGTTCGATTCTCGAAGGTGTGCTGCTCGACACGATGTATGAAATCCCCTCGCAGTCCGAGGTGAGCAAAGTCGTGATCGATGAAAGCGTGATCGAAGGCAAGTCCAAGCCACTGTATATCTACGAAAACAGTGAGCCGGCTGCCAAGGCTGCACCTGACGCGTAAGCGCCCGGTCTGCCGGTACAAAGAAGGGGCCTTCGGGCCTCTTTTTTTTTATGTCGTTTTTTACATCCGCTTTGCGCTTGTTTTTTTTCAAGGCAGCCCCCATCTTGGTTTCAAGCTTAATTCCATCTGATTACGGCCATATGGCCGCCGTAGAGGCGAAATCATGAAGACCACCATCGAATTGCCTCTCCTGCCATTGCGTGATGTCGTTGTGTATCCGCACATGGTTATCCCGCTGTTCGTGGGGCGCGAGAAATCCATCGAAGCCCTCGAGGCCGCGATGACGGGCGACAAGCAGATCCTGCTGCTGGCCCAGAGAAACCCGGCTGACGACGATCCCGGTGAAGAAGCTCTCTATCGCGTAGGTACCATCGCCACTGTTCTGCAGCTGCTCAAGCTGCCTGACGGCACCGTCAAGGTTCTGGTCGAGGGCGAGCAGCGTGGCGCTGTCGAGCGCTTCAGCGAAGTCGATGGCCACTGCCGTGCCGAAGTCTCGCTGATCGAGGAAGTCGACGCCGCCGAGCGCGAATCCGAAGTGTTCGTGCGCAGCCTGCTGTCGCAGTTCGAACAATATGTGCAGTTGGGCAAGAAAGTCCCGGCTGAAGTCCTGTCGTCGCTCAACAGCATCGACGAGCCTGGCCGCCTGGTAGACACCATGGCCGCGCACATGGCGCTGAAGATCGAGCAGAAGCAGGAAATCCTCGAAATCATCGATTTGTCGGCCCGGGTCGAGCACGTTCTGGCCTTGCTGGACGCCGAGATCGACCTGCTGCAAGTCGAAAAACGCATTCGTGGCCGCGTCAAAAAGCAAATGGAGCGCAGTCAGCGCGAGTACTACCTGAACGAGCAGATGAAGGCCATTCAGAAGGAGCTCGGCGACAGCGACGAAGGCCACAACGAAATCGAAGACCTGAAAAAGCGTATCGACGCTGCCGGTCTGCCGAAAGATGCTCTGGCCAAGGCCACTGCCGAGCTGAACAAGCTCAAGCAGATGTCGCCGATGTCTGCCGAAGCCACCGTGGTGCGCTCGTACATCGACTGGCTGGTTCAGGTGCCGTGGAAGGCTCAGAGCAAGGTGCGTCTGGACCTGGCCCGTGCCGAAGACATTCTCGACGCCGATCACTACGGCCTCGAAGAGGTCAAGGAACGCATCCTTGAATACCTCGCCGTGCAGAAGCGCGTGAAGAAAATCCGTGGCCCGGTGTTGTGCCTGGTCGGTCCTCCGGGCGTGGGTAAAACCTCGCTGGCCGAGTCGATCGCCCATGCCACCAACCGCAAATTCGTGCGCATGGCCCTCGGTGGCGTGCGTGATGAAGCGGAAATCCGTGGTCACCGTCGGACTTACATCGGTTCGATGCCAGGAAGATTGATTCAAAAGATGACAAAAGTGGGTGTGCGCAACCCGCTGTTCCTGCTCGATGAAATCGACAAAATGGGCAGCGACATGCGTGGCGACCCGGCGTCGGCGTTGCTGGAAGTGCTCGATCCTGAGCAGAACCACAACTTCAACGACCACTATCTGGAAGTCGATTACGACCTTTCGGATGTGATGTTCCTGTGCACCTCGAACTCGATGAACATTCCGCCGGCGCTGCTGGACCGGATGGAAGTGATCCGTCTGCCGGGTTACACCGAAGACGAGAAGATCAACATTGCGGTCAAGTACCTGTCGCCGAAGCAGATTGCAGCCAACGGCCTGAAGAAGGGCGAGCTGGAATTCGACGAAGAAGCGATCCGCGACATCATCCGTTACTACACCCGCGAAGCCGGTGTGCGTGGCCTCGAGCGGCAGATTGCCAAGGTCTGCCGCAAGGCGGTCAAAGAGCACGCACTGGAAAAACGCTTCTCGGTAAAAGTGACAGCTGATCTGCTGGAGCATTTCCTCGGCGTTCGCAAGTTCCGATACGGTCTGGCCGAGCAACAGGATCAGATCGGTCAAGTGACCGGCCTGGCCTGGACTCAGGTGGGCGGCGAACTGCTGACCATCGAAGCCGCCGTAGTGCCGGGTAAAGGTCAACTGATCAAGACCGGTTCGCTGGGTGACGTAATGGTCGAATCGATCACTGCGGCCCTGACCGTGGTGCGCAGCCGTGCCAAGAGCCTGGGCATTCCGCTGGACTTCCACGAGAAGCGTGACACGCACATCCACATGCCGGAAGGCGCTACGCCGAAAGACGGCCCGAGCGCCGGTGTAGGCATGTGTACTGCGCTGGTGTCGGCTTTGACGGGTATTCCTGTGCGCGCCGATGTTGCCATGACCGGCGAGATCACCCTGCGTGGTCAAGTCCTTGCCATTGGCGGTCTGAAGGAAAAACTGCTGGCCGCTCACCGTGGCGGAATCAAGACAGTGATTATTCCGGAAGAGAACGTGCGCGATCTGAAGGAGATTCCTGACAATATCAAGCAGGATCTGCAGATCAAACCGGTTAAATGGATTGACGAGGTCCTGCAAATTGCGCTGCAATACGCGCCGGAGCCCTTGCCGGATGTGGCTCCGGAGATAGTTGCCAAGGACGAAAAACGTGAGTCTGACTCTAAGGAAAGAATTAGCACGCATTAATACGCTTTTGCCTGGGGGGCTTCCTTGACAGCTTTTTAGAGCCCTTGTTATAAAGCGGCTCTTAAGTGTCTGTAGGCCATTCAGCACTCGTTTTTGCTTTCACCAAAAAACTTAGAATCATACTCAAATAGATATAAGGGGACTTAGAGTGAACAAGTCGGAACTGATTGATGCTATCGCTGCATCCGCTGATATCCCGAAAGCTGCTGCTGGCCGTGCGCTGGACGCTGTAATCGAATCCGTCACTGGCGCTCTCAAGGCTGGCGACTCCGTTGTTCTGGTTGGTTTCGGTACTTTCTCCGTGACTGATCGTCCAGCTCGCATTGGTCGTAACCCACAGACCGGCAAGACTCTGGAAATCGCGGCAGCCAAAAAGCCAGGTTTCAAAGCCGGTAAAGCCCTGAAAGAAGCCGTCAACTAAGTTTGATTCAGGTTTTTACCCATCCGGGTCGGGGTCATGCCTGACTTGGCAGCGGAGCGGTAGAGCAGGCGGTTGGAATAGCTGCCTGTCACACCGGGATCGAGGGTTCGAGCCCTGTCCGCTCCGCCAGTTACGAGAAGGCGCATCCTCGGATGCGCCTTTCTTCTATCCGGATTCTACCCACGCTCCACGGTTGCCTAATTTTGAAGTTCAACCGTTTCTGGGGGACGCATGCTGCAGAATATCAGGGACAATTCACAAGGCTGGATTGCCAAGACCATTATCGGAGTCATCGTTGCACTGATGGCTCTGACCGGTTTCGACGCCATTTTCCAGGCCACGACTCACAAGAATGAGGCGGCCAAGGTCAACGGTGAAGAAATCAGCCAGAACGAGCTGAGCCAGGCGGTGGATATGCAACGCCGTCAGCTGATGCAACAACTGGGCAAGGACTTCGACGCTTCCTTGCTGGACGAAAAAATGCTGCGCGAATCGGCCCTCAAGGGTCTGATCGATCGCAAGCTGCTGCTGCAAGGCGCAGAACAATCGAAATTCGCTTTCTCCGAAGCGGCCCTGGATCAAGTGATCCTGCAGACGCCTGAATTTCAGGTCGACGGCAAGTTCAGCTCCGACCGTTTCGATCAGGTGATCCGTCAACTGGGCTACAGCCGCATGCAGTTCCGCCAGATGCTGGCTCAGGAAATGCTGATCGGCCAACTGCGCGCCGGTGTGGCAGGCAGCGGTTTCGTGACCGATGCTCAGGTGCTGGCCTTCGCCCGTCTGGAAAAACAGACCCGCGATTTCGCCACGCTGAACATCAAGGCTGACCCTTCGGCCGTGAAGCTGACCGATGACGAGGTCAAGGCTTACTACGACGAGCACGCCAAGGAATTCATGACCCCGGATCAAGTGGTCATCGATTACCTGGAGCTGAAGAAGGCTTCGTTCTTCGATCAGGTCGCCGTCAAGGACGAAGACCTGCAGGCGGCGTATCAGAAAGAGATCGCCAACCTGTCGGAACAGCGTCGTGCGGCGCACATTCTGATCGAAGTCAACGACAAGACTACCGAAGCTCAGGCCAAGGCGAAGATCGAAGAAGTCCAGGCGCGTCTGGCCAAGGGCGAGAAATTCGAAGCGCTGGCCAAGGAGTTCTCGCAGGATCCGGGTTCGGCCAACAACGGCGGTGACCTGGGTTATGCCGGTCCTGGCGTTTACGATGCAGCCTTCGAGAAAGCCCTGTACTCGCTGAACAAGGATCAGGTGTCCGAGCCGGTTCGCACCGACTTCGGTTTCCATCTGATCAAGCTGCTGGGTATCGAGGCGCCTGAAGTGCCGACGCTGGCCAGCCTGAAAGACAAGCTGACCCGCGAGCTGAAAACCCAGCAAGTCGAGCAGCGTTTCGTCGAGGCGACCAAGCAACTGGAAGACTCTTCGTTCGAAGCATCCGACCTGGCCCAGCCAGCGCAGGATCTGAAACTGACCGTGCACACCTCCAAGCCGTTCGGCCGTGAAGGTGGCGAAGGCGTTGCAGCCAACCGTGCTGTAGTGACTGCCGCGTTCAGCACCGAAGTGCTGGAAGAGGGTGCCAACAGCACAGCTATCGAGCTGGATCCGGAAACCGTGATCGTGCTGCGCGCCAAGGAGCACCTGAAGCCTGCTCAATTGCCGCTGGAAAGCGTGGCCACCGCCATTCGCGCCCAGTTGACCAAAGAGCACGCCAGCGCGGCTGCCAAGACCAAGGCGGAGCAACTGATCGCCAGTCTGCGTGATGGCAAGACCCCGCTGGACAAGGCGGTGGACGGTCAGAGCTGGAAAGTTACCGAAGCAGCAAACCGCGCTCAGGAAGGCGTTGATCCGGCGGTGCTGCAAGCGTTGTTCCGCATGCCGAAACCGGCCGCGAAGGACAAGCCGACCTTCACCAGCGTAACGCTGGCGGACGGCAGCCTGACCATCGTGCGCCTGAACGGCGTGAACGAAGCAGCGGCTCCGACCGATGAAGAGAAAGCGCAATACCGTCGCTTCCTCGCATCGCGTGTGGGCCAGCAAGACTTCGCGGCGTACCGCAAACAGCTGGAAGCCGAAGCCGACATCAAGCGTTTCTGATGCCTGGCTGAGCCGCAAGACCCGAGCCCCGGATGCAAATCCGGGGCTTTTTTATGCACGCTATCCGGCGTTCGGGAAACCATGGCTCCGGGCATTGGTGGTCGCATACAGAGTCAGCAGCAACAGACCCGCGACAATCCACGGGTAACTCCCGACGCCCAGGTTGTTCAGCAGCAGACCGCCCGCAAGCCCGCCGCCGGCAATGCCGACATTCCATAGAGTCACCAGCATCGATTGCGCGGTATCGGCAGCCTCCTTGGCAGTTTTCGCCAGGGCTGTCTGCAACAGCGAGGGCATCGCGCCGAACGCCAGACCCCAGACGGCGGTGGCGGTGTAGACCACGCCCGGCGATTCGCGCCACAGGCCCAGTGCGATCGCTGACAGCAGGAACAGCATTGCACTGACCAGCGCCAACTGACGCAGCCAGCGATCAATCAGACTGCCGACGATCCACAGGCTCAGTACTGACGCCAGGCCGAATACCAGCAACACTCGGTCGATTTCTCCGCCAAGTCCCGATGGCTCCAGAAATGGCGCGATGTAGGTGTACAGCAGGTTGTGCGCGACGACGTAGGACAAGGTTACAAACAACACGGATCGCACGCCCGGCAGGGTAAACACCTGGCGCAGTGGCAGGCGTTTGCCGGCGCGTTCACCGGCGAAGTCCGGTACTTGCCAACGCACCCAGATCACCAGCAGCACGGTCAGCCCGGTCATGATCGCGAAGCTCAGGCGCCAGCCGACCGCCGTGCCCAGCAGCGTCCCGGCCGGAATGCCCAGCGACAGCGCAAGGGGTGCCCCGAGCATGGCCACCGTAATGGCCCGGCCTTGCAAGTGGGGTGCGACCATCCGGCTTGCGTAGCCGGCCAGCAACGCCCACAGCAGCCCCGCGAATACGCCCGCGATCAAGCGTGCAATCAGGGTCAGCCAGTACAGCTCCGACAGCGCAGTGATGCTGTTGGCAATGGCGAACCCACCAATGGCCGACAGCAGCAGCGGGCGTCGACGCCAACCCCGGGTGGCAATGGTGAGTGGAATGGCCGCCAGCATCGAACCAATGGCGTACAGCGTGACCAGTTGCCCGATCAGGGCCTGAGAGACATCAAGCCCCGCGCTCATCTGTGGCAACAGGCCGGCGGGCATCGCCTCGGTCAGCACGGTGATAAATCCGGCGGTGGCCAGTGCGAGCAATGCACCCAGCGGTAATCGTTCTGCGGGCTCGACGGTGCCGGCGAGCGTGGGGGAAGTGAGTGGCGCATCGTTCATGGGCGGGTTTCCATTTTGCCAAAGGAGACGAAGGCCATAGGGTAGGGCGCTGCACATTCGGGAAAAACAGGTTAGGGTTCCGAACATCTCGGACAAGAATGTCGTGAATCAGGGAGGGATAAATGGACAGCCTGGGCAGTATTTCGGTGTTCGTGCAGGTGGCGGAAACCCGCAGTTTTACCGAGGCCGTTCGCTTGCAGGGCGTGTCTTCGTCGGCGGTCGGCAAAAGCATCGCCCGCCTGGAGGCACGGCTCAATGTGCGGTTGTTTTACCGCACCACTCGCAGCATCACGCTGACCAGCGAAGGCGCGCTGTTTCTTGAACGTTGCCGCAAGATCCTCGCGGAGGTCGAAGCGGCTGAATTTGAAATGTGCGATGCCGCAGCGGCGCCTCACGGCAAGTTGCGGGTCAGCCTGCCGCAGGTGCATGACCTGGTGATGCCGGTCATGAACGAGTTCATGGCGCTGTATCCGCAGATCGAGCTG
Source organism: Pseudomonas sp. GW458-11-26-14-LB4 (assembly GCF_059423925.1). Classification (NCBI taxonomy): domain Bacteria; kingdom Pseudomonadati; phylum Pseudomonadota; class Gammaproteobacteria; order Pseudomonadales; family Pseudomonadaceae; genus Pseudomonas; species Pseudomonas sp. GW458-11-26-14-LB4. The sequence goes on from NZ_JBWKYU010000015.1 coordinate 92,745, forward strand.
GATCTGGACCTGACCGATCGCATGGTGGATGTGGTGGACGAAGGTTTCGATGCGGTGATCCGAACGGGTAAACCGCGAGACTCGCGACTGATGGCACGACCGTTGGGCGAGTTTCATATGGTGTTGGTGGCCAGTCCCGCGTATCTGCGCGAGTGCGGCGAACCTCAGACCCCGGCCGAACTGACGCAGCACGCCTGCCTGCGCCATACGTTTCACGCCACGGGCAAACTGGAGTCCTGGCCGCTCAAACGCGAGGAGGGCGCGCCCGAGCCGACCCTGCCGACACGTCTGGTCAGTACCTCGATCGAAGCCGTGCGGCATGCGGCGCTGGCGGGCATGGGCATCGCCTGTCTGCCGGACTTCATGATCCATGAATCTCAGCAACAGGGTCGCCTGCAGCGCGTACTGGAGGAGCATCTGCAGCACGTCGGGCAGTTCTGGGTTTTGTGGCCGTCGAGCCGGCACGCAACTGCCAAATTGCGGGTGTTCATCGATCATTTATCGGCGCGACTTTTTCCTGTCGCTCATGACCGGTAGAGTTGTAACTGTTTTAAGACACTAATCCATACGCCGCGGGGCAGCGATCTGTTGCACAATACGCCCCGGACCGTTTTCCCTCAGGATGTTTAATGTTGAATTCTATTCCCGTGCGTTTCATCGGGTTGGCGTTGTTGCTGACCGCCGCTGCCGGCTGCTCCAAGGACAAGCCCATCTACGAGCATGAGAATTTCGACGACTCCGGCACCTTTTCGCGCAATTACCCGGTGACCGACACCGCCAGTTGCGAAGCGGCCCGCCGAGCGTTGCTCAGCCAGGGCTATATCATTACCAGCAACGACCCGAAACTGGTCAGCGGGCACAAGAGCTTCCAGCAGACCGGCGAAACCCACCTTGAGATCAGCTTCAACGTGGTGTGCGCCGATGATGGCAGCGCCGGCCATCACGCCACCGTGTTCGCCAACGCCCTGCAGGACCGCTACGCGCTGAAGAAGACCAACAACTCGGCCAGCCTCGGTGTCGGCGTGCTGGGCTCGGTGTCGATGCCGATCGGCTCGTCTGACGATTCGATGGTCAAGGTGGCCAGCGAAACGGTGTCGTCGCAGAAGTTCTACGAGCGTTTCTTCACCCTGGTTGAGCTGTTCCTGCCGGCCGATGCGAAGAAAGCTGCGCACATCACCGAAAAACCCAAGACTGACCTGGGTGTGCCGGAAGCCAAAGCGGCACCGGCTCCGCTGGCTCCAGCCCCTGCGGCTGAACCGACCACGGCCCCAGCGCCGGCCGCTGAGCCCGCTGCGGCACCAGCGCCTGCAGAAGCGGCCCCGGCCAGCTCCGAACCTGTAGCACCGCCGGCCGAAGCTGCACCGATCACCCCGGCACCGGTTGCCGAGCCTGCGCCCGCCACGGAAACCATCACGCCGCCGGCCAACCCGACGGACATACCGCCGCCCTCCGAGCCGATTCCGGCCATGCCTGCCTCCGGGCAGTGAACTTCACGCCACGCCTCCGACCGCTGTCGGACGCGTGGCGTTTTGTTGTTTCCCTTGAGCTTCTTCCTGCAAGCCCCGTCGAAAAATTTCCCGCGATAAATTCCTGACCGCCTGCTACGTTTATTTCATGAAGGACGCGTTTCATTTTTCCTTCACACGGGCACTTTATGCTCGAGGCACTGGTCATTTGTTCCAGGCCATTTCAAGCAAGCAGTAGGGGGATTACGCAATGGATGACTATCAAGAAGAACTGCTCGAATTCCAGGCCTTTGAGCTGGATTCACCAGAGCCTGCGGAAGACGCCACCGAGCTGTGAGGCGTCAGCCTGTCTTGCGGTGACTGCGGCGAAATTCGCCCGGTGTCTGGCCGTTCCAGCGCTTGAAGGCGCGCTGGAAAGCTTCGGCCGAGGCAAAGCCCAGCAGGTAGGCAATTTCACCGAATGCCAGTTCGGTGTCGCGGATGTAGGTCATCGCCAGATCACGGCGGGTGTCATTGAGGATCGCGCGAAACTGCGTGCCTTCCTCGGCCAGCTTTCGCCGTAACGTCCAGGTCGGCAGCTTCAGGCGTGCCGCCACTTCTTCCAGGTCCGGTTCCCGGCCGCCATTGAGCAATGGCCCGAGCAATTGCGTGATGCGTTCACGCAGGCTGCGGGTGCGGGTCAATTGCTCCAGTTCCCGTTCGCACAGACCGAGCAAATGTTTCCAGGTGCTGGGGCAATGCTCCGGGTTGCGTTGGGCCAGGCTGGTGAGGCTCAGACGCAATTGATTGTGTTCGGCGCCGAACTGTATCGGGCAATCGCCCAGCACCGCATAAGCGTCGCGATAATCCGGGCTATCGAATTCGATCTCGATCCGCTCGGTGCGCAAGGGCTCGGGGCTGACGCTGGACAACTGCTGCAGCCAGCCGGCGATGATCGAATCCACCACAAAGCGGTTGTAGGCGTTGTACGGGCTGATCGAGTAGAAGCGCAGCCACGCACCGCTGGCGTCTTCGTGGAAACTCGACTGGCCGCGATAGTTGGAGCCGTACAAGGGTTCGAAGCGAGTCAGGCAGCGAGCGGCTTCGCGCACGGTTGGCGCCTGCGCGGCGGTCACACCGGCCAGCCCGGCCTGACTCAGGCGACTGAGCCGGCCCATGCGCAAACCCAGTGCCGGATCGCCGGTAAGCTGAATCGCGCCATGCCCCAGGCGCATGTAGCGCGGGATCGACAGGCGCGCCCCGGCTTCGGCCAGTCGTGCGGCATCCAGGCCGTACTGCTCGAGCAATGGCAGCGGATCGACGTCATGGCTGCGCACGGCATCGGCCAGGCTGTGGACGAAGCCCACCGACAGATCCCCGAGACGCATGGGCTGCGGTTTCATGGGTTACAACCAGAGGTTCAGCAGGCGCGCGCCACGGGCTTCGCTGTCAGCGAATTGCTGGCCGTTGCTGCTGAGGAAACTTTGCCCGGAACTCGGTTTGTCCCAGAACTGCCCGCGCAGAAACACACTCATGCCGGCCAGCGCCTTGCTGGCCGACGGTTGCGCGGTCAGGGTCAATTGGTGCCAGGCCTGGCCCTCGCTGACGGCTCCCGGTTTCAGGCTGACCGAGTCCGGCACGCTCAAGCCTTTGTAACCCTTCCACGGTTGATCCCACACGCCATGACCTGTGATCAGCGCCGGGACCGCAATCAGTTGCGCGCCTTGCTCATCCAGTTTGCGGTAGTTGTCCGGATACCAGCTGTCTCTGCCGATGAGCACGCCGAGGCGCCCGGCCGGGGTATCGACCACATTGATCCGGGAAGCCTCGCCGGAGCTGTCGTCCTGATCGAAGATCGGGCGCATCTGCCGTTGTGGCTGGCCGAGCGGGGCACCGTCGCGGCCAAACACTACGGTGCTGTTGTACAGCTCACCACTGCCGGTCTTGAGCCGGCCATCGATGATGTTCGGTTCAGGCAATACGATCGAGCCGGCCACCAGGGTGATGTGGAATTCCTTGGCCAGGCCACCGAACAGCGCCTGATAGTTCTTGGCCATGTCCCGAGATTTCATCCGCAGGTGCGCGTCATCCAGACGGCTGCTGCCCTTGGCGGCGAGCCAGGCGCGAGCAAACTGCACCGGATTGCTCGCGGCCAGCCAGTTCATCGCTTCGGCGAGGGTGGCGGCCTGGTACAGCTCGTCTTTCTCGCCGCTGATCATCAGCCAGGTGCCGACATGCTCGGGCAGGATGACCACGGTTTTATCATTCAACAGCCCCTGATCCTGCGCCTGCTGCAAATAGGCGGCGAGCTTGCGGTGCAGGCGTTCGGGGCTTTGGTAGTCGGTGGGGAACAGCTCGGGCTGGATGCCCAGCAGGTTGCCGCGATCGGCGGGCGTGCCCTGATCGACCGCCAGTTTGATCCGCAGGTCCGACAGGTAATGACCGGCCGGGCGGTCAGCCGCCCACATGGCGTAGAAGGTGAGCGCGGCGATGAGCGCCATGGAAAAAGTCAGGTACAGAAGTTTGCGCATGAAATCCAACAACAACCGGGTACAGGGTGTGCGGACAGGGTAGGGCGCCAGCCCCGGCTTGCCAAGGGGCGCTGCGCATTTGGATCAATAACTTGTCAGTTTCGGTCATTGAGTGACAGCGATGCGACTCCTAATCTGTCGAGCATGACTGACGGGGGACGCAGAGCTCCCGCATTTTCCGTGATCGCTGCTGTGGAGTTAACGATGACCGCCACTCAATACCCGCACCTGTTGGCCCCGCTGGACCTGGGATTCACCACGCTGCGCAACCGCACCCTGATGGGCTCGATGCACACCGGCCTTGAAGAGAAGCCGGGTGGTTTCGAACGCATGGCGGCGTATTTTGCCGAGCGTGCCCGTGGCGGTGTCGGCCTGATGGTCACCGGCGGTATCGGCCCGAACGACGAGGGCGGTGTGTACTCCGGCGCAGCCAAGCTGACCACCGAGGAAGAAGCGCTCAAGCACCGCATCGTCACTCGCGCTGTGCATGATGCGGGCGGCAAGATCTGCATGCAGATCCTCCACGCCGGCCGTTATGCCTACAGCCCGAAACAGGTCGCGCCGAGCGCCATCCAGGCGCCGATCAACCCGTTCAAGCCCAAAGAGCTGGACGAGGAAGGCATCGAGAAGCAGATCAGCGATTTCGTCACCTGCTCGGTACTGGCCCAGACCGCCGAGTACGACGGCGTGGAAATCATGGGCTCGGAAGGTTATTTCATTAACCAGTTCCTCGCCGCCCACACCAACCACCGCACCGACCGTTGGGGCGGCAGCTACGAAAACCGCATGCGCCTGCCGGTGGAAATCGTACGCCGCGTACGTGAAGCGGTCGGCCCGAACTTCATCATCATCTTCCGTCTGTCGATGCTCGATCTGGTGGAAGGCGGCAGCACCTGGGAAGAAATCGTCACCCTGGCCAAAGCCATCGAGCAGGCCGGCGCGACCCTCATCAACACCGGTATCGGCTGGCACGAAGCGCGGATCCCGACCATCGCCACCAAAGTGCCGCGTGCGGCGTTCAGCAAGGTCACCGCCAAGCTGCGTGGCTCGGTGAGTATTCCGCTGATCACCACCAACCGTATCAACACCCCGGAAGTCGCCGAGCAGATCCTCGCCGAAGGCGATGCCGACATGGTCTCGATGGCGCGGCCGTTCCTCGCCGATCCGGACTTCGTCAACAAGGCAGCTGAAGGCCGCGCCGACGAAATTAACACCTGCATTGGTTGCAACCAGGCCTGCCTCGATCACACCTTCGGCGGCAAGCTCACCAGTTGCCTGGTCAACCCGCGTGCCTGCCACGAGACCGAACTCAACTACCTGCCGGTCAAGCAGATCAAGAAGATCGCCGTGGTCGGTGCCGGTCCTGCCGGTCTGTCCGCTGCCACCGTGGCCGCCGAGCGCGGGCATCAGGTGACCTTGTTTGATTCGGCCAGCGAAATCGGTGGCCAGTTCAACGTCGCGAAACGTGTGCCGGGCAAGGAAGAGTTCTACGAAACCCTGCGCTACTTCAAAAGCAAACTGCAGACCACCAACGTCGAGGTGTGCCTGAACACCCGCGTCGACGTGGCGAAACTGGTCGAGGGCGGTTACGACGAAGTCATCCTGGCGACCGGCATTGCGCCGCGTCTGCCGGCGATTCCGGGTGTCGAGAACGCCAAGGTGCTGAGCTACCTGGATGTGTTGCTTGAGCGCAAACCGGTCGGCAAGCGTGTGGCGGTGATCGGTGCCGGCGGTATCGGTTTTGACGTCTCGGAATTCCTCGTCCATGAAGGCGTGGCCACCAGTCAGGATCGCGCCGCGTTCTGGAAAGAGTGGGGCATCGACACGAATCTGGAAGCCCGTGGTGGCGTGGCCGGGATCAAGGCTGCACCGCACGCACCGGCGCGCGACGTGTTCCTGCTGCAACGCAAGAAATCCAAGGTCGGCGACGGTCTGGGCAAGACCACCGGCTGGATTCACCGCACCGGTCTCAAGAACAAGCAGGTGCAGATGCTCAACAGCGTCGAATACCTGAAGATCGACGACGAAGGCCTGCACATCCGCATCGGCGAAACCGGCGAGCCGCAAGTGCTGCCGGTGGACAACATCGTCATCTGCGCCGGCCAGGATCCGCTGCGCGAGCTGCACGACGGTCTGGTCGAAGCCGGGCAGAACGTGCACCTGATCGGCGGCGCCGATGTGGCGGCCGAACTGGATGCCAAACGTGCGATCAATCAGGGTTCGCGTCTGGCCGCCGAGCTCTGATCCACCCTAGAATGCCGGCTCTTTGCACAGAGCCGGCCTTCATGTTTCTGCCTCCCACCGACTGGCTACCTCAAGCCCCCCTCGAAGCGCTTCATCTGGACTGGCTCACCGCCGCCGGCGTTGAAGTCGCGATCCTGCGTCTCGACCGGATCGATCCGCTGATCAGCGGCAACAAGTGGTTCAAACTCGTCGAACATCTCAAAGCTGCCGACCGTGCGGGCGCCGAAGGCATCATCAGCCTGGGCGGTGCGCACTCCAATCATCTGCATGCGCTGGCGGCTGCGGGCAAACGCCTGGGATTCGCAACGGTCGGGCTGTTGCGCGGGCATCAGCAGGACACGCCGACGGTGAGGGATCTGCGGGATTTCGGCATGCAGCTGCACTGGCTCGGTTACGGCGGCTATAGGGCGCGGCACGAGCCGGGGTTCTGGCAGCCGTGGCTGGCGCAGTATCCGACGCTGCATCCGGTGCCTGAAGGGGGCGGCGGGTTGCCGGGCGCGCAGGGCTGCGCGGCACTGAAGGATCAGGTCAGTCAACAACTCGGTAAGCTCGGCTGGGACGACTACCACGGTTGGTGGCTGGCCTGCGGCACGGGCACCACGCTCGCGGGATTGGTGTTGGCCGAGTCCGGACAACATGCGGTGTACGGCGCAATGGCCGTGCCCGACGATCACGGCGTCGCGGCCAATCTCGAGGCAATTGTGGGCAAGGCTGGAGGCTACGAACTGATCGACGCCAGTCGTGGCGGTTTCGCCAAGGTCGATCCGGCGTTGCTTGAATTCATCGCGCAAACCGAACAGGCCAGCGGCATTCCCCTCGAACCGCTGTACACCGGCAAAGCCTTGCTGGCGCTCAAACAACAGATCGAGGCGGGTCGCTTTGCCCGCGGTTCACGCTTGATCTTCGTCCACACCGGCGGCTTGCAGGGTCGGCGTGGATTCGACGGTTAACCCTGGCTGCGCTTGGGCATCATCCGCAGCAGCGTGTTATCGCGCACCACGTAATGGTGATAGATCCCCGCCAGCGCATGCAGGCCGATCAGCCAGTAGCCGATGGTGCTGATCAGCACATGCCAGTGCTCGACGTCTTTGGCGAACACCTTGTCTTCATTCACCAGCAACGGCAGGTCGAAACCGTAGAACATCACCTGATGACCTTCGGCGCTGGTGATCAGCCAGCCGAGAATCGGCATGCTGATCATGAACAGGTACAAGGCCCAATGCATCAAGCGTGCGAGGGTGGTTTGCCACTGTGGCGAGGCCGGGAAGATTTTCGGCGCCGGGCCCAGGCTGCGGGCGAACAGGCGAAACCAGACCAGCACGAACACGGTCAGCCCGAGCATGTAATGCACTTCGCGGATCAGCGTGCGACCGCCGCTGCCCTTGGGAAACAGCCCGCGCAATTCCATGCTGGCGTACACCAGCACCAACAGCACCAGCATCAGCCAGTGCAACAGGATCGACACGGTGCTGTAACGGGATTCGGAATTTGTCCACGGCATACGGCGTTCCTCACGGTTCAGGGCTCAAGCGTGCCGTTCTGCGACGGCATGCCTTAACTGTAATCCCCTTTGACGCGTTTGCCCGAGGCTAAAAAAGCTTTCACTGAGCTGAGTCAGCGATTTGACTGAAAACGCCCATGAAAAAACGCCAGTGTCGGGCAGACACTGGCGTTTTTGTTTGCGGCAGACGGCGCTATCAGCTGCTTTGCGGCATCTCGCCGTTGGCCAGGCGCTTGTTGATGTCGGCAATCACTTCCGGCAGATCGGTGATGGTGTCGATCATGTAGTGCGGGCGCGAACCTTCGAACAGCGCGTGAATGCGCTTGCGCTCACTGGCCAAGGCGTCGCTGCCCAGTGCGCGATAGCCTTCGTAATCCAGGCCCAGCGCGTTGCCGGAGCAGATCAGCGCCACGGTCCACATGCCGGCGCGACGGCCTTCGAGAATCCCCGGCACGGTGTCGTCGATCTTCACGCAGGCGGCGACATCGTCGATGCCCAGCGCAATCACGTTGGCCAGCGCCTGGGCTGGCCATGGGCGGCCGTTCGGCACTTCGTCGGTGGCGACGACGTGGTCGGCGACGTAGCCGTTGGTGGCGGCGAGTGCCACAACCTTGTCCATCACCTGCTTCGGATAACCCGAGCAGGAACCGATCTTGATCCCTTGCTGACGCAGGTTGGCGATGGTCTCCAGCGCGCCGGGAATCAGCGCCGAATGCTCGGCGATTTTCTCGATCTGCAGCGGCATGAAGCGGTTGTAGATCGCGGTCACGTCATCGTCGGTCGGGGTGCGGCCGAACGCCTTGCGATAGCGCTCGGCAACCTGCGGCTGATCGCACAGGGTGCGGATGTGATCCCACTTGCCCATGCCCATCGGGCCACGGGCCTCTTCGATGGAAACCTGGACGTCGAACTCGGCGAAGGCTTCGACGAAGATCTGGGTCGGTGCGAAAGAACCGAAGTCGACCACGGTGCCGGCCCAGTCGAGGATGGCGGCTTGCAGCTGGGTTGGGTTGTTGTAGTTCATGTTGGTCAGAATCCTGTGTGGGCAATGCAATTCAAATGAGGGAGCGGGCCGGGTGAATCAGATGTCGAGCACTTCCATCTCGCGCAGCACTTCACCCACCGCCGCGACGGCTTCGCGCATCTGCGCGGGGGTGACGTGGCCGATGCAGCCGACGCGGAAGGTTTCGACCTGGGTCAGCTTGCCGGGGTAGAGGATGTAACCCTTGGCCTTGACCCGTTCGTAGAAGTCCTTGAACTGGTAGCGCGGATCTTTCGGTGCGTGGAAGGTCGCGATGATCGGCGCCTGAATCGCAGCAGGCAGGAAGCTGCGCAAGCCGAGTTTGCCCATCTCTTCCATCAGTGCCTGGCAGTTGGCGGCGTAACGCGCATGCCGCGCCGGCAGGCCGCCTTCTTCGTTGTATTGCAGCAGGGCTTCATGCAACGCGGCGACCACATGGGTCGGCGGGGTGAAGCGCCATTGGCCGGTCTTCTTCATGTAGCTGTGCTGGTCGAACAGGTCCATCGCCAGCGAATGCGAATTGCCGGCGGCTGCGGCCAGAGATTCCTTGCGTGCAAACACGAAGCCCATGCCCGGCACGCCTTCCAGGCATTTGCCGGAGGCGGCAATCAGCGCGTCGAACGGGACTTTTTGCGCATCCACCGGCAGTGCGCCGAAGGAGCTCATGGCATCGATGATCAGGCGTTTGCCGTGTTGCTCGACGACCTGGGCGATCTCCGGCAGCGGGTTGAGGATGCCGGTGCTGGTTTCGCAGTGGATCAGCGCGACGTGGGTAATGTCGCTGTCGGCACGCAGCAGGCGGTCGACGTCGGCGGCGGTGGTCGGTTCGTCTTCAGCGGTTTCAAAGGTGCTGAACGAGCGGCCGAGCACTTCGCAGATTTTCGCCAGACGTTTGCCGTAGGCGCCGTTGATCAACACCAGTACCTTGCCGTCGCGGGGGACGAGGGTGCCGATCGCGGCTTCGACAGCGAAGGTGCCGCTGCCCTGCAAAGGTACGCAGTGATGGCTGTCGGCGCCGTTGAGGATCGCCAGCAGTTGTTCGCACAGGCTGGCGGTCAGTTGGTTGAAGCGGTCATCCCATGAACCCCAGTCGACCATCATCGCCTGGCGGGTGCGGGCCGAGGTGGTCAACGGGCCGGGAGTGAGCAGGATGGGTGCGGCAGTACTCATTCGTGTGTCCTCGCGATAGCGCTGTGGGATGAAGCTACGGGGCCTACGTTGCAATTCGGCGGATCATCAATCAAATTGTTTGTTGTTATGCCAGCCATCAGTGAGGGTTATTCATGAACCTGTTCCAGCTCCGCGCCTTCGACGCCGTGGCCCGGGAAGGCAGCTTCACCCGTGCCGCCGCACGCTTGTTCATCAGCCAGCCGGCGGTCACCGGGCACATCAAGGCGCTGGAGGAGCATTACCAGATCACGCTGTTGCGACGGACGGCGCGCCGGGTCGAGCTGACAGAAGAGGGCATCAAACTGGCGGCGATCACCCGGGCGATGTTCGGTATGGCCGAAGAGGCGCAGGCGCTGCTTGAGGCTAATCGGCAATTGCTGACCGGACGCCTTGAGGTGGCGGCGGACGGTCCGCACATGGTCATGCCGATGCTTGCCAGCCTGCGGGCGTGTTATCCGGGGATCACGGTGAATCTGCGGTTGGGCAATGCCCAGGAAACGTTGGCGGCGTTGTTGTCCGAGCATGCCGATGTGGCGGTGCTGACCGAGGTCGAGCCGCGCAAAGGGCTGCATCTGCAAGCACTGAGTGAATCGCGGATCTGCGCACTGGTGCCGGCCGCGCATCCGTGGGCGACGCGTTCCGGCGAGGTCAGGCTCAAGGAACTGGATCAGGTGATCATGGTGTTGCGCGAGCCGAGTTCGATTACCCGGCGTACGTTTGATCAGGCCTGTGCGCAGGCGTCGGTCAGCCCACGGGTTTTGCTGGAGCTCGACAGCCGCGAGGCAGTGACGGAGGCGGTAGCGGCTGAATTGGGGGTGGGGGTGGTGTCATCGGTGGAGGTCAGTCATGACCCCCGTGTCGTCGCAATTCCCATCGCGGGAGAAGGGCTGGTGAACCGGCACATGATTGGCTGCGTGGAGCGGCGGCGAGAGTTGCGGTTGATTCAGGCGTTTTTCGGGTTGGCGCCGGTCTGAACAAGACTTTCGCGAACCATCTCGAGAAACGTCGCCACTACCCGCCGCGAGCTCTGCTCCCGCAGGCACACCAGTGTCTCGGTCAGTCGCCGGGTGCAATCGGTGATCGGCAACGCGCAAACCCGCGAGTCCGCACCAAACTCCGCCGCCGACACCACGCCCACCCCAATCCCCACGACCACTGCCTCCCGCGCCGCTTCCCGGCCTTCGACCTGAATCGCCGGGCGGATGCGGAAACCGGCGCGGGCCATTTCCTCTTCCAGGGTCTGGCGGGTCACCGAGCCGTGTTCACGCAGCACCAGCGGCGTGTCGTCCAGATCCTCCAGGCAGATCGATTCACGCTCGGCCCATGGATGATGGCGCGAGACGAACGCCACCATCGGATCGTTGCGCAGCGGCACGCACAGCAGGCGTTCATCGCTGACATCGCGCCCGAGCAACGCCAGATCAGCCTGATAGTTGAACAGTCGAAACAGCGATTCATCGGTGTTACCGGTCTCGATCTTCACGCTGATCCCCGGATAGCGCTCACAAAACCGGGCAATCTGCGGCAGCACATGCACCGGTGCATCCACCGCCAGAATCAGGCTGCCGGTCTGCAAGGCCTGGGATTCCTGCAGCAACTCCTGGGCTTCGGCTTCGACCACGAACAAGCGCTGGGTGATCGCCAGCAAGCGTTCCCCCAGATCCGTCAGGCGCACCGAGCGCTTGTTGCGATGGAACAGCAACACACCGAAGCGTTCTTCCAGCTTGCGCACCTGGTCGGAAATCGCCGGTTGCGTCAGATAAAGCCGCTCGGCGGCCTTGGTGAAGCTTCCGTGCACGGCCACGGCGTGAAAGGCTTTGAGCTGGGCGTGGGAAACCGACATGGCTGATTCCTCGTTTACAGGCGAACTTCAGTAACAAGCTGAGCTTATGTGTGAAATACGATAAATCGATTTTATTTATTAAACAGTAATTGCTTTGATCGGCTCACGCCAACGCTGACTGCCCGGTCGGGCAGCGACGCTGGCCATGAGCCTGTGCGTGCAACACCAGGACTCATCTGACCGGTATCGCCGAAGGGACGGGGTGATATCGCAGTGCTCAACAATAAAAAACACAGGCGTTTACTCATCGATTCTGCCGGCACACTCACACCCTGAGGTCAGAACCACAATGAACAAGCACATCGGCACCATTGCGCGTTGGCGCATGCAGATCTTCGCTGTCACCTGGCTCGCTTACGCCGCGTTCTATTTCACCCGCAAAGCCTTTTCGGTGGCCAAACTGGGCATCGCCGAAGACCCAAGCTTCACCCTCGACAAAATGGCCATGGCCAACCTCGACGCGATTTACCTGGCGGCCTACGCCATCGGCCAGTTCACCTGGGGCATGCTCGCCGACCGCTTCGGCCCGCGGGTTGTGGTGCTCGGTGGTTTGCTGATTTCCGCCGCGGCGGCGCTGGTGATGGGCAGCTTCGCAACCTTGCCGATCTTCGCCACCTGCATGCTGATTCAGGGGCTGGCGCAGTCCACCGGCTGGTCGGGGCTGTGCAAGAACCTCGGCAGTTTCTTCCCCTCCGAACAACGCGGGCGAGTGCTCGGGTTGTGGAGTTCCTGCTATGCATTCGGCGGTCTGGTGGCGTCGCCGTTCGCCGGCTGGTGGGCGTACACGCTGATCGGTTCGTGGCACGCGGCGTTCATTTCCAGCGCGGCGGTGGTCGCGGTGGTGGCGGTTTTGTTCTTCATCTTTCAGCGTGACAAACCAGAAGACGTTGGCCTGCCCGCCGTGGAGCCGGAGCCGGTCATCAGCGCCGAAGAGGCCGAAGCCAACAGCAAACTCAGCGTCTGGGAGCCACTCAAGGAAATCCTGCGCAACCGCACGGTGCTGGTGCTGGGGCTGGCGTATTTCCTGTTGAAACCGGCGCGTTACGCGATTTTGCTGTGGGGGCCGGTGATCGTGTTCGAACAGATGCCTTCGGTCGGCAAGGTCGGCGCGGCGATCATTCCCACCGCGTTTGAACTGGCCGGACTGCTGGGGCCGATCATGATTGGCCTGGCCTCGGACAAACTGTTCGGTGCCCGACGCATGCCGGCCTGCGTGTTGAGTCTGCTGGCGCTGACCGTGACCCTTGCGCTGTTCATGGGCGCCTTGCACACCGGCAGCGTGATGCTGGTGGTCGCACTGTTGTTCGTCATGGGCCTGACCCTGTACGGCCCGGACTCGATGATCAGCGGCGCGGCTGCGATCGATTTCGGCAAGGCCAAGGCTGGCGCCACGGCGGCGGGATTCGTCAACGGCTGCGGCTCGGTCGGTGCAGTGCTCGGAGGTTTGCTGCCGGGCTACTTCGACTCAGTGACGGTGTTCATCGTGTTCGCCGGTTGTGCGCTGTTCTCGGCGCTGGTGCTGATTCCGCACTGGAACAGCCGCCCGGTCGGCGTCATGGAGCCACGTGCCTACGTGCCCAATCGTGCCCTGACCATCAAACCCCTGCGTAACTGAATAAACCCTGCCTCGCGGCCTGCTGCGGCATTCGCGGCAGGCTGTGCCGTGGCCGACTGACTGGAGAACTTTCATGAGACCGTTTTGGCTGGAGCAGGCTTTGCAGCTCGACACGTCCGAACCTTGCCCGCCGCTGCAAGGCGATGTGCGCACCGACGTGTGCATCGTTGGCGGCGGTTACACCGGGTTGTGGACGGCGATCATGCTCAAGCAGCAGAACCCCGAACTCGATGTGGTGCTGATCGAAGCCGACATCTGCGGTGCCGGCGCCAGTGGGCGCAACGGCGGTTGTGCGTTGTCGTGGTCGGCGAAGTATTTCACCCTCGAGCGGCTGTTCGGCGTCGAAGAGGCGGTGCGGCTGGTCAAGGAGTCGGAGCGCAGCATCCACGCCATCGGCGAGTTCTGCGAGCAGTACGGCGTCGATGCCGATTACCGACTTGATGGCACGCTTTACACCGCCACCAACCGCGCGCAATGCGGCTCCACCGACGCGGTGATTGCGGCGCTGGAGCGCAATGGCATCAACTCGTTTACCCAACGGCCGGTCGCCGATGTACAGCGCATGGCCGGTTCGGAAAAACATCTGGAGGGCTGGTTCTCGCCGGCCGCCGCCAGTGTGCAGCCGGGCAAACTGGTGCGCGGCTTGCGCCGGGTGGCGTTGCAACTGGGCGTGCGAATTCATGAAGGCACGGCGATGACCGGGCTGGAGGAGGGCCGCCCGGCGCGCCTTCACACGGCGAACGGCCGGGTGACCTCCGACCGCGTGGTGCTGGCGATGAATGCGTGGATGGCCCGTGCTTTTCCGCAGTTCGAGCGTAGCGTGGCGATCGTTTCCAGCGACATGCTGATCACCGAACCGCGTCCGGATCTGTTGCAGGAAATCGGTTTGACCAGCGGCGTCACGGTGCTCGACTCGCGGATTTTCGTGCATTACTACCACAACACCCCGGACGGCCGGATCATGCTCGGCAAGGGTGGCAATACCTTCGCTTACGGCGGGCGGATGCTGCCGGTGTTCGACCAGCCATCGCCCTATACCGGATTGCTCAAGCGCAGTCTCGATGACTTCTTCCCGGCGTTCGCCGATGTGAAGGTCGACGCCACCTGGAACGGCCCTTCGGATCGCTCGGTCACCGGCCTGCCGTTCTTCGGCCAGATGAGTGCCAGCGGCAACGTCTTTTACGGTTTCGGTTATTCCGGCAGTGGCGTCGGGCCGTGCCACATGGGCGGGCAGATTCTCGCTTCGCTGGTGCAGGGCCTCGACAACCCGTGGACGCGTTCGCCGCTGGTCAACGGGCCGCTGGGTTACTTTCCGCCGGAGCCGATCCGCTACCTCGGCTCGCTGATGGTGCGCAACGCCATTCGCCGCAAGGAGCGCGCCGAGGATCACGGTCGGCGGCCCCGGCACTTCGATGTGCGTCTGGCGAAATTCGCGGCGGCGGCGGGCAAGGCCGACAAAGGTTGATCGTCAACGCGGCGGGGCGGAGCGGTTGAGCAGCCAGTCGAGCAAGAGGTCGTCGTCGGGCTCGGTTTCTTTCGGCTGTGCCGGTCGGGGTCGGCAGACGTCGAGGCAGAGGATCGGCCGGTCGGGATCGCTGTCGAGAAAACTCACCCAGACCTCGCTGCCGGCGCAGGGCAGATCTTCCCGAGGCAGGCCGCCGCCGACGTGGGGCATGACCACTGGCAACCACAGTCCTTCGCTGGCGCTGGCATCAGGTTGGTCAGGCCATAACCGCACGGCGATCCGTCCCTGATCGTCCACCTGCGCCGGTTGCCCCGGCGCGCCAAGCACTTGCGCCGGCTGATACCCCGGAATGCCCGGGCGCGGTTGTTTCGGCGGCGGGCGAAACGGGGTCGACCAGGGCAGCGCGGTGAAGTCGTTGTGATAGCGACGAACCGTCGGCACGGGATCGAGAATCGAAGGTTGCTGGCCCTGATGACGCAAATCGGTGATCAGCCACTGCTCGTTGAACGCGTTTACCGGGTGCTCCATGACTTGCAACAGACGCCCGCTGAGCAGTCGCGGACAATCGCTGCGGCCCTGAATCGAGCGCGACCGGCAGCGTTGGCGTTCCAGCAGTCGACGACTGCGCTGGGCCGCGTGACGTTGTGCAGTCGGCAGAAATCCCGGTGGGGCGACGGGACTGCCCAGCGTGTGATTGGCGGCCTCCTGGCCCGTAATCGAATGCCCTCGCTCACGCACGCCGGCAGGAATCTGAGGCAGCACCGCCTCATGGCGCTGGAACAGGCTGCTGAGGCCGGTTGCCGGCGCATCGATCTGCGTGTTGAAAGCAATCGCCGTCGGTTGCTGCGGCAGGCTCAGACTGTCATCGGCGAACACCACCACATGGCCGTCCGGCTGATGTTCGAAGTGATAGTGGATGCCTTCCTCCTCACAAAGCCGTTGCACAAAGGCCAGATCGGTTTCCTCGTACTGAATGCAGAACGGCCGCGGCGGGTAGTGGCCGACGGTCATCTCGATCCGGTAGCTGTGGGCAGGCAGGTGATGTTCGCTGAGCAGTTGCTCAAGGATGGCCGGCACGTTCAGTTGCGTGAAGACCCGGCGTACGGGATGTTGCTCCAGCGCTTGCAGATGCGGCATCAGCACCAGTTGGTAGGCGATCCGGTGCGTCGCGCGGTGTTCGCAACTGGCGCTTTGGATGATGCCGTGAATCCCGTGGTCGTCATCCAGATGCAGAAACGCCGCCTGATGCAGCAGCGTGCCGGGTGACCAGGCGGGTGCCAGGCCCATGACTTCGATTTCAAACCGAAAGGGCTGATTCAGCGCTTCATGACCGCTGAAGCGCAGGACCGGCAGGCTTATCCCGCCTTCGGCCAGGGTCAGCGAAAACGGACTTTCCTTGTCATTGAGCATTCGGGCGGGCTCTGTTCAGGCAATACGGGCCACAGAGGGTACGAAAACACGACGTTGAATGGACGTGGCAAACCGGTTTTTCAGAATCGCCCTACAAGGCGCGTAGAAGATGTCGATGCGCATCGGAATTTTTGGTCGATTGCCGACTTTAGGCCGTATAAACTTGGCGCCATGCGTCGGCCAATAGATGTCTCGGCGCCACAGATCAAGAGAGTGAGTAATGGGCGCACAGTGGAAGGTTAAACACAAAGAAGCGGCAGCCAACGCCAAGGGCAAGATCTTCGGCAAACTGGTGAAGGAAATCACCATTGCTGCGCGTAACGGTGCCGATACCGCCACCAACGCACACCTGCGTCTGGTGGTCGAACAGGCCAAGAAAGCCTCGATGCCCAAGGAAACCCTGGACCGCGCCATCAAGAAGGGTGCTGGCCTGCTGGGCGAAACCGTTCAATACCATCGCGTGACCTACGAAGGTTTCGCACCGCATCAGGTGCCGCTGATCGTCGAGTGCGTGACCGACAACATCAACCGCACCGTGGCGGAAATCCGCGTGGCGTTCCGCAAGGGCCAACTGGGTGCTTCCGGTTCCGTTGCCTGGGACTTCAACCATGTCGGCATGATCGAAGCGTCGCCGGACACCCCGGACGCCGATCCTGAGATGGCCGCGATCGAAGCCGGCGCCCAGGATTTCGAGCCGGGCGAAGAGGGCGCGACCCTGTTCCTGACCGATCCGACCGACCTCGATGCCGTGCAGAAAGCCCTGCCGGAACAAGGCTTCACCGTGCTGTCGGCCAAACTGGGCTACCAGCCGAAGAACCCGGTCAGCGGCCTGAGCGACGAGCAGATGGCTGAAGTCGAGGCGTTCCTCGAAGGCCTGGACAACCATGACGACGTGCAGGACATGTTCGTCGGTCTGGCCGGCTGACACACCAGAAAATCGCAGCCCTCGGGCTGCGATTTTTTTCAGGCGTGTTGCAACGCCAGACTGATCTCGCCAAACCCCGGCCGCGCCAGCACTTGCGGCTGACAGCAGCGCTGTTCCAGGTCTTCCAGCACCTGACGCTGTTCATCGCTCAACCCCGAGTCAGTGCGCGCCAGCAGTTCCCCCAGCAGAATCCCGAACGCCCGCACTTCGAGGCGTTGCAGTGCACGGGTTTCAGGCGTGTCCGCCGTGGCATGGAACGACGCCGCACCAAAATCCCCCAGCAGACAGTCGCCCTGATCGTTCAACAGAATGTTGTGTCCGTAGAGATCACCGTGGGTGATGCCGTGACGATGCAGATGCCCGGCGACCGACGCAATGCCCCGGGCGATGCGCAGGGCAACATCGGCACTGAAACGGCAATCCTCGGCATACACATCCCGTGAACAGGACGCCAGGCTCGGCAACCCGGCGAGGTTGCGGTAACTCGGATCGATCAACTGCATCACCAGGCCTTGCTGGTCATCGGGATGCTGGTCGATGCGGCCTTCGACGCGGATCAGGTTCGGGTGCAGCCCGGCGGTGATACACGCGTTCATTTCATGCAGCGGCGAGCCGTCGCTGGTCATTTCACCCTTGTACAGCTTGACCGCCACTGGCGTGGCCTGCTGATCCGCAGGCTGCCACTGCGCCCGGTAAATGACCCCGGAAGCGCCTTCGCCCAGCCGTTGCTCCAGCTGCAGCGCCGACCAGTCTATCAGGGGCGCTTTGTCGAGGGCGGCGGCATCGGCTTCGGTTTCCAGCGGATTGCCGGCGTAGGCCAGCCAGGTCAGGCTTGGCAGGGTCAGCAGCCATTGCGGCAACTCGGTCAACTGATTGGCGGCGATGCGGATCAGCTCCAGCCGATGGCACTGACTCAGTGACGGCGGCAGGGTGCGCAGGCGATTGCCGGCAAGCATGAGTTTTTGCAGCAACGGGCGCTCGCCCAGTTCCGTGGGCAGGGTTTCGATGGCGTTGTCGGTCAAGATCAGCCAGCGCAACTGCGGCGGCAGCGCCGCGCCGGGTATCTGAGTGATGCGGTTGGCCTTGAAACCGATCATCGACAGCGTCTGGCACTGGCCCAGGCACGCCGGCAATTGGGTGAACCGATTGTCGGAGCAGAACAGCACGCGCAGGCGCGTCAGACGATGCAAGTCGTCCGGCAGGCTGCTCAGGGCATTGCCGCTGAGGTTGAGCACTTCCAGCGTGTCGGCCAGGTTGAAAATCTCCGGCGGAAATTCAGTCAGGCCTTCGGCCAGATCCAGCCGGGTGATGCCCGACAGTTCGCCAGCGCGCAGTTGTGCAAGGGTGTGCATGAAAAGGATCGCTTTCGAGAAGGCGCGGGGCGCCGGAAATGGGCCGCATGATAACGGCAAATCAGCCCCGTTCGTGCACTTCGCGCAATTGCCCGAGCCGGCTGCGGGTGCGGGCCAGATCGATGGCCTGGCCGCCGAGGCTTTCGTGTAAGGGGAGTTGGCCGAGCAGGGTCAGGTGTTTGTCCTGGTCGTAGAGTACGTCGATCAGGTTGATAAAGCGCTGCTGGGCGGCGATCGAACATTCGCCCAGCTCCGGCAGTTCGTCGATGATCCAGTGGTCGAAGCGTCGACACAGTTCCAGATAATCCATCACCGCCGTGGGCTGTTCGCAGAGGTCGTTGAAGGTGAAACCGATGCGCCGGTCTTCGCACAGCCGCGCCTGCAAATGCCGGCTGCCGACCGCCAGAGGCAACGGCGTGGCGTCGAGTGGCGGCAGGTTCAAGGCCTGGCGCTGCGCCGGGCTGGCCGGCCAGACGTAATGGCCCTGAGTGAACACCTGATGCGCGTGACGACGCGCCTGGCTGCGGTAATCGTGCGGGCCACCGACTTCAATGACCTGCATGCGCGCATTGATCAGGTCGATTACCGGTTTGAACCGCGCGTGGTACAGCGGGTTGGGCAGCAAACCTTCGGGCGGGTAGTTGGAGGTCACCAGCAACAGGATTCCGCGCTTGAACAGCGCCTTGAACAGACGGGTGATGAGCATCGCATCGCCGATGTCATGTACATGAAATTCGTCGAAACACAGCACCCGACAGTCCGTCAGCAACGTATCGAGAGTGACGGCGAGGGCGTCATCGCGGTCGCGGTGCTCGAACATGCCCTGATGCAACTGGGCAAAGAACCCGTGGAAGTGCAGGCGGCGTTTTTGCTCGATCGGCAACGCCTGGAAAAATCCGTCCAGCAACCAGCTCTTGCCGCGCCCGACCGCTCCGTGCAGATACAGGCTGGGCGGGGTTTGCGCAGGGGTGCCGAACAACAGACCGGCCTGATGAGCCATGCAGTCGATGACCCGCTGCTGGCTGTGGCTGAGGGTGTAGCCCTGGCCGTGGGCCTTTTGCCGGAAATAGTCACGCACCGATTGCGCGCTGGCGGCGCACTGGCCCGCGTTTGTGACGGAGCGTTTGCCGAAGAAATGGCGCAAGGCTGACCAGCGCTGGGTCAGACGCGAACGTTCGGGCGGTCGGGCGGGCACTGCATTCACTCCGTCATCATCGGGCCGGCTCCCCGCGAGCGCGGCGGGGTAGTTTAACCAGACGGATAGTTTTGCTTCCACTGCGCCTTGTCGTTTTTCCGCAGAGCAATCTGCGGCGTGTACAGGATTTTTCAACACTTTAAATCGACGTGTTGCCAACCTTTCGAAACAAATCCCGGCGGGTAACTGGATCCAATCGACTGGCGCAATCGGCGTGCGTTGCTAACCTGAAACACTGTAACGACAGAGACGCTGTCGCCATCAAGGAACGGGCGGTGAATGCAGGGATGGTCTGGGCATTGCTGGGCGGGCTCGCGATACCGGTCCACGCCGCCGACCTTCAGGTCGAGGTGCGGGTCGATGTGCAGCGCGGTTGCCAGTTGATCGGCCAGCAACGCGAGGCCGGTATCGAGCAACTGGGCGTGCTCGATTTCGGCACCACGGCGCGGCTCGGCGACCGGGACGGGCCACTCGGTGCGGCGCTGACCAATTCGCGCCTGCCGCGTCTGGAATGCAATCCGGACACCCCGTACCAGTTGCGCGTCGATGGCGGCCTGCACGGTGGCGTTGGCGAGGTGCGTTATATGGCGGGGGAGGCCGGCAGCAAGCCGATTCCTTATCGCCTGTATCAGGACGCCGCACGGCGGGTGCCGCTGGTGGTAGACGTGCCGGTCAGCGGCCGGGTGCCGGATAGCGGCACGGTGGACTTGCCGTTATACGGGCGGATCGAGCGGATGGCGGAGGTGCCACGGGTCAGCCGGTATTCGGATCTGGTGAAGGTGACGGTCACCTGGTGATCGGGGAGTTTTTTCAGCCATCCGGTTGAGCCGGGTGGCGCAGGGAAGGGCGTTCAATGACGAGCGCAGTGGTCGAGTGATCCTGAAGGAGTAGGGGCTCAATGATGGGCAGACACGGGCGGGTAATCGCCGCAGCCACATTGCTGTTGTTCACCGAGACCGCGGCAGCGGCAGTCAGTGGGCAGATCCTTGCGCGGCTGACGCTGATTGCCGGCTGCGAAGTGACCAACGCAACCAGCCCCGCCAGCCCGGTGGATGGGCTGGGCTCTCTCGATTTCGGCCAGCAGGGCCCGACCTGGAACGCACCGATCAAGGCCAGTCTCAGCGAAGCGGGCAGCGGCCAGCTGAATGTCGCCTGCAATCCTTCGGTCACCGGGTTTACCGTGACCATCGACGGTGGCGCCCATGGCGACGGCACCACACGCCGCCTGAGCAACGGGCGCCAGACGCTCCCTTACCAGCTGTTCCTCGATGCCTCGGGCAGCCAGAGCTACAGCATCGGTCAACAACACAATTTCGCTGTCACCAGCGGCGCACAGATACCCATCCCGGTATTTGGCTCGGTGGTGGCGAACACCCGTGCGGTACCGGCCGGTGTCTATACCGACACCCTGACGGTGACGCTCGACTGGTAACCCCGTAGAGGACGGACACCATGCGTACGATTGCATCAAGGATAGGTTTGTCGTTGCTCGGCCTGACGCTCGCTTCCAGCGTCAATGCCGCCACCACGGTCACCGGCCAGATCACCTCCAGCCTGATCCTGATCAGCAGTTGCCAGGTCAACGGTTCCGGCGGTTCTACCGGGCTGAACTTCGGTGCGTTGAACTTCGGCACCGCCAACAGCCTGTTCACCACAGCCACCGGGCAGGTGCTGGGCGGCGGGGGCGGGGCGTTGTCGATCCTGTGCTCGGCCGGCACCACGCCGACGGTCAAGGTCCGGGCCGGCGCCCATGACGGGCTCTCGCCGGGTGGTACCCGCGCGTTGTACGACGGGGTTGCCAACTATGTGCCGTACGATCTGTACACCGACGCCGGGCACTCGCAATTGCTGGCCATCGACGGGGTGATCAACCTCGCCGCCAGCACCGGTGTGGCGCAGACCGTGAACATCTACGGTCAGGCGGTGGGCAAGGCCGGGCTGCCGGCGGGCACCTACACCGACACGATTTCCGTTGAACTGACGTTCTAGTGTCATGGGCCGACATCGCTGTGCGGCGCTGCTTCTGCTGTGTGCGGGCAGCTTGCCGCTGCCGTTGGCGGCGGTGACCAGCCAGAGCTTCCAGGTCAGTGCCACGGTGACACCGGGTTGTCTGGTGGTGGGGGGCGTATCGAACTATGGCGGGCTGAATTTCGGTTCGCGTTCGGCGCTGGCCACCGGCACGGTGCAGGTCGCGTTGACCGGTGGCGTCACGCTGCAATGCACGCCGGGGGTGGCGCTGAACATGACGGTCGATGGCGGCCAGTACAACAGCGGCGGGCGACGCATGCAGATCAGTGGAGGCAGCGCGAAGGTGGCGTATGCGCTGTTTCGCGATGCGGCGTACAGCCAGAGCCTGGGCATTGGCCAGAGTGTGGCGGTGGCCTACAGCGACGCGAACAACATCAGTCTGCCGATCTACGGTCAGGTGCAATTGCCGGGCAATCAGCCCGGGGGGACATACAGCGATGTGTTGCAGGTGCAGCTGTCGTGGTGATGTGAAATGACAAGGAGCAGGTTTATGGGGTTTTTCACGTCACGCTATTCGTCCGTTTGTTGCGCCGTGCTGGCGCTGGTCATGTTCGGGACGCTCAAGGCCCAGGCCGCCAGTTCGGTGCTGATCTGGCCGATCGATCCGGTGCTGGAGGCCGATCAGCAGGCCAGTGCGCTGTGGCTGGAAAATCGCGGCACGGAAACCGCCAACCTGCAGATCCGCGTGTTCGGCTGGAGCCAGAGCGGTTTCGAAGAGCAATACCGCAATCAGCGCGAGGTGATCGGCAGCCCGCCGGTGGCGAAGATCGAGCCGGGCCAGAAGCAACTGGTGCGCCTGACCCGCACTAAGGACGTGCCGCTAGGCCAGGAACTGGCGTACCGGATCATCATCGATGAAATCCCCTCGGCTCAGCCCCCCGTTGCCGAAGACGGCAAGACCGCTGCGGCGATCCGCTTCCAGATGCGCTACTCGGTGCCGCTGTTCGCCTATGGCGCGGGTTTGTGGAGCAAGGAAGACAGCGCCCGTCAGCGTGACCCCAAAGGTATCGGCCTGCCGCAACTGAGCTGGCGCACGGTGGCGGTGGAGGGCCATCCATACGTGGAAGTGCGCAATCAGGGCGCAGTTCATGCGCGGCTGACCGATGTGGCCGTCACACAGGGCGGTCAAAGCAAACCGCTGGCCGAGGGATTGCTCGGCTACGTATTGCCCGGTGCGGTAATGCGCTGGCCGGCACCGGGACCGGTGACGGGGGAACTGGCCGGGCGGATCAATGGCGCGGCAAAGGTGCAGAGCATTCCGCCGGCGCGATAGCCGTAGCGAGTCATCTCGAAGTGATCAGGCTTCGGCGCCAGCGGTTTCAGGAGGAATCAGTCCATTGACGGACGTAACACGCTAATGAGTCCAGGATGGGCTCGCCGTATTCAGCGTCCGTTGTGGCTCATGACCGGCGCGTGGTGCCTGATGTTCATTCATCCATCCGGGGCCGGCGAACTGCCGCCGCCTCCCAGCGGCATGGAGGCCGTCAGCGATGCACAGTTGTTTCTGGAACTGGTGGTCAACCAGATGAATACCGGTCGGGTGGTGGCGGTGGAGCAGCGCGGCGGGCGCCTGTTCCTGCCGGCCAGCGTATTGCGCGACACCGGCATGAAGCTGCCGGAAGAGGCCGGTGCCGAAGTCGATCTAGACGGCCTGCCGGGCCTGCACAGCGATTACGACAGCGTCAGCCAGCGACTGCTGCTCGACGTGCCACCGGACTGGCTGCCGGAGCAGTTCATCGGCAACCGTGAAGTCTATCCGCGCACCCCGGCGCTGAGCAGTTTCGGCGCGTTGTTCAACTATGACCTGTACCTCAATGACACCGACGACGCCGGCACCTATCTGGCGGCGTGGAACGAAGTGCGGGTGTTCGACAGTTGGGGCACGTTGTCGAACACCGGGCAATATCGCCGTACGTTGTCGGGAGATGCGGTCAGCACGCTGGACAATGGTTATCTGCGTTACGACACCACCTGGCGTTACTCCGATGACGAACGGATGCTGACCTACGAGGCCGGGGACGTGGTCAGCGGCGCCTTGCCCTGGAGCAGTTCGGTGCGGCTGGGCGGTGTGCAGTTCTCAAGGGATTTTGCAGTGCGTCCGGATCTGGTGACCTATCCGCTACCGCAATTTGCCGGGGAAGCGGCGGTGCCGTCCTCGGTGGATCTGTTCATCAACGGCTACAAATCCAGCAGCACCGACCTGCAACCGGGGCCGTACACCCTGACCAACATTCCGTTTATCAACGGCGCGGGTGAGGCGGTGGTGGTGACCACCGATGCGCTGGGCCGGCAGGTGTCGACCACGGTGCCGTTCTATGTCACCAGCAGCCTGCTGCAAAAGGGCCTGAGCGATTTTTCGGTGGCCGCCGGTACGCTACGCCGGAATTACGGCCTGAAGGATTTCAGCTATGGGCCGGGCGTCACCTCGGGCAGTTTGCGTTATGGCGTCAGCGACACCTTTACTCTGGAGAGTCACGCCGAGGCGGCGGATACCCTGACGCTCGGCGGGCTGGGCGGTAACTTGCGGCTGGGCAATTTCGGGGTGCTCAACAGCGCGATCAGCCAGAGTCGTTTCGACGGCGATGGCGGTCAGCAATTGAGCCTCGGTTATCAATACAGCGGCCAACGCTACAGCTTTTCCTATCAGCGTTTGCAACGCCGCGACCGTTACGCCGACCTGACCGTGGTCGACAGCCCTTACACCACACTCAGCAAGCGCAGTGAGCAGGCGACCCTGAGCCTCAACCTCGAACGCTGGGGCAGTCTCGGCGTCGGGTATTTCGACATTCGTGCGGCAGACGAAACGCGCACACGGTTGCTCAACCTGAGCTGGAGCAAACCGCTGTGGCGCAACAGCAGTTTCTACCTGTCGGCCAACCGCGAAATCGGCGACAGCAACTGGGCGGTGCAGGCGCAACTGGTGATTCCGTTCGACCTGCGCGGCAGCCTGGCCATCAGCAGCGAACGCAGCAAGACCGGGCAGACGCAGCAGCGGGTCAACTACAGCCGCGCCGTACCGTCCGAGGGCGGGGTGGGCTTCAATCTCGGCTACGCCAAGGGCGACGGCGCCGATTACCGCCAGGCCGACGTGACCTGGCGCCTGCAATCGGTGCAATTGCAGGCGGGCGTCTACGGCACGTCCGACGCCGAAACCCGTTGGGCCGATGCCAGCGGTTCGCTGGTGTGGATGGATGATCAAGTGTTCGCTGCCAATCGCATCGACGATGCGTTCGTGGTGGTCAGCACCGACGGCTACGCGGACATTCCGGTGCGTTACGAGAACCAGCAGGTCGGCCAGACCGACCGTAACGGCCACTTGCTGGTGCCGTGGAGCAGCGCCTATTACCGCGGCAAGTACGAAATCGATCCGCTGAACCTTCCGGCCAACGTACGCAGCCCGAATGTCGAACAGCGTGTAGCGGTGCGCCGGGGCAGTGGCTATCTGCTGGAGTTTCCGCTGAGCCGGGTGATCGCCGCGAGTATCGTGCTGGTGGACGCGCAACAAAAGGAATTGCCGCTGGGCTGCGGCGTGCTGCACGAGCAGAGCGGTATGCGGACGGTGGTCGGCTGGGATGGGCTGGTCTATCTGGAAAATCTTCAGGCGCAGAATTCGCTGCGGGTGACTCTCGCGGACGGCAAGACCTGCAAGGCGCAATTCAGCGTCGACCTGCAGCAGGATGAAGTGCCGCTGATCGGCCCGCTGGTGTGCCAATGATCCGGGCGCGGTTTGTTTTGTGGCTGCTGTTGCTGTTGCCGGGACTGGCGCAGGCGCTGTGTTCGGTGGTCACCACCACACCGGCCGGGTTCGGGAACATCAGTTCGATCGCCGTGCGCACCACCTCGCAACCCAGTTCTACCCTGAACGGAGGCTTGAGTTGCACCGGTTCGCTGCTGTCTCTGTTGACCAACAATGACCATTTCTGGGCCACCGTTACCTCGACCCAGAGCGGTTTGCTCGGGCCCACCGGCGACGTGATCGGTTACACGATCTACGCCAACAACAGCACCAGTTACCCGCTGACGCGTGGCACCGCCTATGACTTCGCCCGCAACGGCATTATCGATGCCTTGGGTTTGCTGGGCGGTACGGTGCCGAAAACCGTTCCGCTGTACTTCGGTACCACCATCGGCAGCAATGTGGCGGCGGGGGTGTATACCGAGACCCTGAGCATTTTCTGGAACTGGAATTATTGTTCGGGCATCGGTGTCGGCGGGCTTTGCCTGGGCCGCGACATCAACAGCGGTACCACGACACTGACGGTCAACCTGACGGTGTCCAACGACTGCACCATCACTGCCCCGAACATCGCTTTCGGCAGCGCGCCGGTGGTCAGTGCGTTCACCCCGGTGACCGGGCAGACCATCAACCTCGCCTGCACCAAGGGCAGTGCCTACACCGTGGGGCTGAACGACGGGCAGAATGCGCTGAGTGTCGGCGGACGGCGGCGGATGATTTCCGGCAGCAACTATCTGGCCTACGACATTTTCAAGAGCGCCGGGACCACCCGTTGGGGCAGTGTCGGCGCGGCCCGTCGGGCCAGCAGCGATGCCGAGGTCAACCCCGGCAACGGGCTGGGCACCGGCAGCCAGATCTTCAATTACAACGCGAAAATCTACACCGACCAGACCACACCGCCCGCTGGAACCTATCTGGACAATGTGGTGCTGGATGTGGGGTTCTGAACCGGCTAGAAACTCACGGATTGCTTGAGCATTTTCGCCGCCGGGGTATCGGTCGGGCTGACCATTGCGTAGTTGTAGCCCTTGCCGGACCAGTACTCGGCCTGCAGATCCCCGTCCTGGCGGCTGCCCCGGGGCAGAAAGGTATTTTTAGGTCCCGGTGGGCGCACGTAGAAACTCACCTTGTGCCCGCTCTGGTCTTCATACATCACCATCGCCGCCGGGCCTTCATCGGTGCTCAGCAGACGGCCGCTGACCGGTGCAAAACCGGCCGACGTCAGGTCCGGCAGGCGATTGGCCTGAGTGAAATAACGGTCGAGCCAACGCTGGATGTCGCCGTCACCATCGACCTTGTAGTCCGCCGGCAGAAGCCCTTGCTGGGCGATCAAACGGTACGCCTGCAAGGCATCCGTCATCGGTGCCGGGGGATGAAACACAGTCATGTCCCGGGCCTTCCAGCCTCCGACACCGCCGAGGCTGACGGCAATCAGCAGCACCGCCGCGCTGGCCCACTGGCGGCGTGACTGGCGTTTGAGTCGCTGGCGAATCAGCGACGGATCAAGGTCCGGATTGGCCGGTTGTTGCAAGGCACCGCCGAGGGCGGCGCGCAGGTGCTGGGCGTCCTGTTGCCAGGCGCGAACCTGCGCCGCTTCGTCCGGATGGCTGGCGAGCCAGGTTTCCAGCACATGCCGGTCGGCCTCGCTGAGCTGGTGGTCGACGTAGGCGTGCAGGTCACGTTCGTTGGGGGGCAGACTGATCATTTGAGTATCCGCAAGGAAGGGCTGCTGATTTCCCCGTCGCTGAGCTGGCGCAGGGCCTGGCGAGCACGGGACAGGCGCGACATCACGGTGCCGGTGGGGACGTCGAGAATCTCGGCGACCTCCTTATAAGTCAGGCCTTCCACCGACACCATCAGCAGCAGCGCGCGCTGTTCGGTGGGCAGTCGGTCGAAAGCCTGCAAGGTCGATTGGGCAATCACGGTGCGTTCCACCGAGGGCTCGGCGTCATCGCGGCCGGTGAAGAATTCGAGCATCCGCGCATAACGCCGCGAGCGCCGATGCGCATCGAGAAACTGCCGGTACAGGATCGAAAACAGCCAGGCGCGCAGATCGCCGTCGGCGCGCTTCTCGCCCCAAGCCGACAGTGCCCGCTCGAGGCTGGCCTGTACCAGGTCGTCGGCGCTGCTGCTGTTGCGTGTCAGCGAAAGCGCGAAGCGGCGCAATCTGGGAATCAGATCGCGTAATTGCTCGTCGAGTGTATTCATGACAGGGACATGCTCTGGGCCAGAAGCGCGGTAGTGGTAGGAAAGACGCCTCTCGACACAGCTTATTCCATTCCAGGAGTTGAAAGATTTCATTACTGGCGACGTAGGAAAGTTCGCCGCGTTCTGTAGTGCGTGTAATGGATTCAAATCTCCCGGCTCAACCCGTCCGACAAGCGCAAGCAGCCATCGATGTCGCCAACAGGCAATCGATGGACGAAGCGGCTGAAACGATGATTTGAGCAAAAGGGATGTTTGAGATGCATGCAATCGTAATGAATACCCCAGCCACACCGAGCGAAGGTTATGACGCCTGGCGGACATTCGGCTGCGGCCCGGTGGCCGAGCCCGAGTTCTCGTTGATCCACCGTGCGATCGAAGCGCGGGCGGCGACTCATCCGCAGCATGTGGCCGCGCGTTTTCAGGGGCAGAGCCTTACCTATGGCGAATTGAACCGCCAGGCCAACCGGTTGGCCAGATTGTTGTCGAGTCATGGCGTAGCCCCGGGCGATCACGTGGCGCTGTTTGTCGAACGTTCGATCCCGATGCTGGTGGGCATGCTCGCGACCTTGAAGGTGGGGGCCGCCTATATTCCCCAGCATGTCGGCATTACTCCGGCCACGCAGTTGAGCCACATCATGTCGGTTGCTTCGACGCAGGTGGTGTTGACGCTTTCAACACTGGCCCACGGGATTCCGCTGACAGCCGGGCAGCATTGCATTCATCTGGATACGTTCATCGACTCACCGGGCTCGGCTGCCGATGACGTGAATGTGGGGGAGGACATTTCGTCACCGGATGCCCTGTGTTTTGTGTTGTTTACGTCCGGTACGACCGGCCAGCCCAACGGTGTCAGGGTGACCCAGCGCAATGTCTGCAACATTCTGCTGACCGGCCCCGGCAATCTCGGCATGCGGCCGGGCATGAACGTCGGGCAGATTCTCAATATCGCCTTCGACATGGCCGCCTGGGAAATCCTCGGCTGTCTGGCCCATGGCGCGACGCTGCTGATCCGGGGCAAGGACATTGCCGAAACCGCCGAGCAGTGTGACGTGCTGATCGCGACCCCATCGATTCTCGCCACGCTGGATCCGGAGCGCTGCAGTCAGGTGAAGGTGGTGGCCCTGGCCGGCGAACCGTGCCCGCAGCCCCTGGCTGATCGCTGGGCGTCCTTTTGCGATTTCTACAATGCTTGCGGCCCCACAGAAACCACCATCGTCAACACCATGCAGCATTACCGAGGCACGGGCCCGTTGACGATCGGCAAGCCAACGCCGAACAACACCGTGTATGTACTGGATGAAACGGGCCAACTGTGCGCGCCGGGTGAGCAGGGCGAAATGTGGGCCGGTGGCGACTGTGTGACGGCCGGGTATCTGGGCAATCCTGCCCTGACTGCCGAGCGTTACCGCCTCGATCCGTTTCTGGGACAGGGCCGCATGATGTTTCGCACCCGTGATCTGGGGCGCTGGACTGCTGACGGCGATCTGGAGCACCTGGGCCGGGTGGACGATCAGGTGAAAGTCCGGGGCTTTCGCGTTGAACTGGACTCGGTGTCGGCTGCGCTGGAGTCCGCACCGGGCTGCGAGCGCGCGGTGACCTTGAAGTTCGATAACCGTCATCTGGTGGCTTTCGTCTTCCCTGCATCCACGGACACCGATGTGGCGCGACGCCGTTGCGAAGAACGACTGGCCTATTACTGCGTGCCTTCGATGATTCTGCCGGTGGACGACATCCCGCTGACTTCAAGGGGCAAGGTCGACAAACGCTTGTTGCTTGAGCGGGCACAGGCGCATCAGGCGCAGCTCGCTGCCGCCCGGCAGGAGGCGGGGCAATGAGTCAGGTCGACGACGCTTTTGCCCTGCCACCGCGACGTCCGCTCTGGCGGCGCCTGGGAACGCTGCCGCTGTTTTCACATTACAACCGCCTGGTTGCGCTGGTGTTGCTGGCGAACCTCGGGGCGCTGGTGTACGGGATCACCGTCGGACAGTGGTGGTCGGCCTCGGAGGTTGCGTTGGAGGCATTGTCGCAGCTGGTGTTGGCGAACCTGTCGATGGCGATCCTGATTCGTCAGCAATACTTGATCAATCTGCTGTTCTGGCTGGCGACCCGGGCTCCCACGTGTTGGCCGCTGGCGATTCGTCGCTCGCTGGCCAAGGTTTATCACTTCGGCGGTTTGCACAGTGGCGGGGCGATGGCCGCGATTGTCTGGTTCATTGCGCTGCTCGGCTCGATGATCTGGCAAAGGACCGACGGGGCAGGTGGGGTTTCGCTGACGCTGCTGGCCATCAGCGCCGCGCTTCTGGGGTTGTTGCTGCTGATGGCGATCATGGCGTTGCCGGGGATTCGCTCACGGTTTCACAACGCTTTCGAACGCACACATCGGTTCGCCGGTTGGGCGGCGCTGCTGCTGTTCTGGGGCATGACGCTGGTGTTTGCCCGGGATCGTCATCCTGGCGCCGACTTGGCGCAAGTACTGTTGACGTCCGTTTCATTCTGGATGCTGCCGCTCCTGACACTCAGCATTGCCTTGCCCTGGCTGCGCCTGCGCAAGGTGCCAGTGACGCTGGTCAAACCGTCGTCGCATGCGGTGATTGCCCGGTTCAATCACCACACACCGTTCGCCGGATCCTCTACCGCAATCAGTCGCCATCCGCTGTGGGAATGGCACTCGTTTGCCAACATTCCTGCACCGGACGAACAGGGTTTTCGCCTGATCATTTCCCGTGCCGGCGACTGGACCGGTGAACTGATCGAGCAGCCGCCGAGCCATGTCTGGGTCAAGGGCATCACCACGGCAGGCGTCGCCCATATCGAAACCCTGTTCAAGTCAGTGGTGTACGTCGCCACCGGCAGTGGCATTGGGCCGGTGCTGCCGCATCTGCTGGCGCGGCAGGTGCCGATCCACCTGATCTGGTCCACCCGCAGCCCGCGCGAGACCTATGGTGATGCGCTGGTGGAGGAAATCCTGCAGGCACAACCCGATGCCCATATCTGGGACACCGACCGGTTGGGCAAACCAGATCTGGTGGCGCTGGCGTATGCCGCCGTTCGAGCCCGCGGTGCGGAGGCGGTGATCTGTATTTCCAATCAGAAGCTGACCGAGCGAGTGGTCGAGGAAATGGAATCCCGGGGTATTCCGGCCTACGGCGCGATCTGGGATTCCTGACGGCGCGTCGGTGTTTTTCCACTCACTCCGCTATTCAAAGAGATTGCGATGAACCTATTGATTGAACGACACGGCCCCGTGGTACTGATCCGCCTCAACCGCCCGCACGCACGAAATGCGCTGGATACATCACTGATGCGCGAATTGCTGGAGGCCTTGCAACCGCTGGACAGTGATCCGGGTGTCGGATGTTTCCTCATCACCGGTACCCGGGATTATTTCGCTGCCGGAGCCGACATCAAGGAGATGTACGAAAAGTCCTGCCTGGAAATGATCAAGGAAGACCATTTCGCCGGCTGGGATGCGTTTGCCGCTCTGCGCACGCCAAAAGTCGCGGCGGTGGCGGGCTTCGCATTCGGAGGAGGCTGTGAATTGGCAATGATGTGCGACGTGATCGTGGCGGCCGAGTCCGCGAAGTTCGCATTGCCGGAAATCACTCTGGGCGTGATGCCGGGCATGGGCGGTACGCAACGCCTGACCCGGTTGATTGGCCGCGCCAAAGCCATGGACATGATACTGACCGGTCGCACCATGTCCGCCCGTGAGGCCGAGCAGGCAGGGTTGGTGTCGCGGGTGACAGACGCCGATCACCTGTTGGAGCAGGCCATGGACATTGCACAGCGCATCGGCGGATTTCCCCGCACGGCGACACGGGCTGCCCGGGAAGCGGTGGACCGGGCGTCAGAGTCGGGATTGCGCGAGGGCATACTGTTTGAACGACGCTCGTTTCACGGCCTGTTCGCGACACCTGGACAGAAGGAGGGCATGCAGGCGTTTCTGGAAAAACGCGCGCCGCGTTTCGATCAGATTTAGCCGGCCGCGATTGGACTCCGACGCCACTCCATGAAAGAAACTACAGTTCAGAGGGAATAATCCTACGAGGCGTGCGTCTCATAGCACCTTTCCCTATGGCCGATGGCCCTGGAGTCTTTCATGGTTGATCGCAGCTCACCGCCCGGCGGGCCTCAACGCCCGCCACTGAGTGCCGCGAACCTGATGTTGCGTCTTGGCGGAATCGCCGTAGTGGTCGCAGCCCTGGCCGGGGCGTTTGCCTACGTCCATGGTTCATTTGACCCACAACGCCTGACGCCAAAAGCGTTGGTCGATGTGCTGGAAAAGAACAACGGTGTGCATCCCGGCTTTCGTCGCAATCACGCCAAAGGTGTTTGCGTGATCGGACATTTCGAGAGCAGCGGCGAGGCTCGCGCGTATTCTGTCGCGCAAGTGTTCAATGAGCCGCGCACGCCGGTGGTCGGGCGCTTTGCGTTGCCGGCCGGCAGTCCGTATGCGCCGGACAGCGCCGTACCGATCCGCAGTCTGGCGCTGCGTTTCACTCAGGCAAACGGCCAGCAGTGGCGCACCGGGATGAACAGCATGCCGGTGTTCCCGGTCGGCACGCCCGAGGCGTTCTATCAGTTGCAGCAGGCGCAATCGCCGGATCCCGCCACCGGTAAACCGGATCCGACCAAAGTGCCGGCATTTTTTGCCTCACACCCGGAAGCCGTGCCGTTTCTGACCTGGATAAAAACCGCCAAACCCTCGGCCAGTTACGCGACGGAAACCTACAACAGCGTCAACGCGTTCTATCTGGTGGATGCCAGCGGCAAGAAGCAAGCAGTGCGCTGGAGCATGACGCCTCTGGCCCAGGATGCTGCCGGTGCGACTGCGCCCGAAGGTAGCGATTTCCTTGAGAAGGATCTGGTGCAGCGCCTGGCCGAAGGGCCGCTGCGCTTTCAGTTGAACATCACCTTGGCCAACGCCGACGATCCGGTGAACGATGCGAGCAAGACCTGGCCCGCCGGTCGCAAGGTGTTGAACGCCGGCACCCTGGTGCTGGAAAAGACCCAGCCGCAACTCAGCGGCGAATGCCGTGACATCAACTACGATCCGCTGGTGCTGCCGGCCGGCATTCAGGGTTCCGACGATCCGTTGCTGGCCGCGCGTTCGGCCGGTTACGCCGATTCCTACCTGCGTCGCACCAGCGAAGTCAGCCAACTGCCAACCGGCAAAAAGGAGGCTCGCCCATGAGCACGCAACCGACTCATTTCAATCCGCTGGCGCGGTTGCTGCACTGGCTGATGGCGTTGATGATCATCGCGATGTTGTTCATCGGCGCCGGCATGGTGACCTCGGTGTCGGCGCGGCATGAATGGTTGATCAATCTGCACAAACCATTGGGCATCGCGATACTCGCTTTGGTGATCGTGCGCATTCTGGTGCGGCTCGGCACCCGTCAGCCGCCGCTGCCGGCGGATCTGCCGGGCTGGCAGGTGATGGCGGCCAAGGCTTCTCATCTGTTGTTGTATGCGCTGATGTTGGTGTTGCCACTGCTGGGCTGGGCGATGATCAGCGCGGCGGGGGATCCGGTGATGCTTGGCACGTCGCTGCAATTGCCGTCGATCGTGCCGGCGGATGCGCAGGTATTTGCGTTGCTGCGCAAGGCTCACGGGTATCTGGCGTATCTGCTGTTCCTGACCGTGCTGCTGCATTTGGCGGCGGCGCTGTTCCATGGCTGGGTGCGCCGCGACGAGGTGCTCGACAGCATGCTGCGGGGACGCAATCGCGGTTGATCGTGTGTCAGTCCGACGTGGCGAGGGCGCAAGCAGCCTCGCCACGTTTCTGTTTGGCCACGGTGCTCCACCAATAAAGCAGCGCGACCGTGTTGATTGCGGCACCCAGCCAGCACACGCCCGGCCATCCTGCCCAGGCGTACATGGCCGTCGAGGCGATTGAGCCCAAGGCGCTGCCAATTGAGTAAAACAGCATGTAGCCGGCGGTCAGTCGGCTCTGCGCCTCCGGGCGGACGCTGTAGATCATGCTCTGGCTGGTGACGTGCACGGCCTGCAAGCCCAGATCCAGGGTGATGACGCCAAGCAGCAGTGCCCATAATGAAGACTGGGTGAGTGCGATTGGCAGCCACGAGCCCAGCATCAGCAGCAGCGACAGGCCGCTGACCCATTGCCCCCATCCTCGATCCGCCAGATGTCCGGCTCTGGCCGCGGCCAGTGCGCCTGCCGCGCCAGCGAGTCCGAACAATCCGATTTCACTATGGGAAAGTGACAGCGGCGGGGCGGCCAGCGGCAACACCATCGGCGTCCACAACACCATGGCGCTGGCGAAGGTGAGCATGGCGAGGATTGCTCGTTGGCGCAGCACCGGTTCCTCACGAAACAGGCTGAACACTGAGGCGATCAGTGCCACGTAACGCGTGGTCGATCGTGCGTCTTCATCTTTGGGTAACACCCGAAACAGCAGCGCGGCCATCACCAGCGTCAACCCCGCCGACAGCAGATAGATCGAGCGCCAGCCGGCCAGATCAGCCATCCCCCCAGCCACCGTTCGCGCGAGCAAAATGCCGACGACGATACCGCTGGTGATCACGCCCACAACCTTTCCGCGTTGTGCCGGGACGGCCAGGGTAGCGGCGTAGGCGACCAGCACCTGGGTGACCACGGCAAGCAGGCCGGTCAGGGTGACGCCGATCAGTAGCCAGGCGCTGTTCGAGGCCAGAGCGATCATCAGCAAGGCTGCGGCGGACAATAGCGTTTGCGTGACGATCAACCGGCGGCGGTTGAGCATGTCGCCGAGGGGCACGAGCAATAACAGCCCGAGGCCGTAACCGACCTGGGTCAGCGTCATGACGATACCGATGCTGCCCGGCGACAGGCCGAAGGCGTCGGCCATCGCATCCAGCAGCGGCTGGGCGTAATACACGTTGCCCACCGCGAGGCCGCAAGCGATGGCGAAAAGCAGTACGACACCTTTATCGAGTGTTGCAGTTTTCATGTCCCGGATCCTTTCAGGTTTCAAATTGAAACTTGATTGACGGTAAGTAATCCGGTTTTGATTTGCAACCTGATTGGGTAAAAGTCGGCGCAAAAAAAAGATCGCAGACAGGCTGCGATCTTTCGTGAAGCGAAAATCCGAGGGGATTAGCGCAGGGTGTCGACCATGTCTGCGATGGTGGTCAGCACGTCTTTGCCCAGTTGCTTCGAGCGTTTGCCCGACCAGCCGGTGAGCGGATTCGGCGCGTCATCGTGATCCTTGAATGGCATTTCCAGGGTCAGCGACAGGCAGTCGAACTTCTGGCCGACGCTGTTGCAAGCCAGAGTCATGTTGGCCTGACCCGGCTCGTCGCGGGTGTAGCCGTACTTGGTCTGGAAATCTTTGGTGGTGTGCTTCAGGTGGCTGCGGAAGTGCTCTTCGAGCTTCTCCAGGCGCGGGGTGTAACCCGGGTTGCCTTCGCAACCGGCAGTGAACACGTGGGGGATTTCTTCGT
This sequence comes from Pseudomonas sp. GW458-11-26-14-LB4, assembly GCF_059423925.1. Lineage (NCBI taxonomy): Bacteria > Pseudomonadati > Pseudomonadota > Gammaproteobacteria > Pseudomonadales > Pseudomonadaceae > Pseudomonas > Pseudomonas sp. GW458-11-26-14-LB4. Next base: position 127,879 of record NZ_JBWKYU010000015.1, read on the forward strand.
CGCCGTGTACGTCGAGGAACAGATCGACGCCGTACTTTTCCATCTGCTGTTGTACGAAAAGTACTTCGGGGCTGACTTCCTGACTGGCGTTCTGCCAGGCGCGGTTCAGGTCCTGGCCCATGGCATTGGTGCGCAGGTGACCGTGGAAGGCGCCGTCCGGGTTCATGTTCGGCACCAGGTACAAATCGGCGCTGGCCAGCAGTTTGTTCAGTACCGGATCGTCATGATGCTCCAGGCGTTCGATCACGCCTTCCATGAACCACTCGGCCATGTGCTCGCCGGGATGCTGCTGGGCGATGATCCAGATCTTGCGGCGACCTTCGGCGCCAGTGCCTTTGCGCAGCAACTGGATGTCGCGGCCTTCGACGCTTTTGCCGGTGGCCAGCAGTTCGGTGCCGGCCTTGGTCAGTGCTTGCTCGATCAGCCAGTCATGACGGCCACGGCTGTAAGGTTCGAAATAGGCGAACCAGGCGTGGGTCTGCTCGGCTTCGAGGCAGAAGCGCAGGCTGTCGCCTTCGAATTGAGTCGGGATACGGAACCAGTTGACGTGGTCGTAGGAAGCGACCGCCTGATAGCCGGTCCAGGCTTTGTTGTAGGAAGACTGGCTGGCGTTGACCAGGCGGAACCAGTGTTCCTGATGAACATGCAGGCCGCTGGCCTTGAAGTGGAACCACTGGAAATGAGCGCTGCGGGTATCTGGCCGAATTGCCAGAACCGGGTTGAGCGGATTGCTGATGTCGATGACTTGGATGTTGCCGCTGTCGAAGTTGGCGCTGATGTCGAACGAAGATTTGGCCACGGTCATAATCGGTTCCTGAATATGATTTTTATGGCGGCTACTTTACACGCAAGACAGGGGTGAAACCGAGGGAAATTGCGGGTTGCGGCGGGGGGCGTCTTCCGTGACGCGGATGCAGCTTAGTGGCTGTGCGATTGATTCTCAAGTGCTAATTGGCGTTACTTTGCCCCAATGTGGCCGGGCTCCGCTTGCCAAGCAATATTCTTTTGATATTATCCGCGCCATCGAATTTGCGGCATCCAAAGACTTCATTAGCCTGAAGCCACAAGCCAGAAAACTGGCAAAAAAAAGACCCGGCAAAAAGCCGGGTCAAAAACCGTGATTAGCCTGATGAGGAGATAGTCCAGAAGACCGACCTAAGGTCTCTGGTCCATCGACTGATCTCGCGACCAGTTGCTTGCAATAATAATCATTATCATTTGCAAGTCAAATGTTTTTATCTGCGCGATTGGAAAATTCTTTCCCGTCCGTCCGAACTCCCGTGTTCAGCGAACTGCGCCATCGAGCGAGTGATCAACCATCGCCCGCGCCATGTCCACCATGTGCACGACCGAAAACGCCAGATCCCGATTGACGCCCTGCAGGCCGTCCGCCGCCTTGAACGCCGTCGCTGCTGCACATCGCAGCAGATCGGAGGCGTGGACCAGGGATTCTTCGCCGCTCAGATTGCTGTTTACGCCGAAAAAGCGCTCATCCACTTCCGGTTCTGACACAGCTGGTTTCAAGTAATAGTCCAACGCCCGTTGCGCAGCGGCGCACCCTTGCGGGGACGTGAAGGTGGTGTCCATTTGCAGGTCGGGCAAGTCTTTGCTGGTGATATTCATGGTGAAAGGTCACTCCTTGGTCGATTCAAATCCGTGACTCAAGCATAGTACTATCAGTATTTGTGACCAGAATTTAAATACTACAATATGTGTTTTGCCGGCCGCAGGCGTCCACGTATGGTGCCGCACATGGATAAATGGATTGAGTTGGTCAAGGCCAAAATGAGTGAACTCAACGTCACTCAAGTCGAGCTCGGCGAGCGTGTCGGCATGTCTCAGGGCGGTATCGGCCATTGGCTGAACAAGCGCCGCGAGCCCGGCATCACGCAGATGAACCGCGTGCTGAAAGCGCTGGGCATGGAGTATCTCGAGGTCGCGGTGGTGATTCGCGAACCGCAGATCGATGCGGATGACGAAATGCCTCTGGCGCAGAAGTACAACCCTTACTTTCGCTACCCGGTCAGCGAGTGGAATGCGCCGGTCGAGGCCCGTGAGAGCCAGCCAGCGTATTCGAGTGCCAAGGACAAGCGGCGTTTCGAACTGACGGATTACCACGCCCGTGGCCCGGCGTTCTGGCTTACCGTGATGGGGAATGCGATGACTGCGCCCACGGGGCAGAGCATCGGCGAAGGGATGATGATTCTGGTGGACCCGGCGCTGGAAGCCGAGCCCGGAAAACTGGTGATCGCCCAGTGGCCTGACAGCGACGAGGCGATTTTCCGCAAACTGATCGAAGAGGGCGGCCAGCGTTACCTGGTGCCGCTCAATCCGACCTGGCCGAAAGCCTTGTTGACCGACGAGTGCCGCATTATTGGTGTCGTGGTTCAGGCAACGGCCAAATACTAGTCAGATCGATCCTCGCCAGGCGTAGGATCGATCCACCTTTCACGCTACTTCCAGTTCGACCAGCGCACTGCCTTCGCTGACCATTTCGCCTTCCTGGCAATACAGCGCCTTGATCACGCCAGCATGGGGCGCGCGGATGCTGTGCTCCATCTTCATCGCTTCCAGCACCACCAATTGAGCGCCGGCTTCAACCGATTGCCCGGCCTCCACCAACACTCGGACGATGCTGCCGTTCATCGGCGCCGTCAGACCACCCTGATGGCTGTGACTGGCTTCGACAGCGCTGATCGGGTCGTACGTTTCAACGCGCCGCAACTCGCCGTCCCATTGCAGAAACAGAACCTCTCCACGGCGAATCGCCCGCAGCTGTCGACGCAGCCCATCGTGCTCGACCACCAGTTGTTCACCGATCAGTTTTGCATTGCCGCCAGCGCCGAGCGTCAACGCCCGATCCTGCCCCTCGCAGCTCAGATGCAGAGTAATTTCACGTGGCAACCCGGCGCGCAAACCGCTGTGAAGCGCCCAAGGCGAGGCCGGATCATCTGCCCGAGCCATCCCCGGCAGACTCTGCGCAAAAGCCTGCGCCGCCACACTCCAGAACTCATCGCTCAGCGCCGCAGGCGCTGGAAGCAGTTGCTCCTGATAGCGCGGAATGAACCCAGTATCCAGCTCGGTTGCCGCAAACGCCGGATGACCGATGATCCGCCGCAGGAAGTTGATGTTGGTCTTCAGCCCGCCAATCGCAAACTCGTCGAGCATGCTCAGCAGCCGCAAACGCGCCTGTTCACGGTCTTCGCCCCAGGCAATCAGCTTGCCGAGCATCGGGTCATAGAACGGCGAAATCTCATCGCCTTCCTCAACGCCGCTGTCCACACGGCGCCCCGGCCCTGCGGCGGATTCGCGATACAGATCCAGACGCCCGGTCGCCGGCAGGAAATCATTCGAAGGATCTTCCGCGTACAGCCGAACCTCAATTGCATGCCCGTTCAACGGCACCTGATCCTGAGTGATCGGCAGCGCTTCGCCACGGGCGACGCGAATCTGCCAGGCCACCAGATCGAGCCCGGTGATGGCTTCGGTGACCGGGTGTTCGACCTGCAGTCGCGTGTTCATCTCCATGAAGAAAAACTCGCCGCGAGCGTCCAGCAGAAACTCCACCGTGCCGGCGCCGACGTAGCCGATGGCCTGCGCCGAACGCACCGCCGCTTCGCCCATCGCTCGACGCAGTTCCGGGCTCAAACCCGGTGCCGGCGCTTCTTCGACGACCTTCTGGTGCCGGCGCTGGATCGAGCAGTCGCGCTCGTTCAGGTACAGGCAATTGCCATGCTGATCGGCGAATACCTGGATTTCCACGTGGCGCGGCTTGAGCAGGTATTTTTCCACCAGCATCCGCGAATCGCCGAACGATGACTGCGCTTCACGCTGGGCCGAGGCCAGCGCTTCAGCCAACTGGCTGACGTCCTCGACAACTTTCATACCTTTACCGCCACCGCCAGCGGTGGCCTTGAGCAGCACTGGATAACCAATGCGCTCGCAAGCATCGCGGAAGGTGTCCAGATCCTGAGCTTCGCCGTGATATCCCGGAACCAGCGGCACGCCAGCAGTTTCCATCAGGGCCTTGGCGGCGGATTTGCTGCCCATCGCGTCGATGGCCGAGGCGGGCGGGCCAAGGAAAATCAGGCCGGCGGCTTCAATGGCGCGAGCAAAACCAGCGTTCTCCGACAGAAAGCCATAACCCGGATGAATCGCCTGAGCACCGCTGGCCTTGGCCGCTGCGATCAATTTATCGATTTGCAGATAGCTGTCGGCCGCTTTGCTGCCGCCCAGATCGACGCGGATATCCGCTTCGCGGCTGTGCCGCGCTTCGCGGTCGGTGGCGCTGTGCACGGCGACGGTGGTCAGGCCCAAAGCCTTGGCGGTACGCATGACCCGGCAAGCGATTTCGCCACGGTTGGCCACCAGCAGGGTGGTGAGAACAGGTGCGCTCATCAACGCGGCTCCTTGGTGGTGGTTGCGGCTTGCCAGCTCGGCGGACGCTTCTGCAGAAAGGCCCGCAGACCTTCCTGGCCTTCCGGACTGACGCGGATGCGGGCGATGGCGTTTTCGGTGTAGCGGCGCAGGGCCGGCGTCAGCGCGCCGTTGCCGACTTCACGCAGCAGATCCTTGCTGGCGCGCATGGCGGCGGGGCTGTTGAGCAGGAGGTTGTCGATCCATTGTTCGACTTTCTGTTCAAGCTCGGTCGCCGGATAGCTTTCCGACAACAAACCGATTTCCCGCGCCCGCTGCCCGCCAAAACGCTCGGCCGTCAGCGCATAACGCCGCGCCGCGCGCTCGCCAATGGCTTGCACCACGAACGGACTGATCACCGCCGGCGCCAGGCCGATGCGCACTTCCGACAGACAGAACTGCGCGTCATCGGCGCCAATCGCCATGTCGCAGCAACTGATCAGACCCAGCGCGCCACCGAACGCCGCGCCTTGCACCACGGCCACGGTCGGGATTTTCAGTTTGGCGAGGTTGTACATCAGCTCCGCCAGTTCCCGGGCGTCGTCGAGGTTGGTGTGGTAATCGAGTTCGGCCGATTGCTGCATCCAGGCCAGATCCGCGCCAGCGCTGAAGTGTTTGCCGCGTCCGCGTACCAGTAAAAAGCGCAGGCTGGCATCACTGGCGATCTTGTCCAGCGCCAGGATCAGTTCGCGGATCATTTCGGCGTTGAACGCGTTGTTCTTTTCTTCGCGGCTCAGCCACAGGGTTGCGAAACCCCGTGGATCGCTGTGCAATTCGAGGGTGTTGAAGTCGCTCATGAGGTTCTCCCGATCACATCCGGAACACGCCGAAGCGGCTCGGTTCGATAGGCGCGTTCAACGACGCGGACAAGGCCAGGGCCAGTACATCGCGGGTCTGCGCCGGGTCGATGACACCGTCGTCCCACAGTCGTGCGCTGGAGTAGTAGGGGTGACCCTGTTCTTCGTACTGGTCGAGAATCGGTTGCTTGATCTCGCTTTCCTGTTCCGCACTGAACGCCTGACCGCTGCGTTCGGCCTGCTCGCGCTTGACCTGAACCAGCACGCCGGCCGCCTGTTCGGCGCCCATCACGCCGATCCGCGCGTTCGGCCACATCCACAGGAAACGCGGATCGTAGGCCCGCCCGCACATGCCGTAGTTGCCTGCGCCGAAGCTGCCGCCGATGATCACGGTGAATTTTGGCAACTTGGCGCACGCCACCGCGGTCACCAGTTTGGCGCCGTGTTTGGCGATGCCGCCGGCTTCGTATTTCTGGCCGACCATGAAGCCGGTGATGTTCTGCAGGAACAGCAGCGGGATGCCGCGCTGGCAGGCCAGTTCGATGAAGTGCGCGCCTTTCTGCGCGGCTTCGGCGAACAGGATGCCGTTGTTGGCGAGGATCGCGATCGGGTAGCCGTGCAGGTGAGCGAAACCGCACACCAGCGTGGTGCCGAACAGGGCTTTGAATTCATCGAACACCGAACCGTCGACCAGTCGCGCAATCACTTCGCGCACATCGAACGGCTGCTTGGCATCTGCCGACACCACGCCGTACAACTCGTCGCTGGCGTACAGCGGCGCAATCGGCGCGCGCTGCTGCACTTCGCCGAGCTTGCGCCAGTTGAGGTTGGCGACGCTGCGGCGGGCGAGGGCGAGGGCATGCTCATCGCTTTCGGCGTAGTGGTCGGCAACCCCGGACGTCTTGCAATGCACATCGGCCCCGCCGAGTTCTTCGGCGCTGACCACTTCACCGGTCGCGGCTTTTACCAATGGCGGGCCGGCGAGGAAGATCGTTGCCTGATTGCGCACCATGATCGCTTCGTCGGCCATCGCCGGCACATAGGCGCCGCCGGCGGTGCAGGAACCCATGACCACGGCAATCTGCGGAATGCCCATGGCGCTCATGTTGGCCTGGTTGAAGAAGATTCGCCCGAAGTGCTCGCGATCCGGGAACACTTCGTCCTGACGCGGCAGGTTGGCGCCGCCCGAATCCACCAGATAAATGCACGGCAGACGGTTTTGCTGGGCGATGGTTTGGGCGCGCAGGTGTTTCTTCACGGTCAGCGGATAGTACGAACCACCTTTCACGGTCGCGTCGTTGGCGACGATCATGCACTCGACGCCTTCCACGCGACCGATCCCGGCAATCACGCCAGCGGCCGGCACGTCTTCGCCATACACAGCGTGGGCGGCCAACTGACTGATTTCCAGAAACGGCGAGCCCGGATCGAGCAAGCGGTTGATCCGCTCACGCGGCAGCAGTTTGCCGCGCGAGGTGTGACGTTCCTGAGCTTTCGCGCCGCCGCCCTGGGCCACTTGGGCGAGCAGGGTGTGCAGGGCGTCGACCTGTTCGAGCATCGCCGCGCTGTTGGCGGCGAACTCCGCTGAACGAGGGTTGAGCTGGGTATGCAGGATAGCCATGGACAGCTCCGTTTAGCGGGTTTCGTTGAACAGTTCGCGACCGATCAGCATGCGACGGATCTCACTGGTACCGGCACCGATTTCGTACAGCTTGGCGTCACGTAGCAGACGGCCGGCCGGGAATTCGTTGATGTAGCCGTTGCCGCCGAGAATCTGGATCGCATCCAGGGCCATTTGCGTGGCGCGTTCGGCGGTGTAGAGGATCACGCCGGCAGCGTCCTTGCGCGTGGTTTCGTTGCGCTCGCAGGCCTGGGCCACGGCGTAAAGGTAAGCGCGGCTGGCGTTGAGTTGGGTGTACATGTCGGCGACTTTGCCCTGGATCAGCTGGAATTCGCCGATGCTCTGGCCGAACTGCTTGCGGTCATGGATGTACGGCACGATCAGGTCCATGCACGACTGCATGATCCCGGTCGGGCCACCGGACAGCACGACGCGCTCGTAATCGAGGCCACTCATCAGCACTTTCACGCCGCCGTTGAGCACGCCGAGGATGTTTTCCTCCGGTACTTCGACGTCATCGAAGAACAGCTCGCAAGTGTTGGAGCCGCGCATGCCGAGCTTGTCGAACTTGTTGCTGCGGCTGAAGCCTTTCCAGTCGCGCTCGACGATGAACGCGGTGATGCCGTGCGGACCTTTTTCCAGGTCGGTCTTGGCGTAGATCACGTAGGTGTTGGCGTCGGGGCCGTTGGTGATCCAGGTCTTGCTGCCGTTGAGCACGAAACGGTCGCCGCGTTTATCGGCGCGCAATTTCATCGAGACCACGTCGGAACCGGCGTTCGGCTCGCTCATCGCCAGAGCGCCGACGTGTTCGCCGCTGATCAGCTTCGGCAGGTATTTGGTTTTCTGTTCGTGGTTGCCATTGCGGTTGATCTGGTTGACGCAGAGATTGGAGTGGGCGCCGTAGGACAACGCCACGGAAGCCGATCCACGGCTGATTTCTTCCATCGCCACCACGTGCGCCAGGTAGCCCAGACCAGCGCCGCCGTACTCTTCCGGCACGGTGATCCCGAGCAGGCCCATGTCACCAAACTTGCACCACAGATCGGCAGGGAACAGGTTGTCGCTGTCGATCTGCGCGGCACGGGGGGCGATCTCCTTGGCGACAAAGGACTGAACCTGATCGCGCAGCATGTCGATGGTTTCGCCGAGGGCAAAGTTCAGGGATGGGTAGCTCATGGGTCACCTTTTGGCTTTTTTGTAGGGTGGGGAGAAGGGCGTTTCAGTTCTCACCTTTACGTTAACGTAAGCCTGTGACGAATGGCTGTCAATCACCCTTTACGTTAACGTCAACTTGAGCGAGAGTAGAGCCAGTTCTGAATGGTCGGAGCTCATATGGCTCCGTTCCAACACCCACTAATAAAGACAATAGGGGTCGTCATGGATCAACCCAGTGCAAACCCGCAGCGCAGCTACACCCGTGGTTCCCAGGACAAAGCCTTGCTGGCGATGACCATCGGGCAGAAGTTCGACGAGACCGTCGCGCAGTACCCGGACGGTGAGGCGCTGGTGGTGCGCCATCAGCAGCAGCGTTACACCTGGCGGCAACTGGCCGACGCGGTGGACGTGCATGCCAGAGCCCTGCGGGCGTTGGGTTTGCAGGCCGGTGACCGGCTCGGCATCTGGGCACCGAATTGCGCTCAGTGGTGCATCACTCAGTTCGCCACCGCGAAGCTCGGCGTAATCCTGGTCAACATCAACCCGGCCTACCGCAGCTCCGAACTCGAATACGTGCTCAAGCAATCCGGCTGCCAATGGTTGGTCTGCGCCGGGGCGTTCAAGAGCTCCAACTATCACGGCATGTTGCAAGGCTTGCTGCCGGAACTGGCCGAGCAATCCATCGGCGAACTGCGCAGCGAGCGCCTGCCGGAGCTGCGCGGCTTGATCAGCCTCGATTCACAGCCGCCTTCGGGTTTTCTCCCGTGGTCGCAACTGGCAGATCTGGCCGCCAGTGTCTCTCCAGAACAATTGCGTGAACGCAGCGACAGCCTGCACTTCGACCAACCCGTCAACATCCAGTACACCTCCGGCACCACCGGTTTCCCCAAGGGCGCGACCCTCAGTCACTACAACATCCTCAACAACGGTTACATGGTCGGCGAAAGCCTCGGCCTGACCGCTGCTGATCGCCTGGTGATCCCGGTGCCGCTGTATCACTGCTTCGGCATGGTCATGGGCAACCTCGGCTGCATCACCCACGGCAGCACGATGATTTATCCCAACGATGCCTTCGATCCACTGCTGACCCTGAGCACCGTCGCCGAAGAAAAAGCTACCGCGCTGTACGGCGTGCCGACCATGTTCATCGCCATGCTCGATCAGCCGCAGCGCGCCGAATTCGACCTGTCGACCCTGCGCACCGGGATCATGGCCGGCGCCACTTGCCCGATCGAAGTGATGCGCCGGGTCATCAACGAAATGCACATGAGCGAAGTGCAGATCGCCTACGGCATGACCGAAACCAGCCCTGTCTCGCTACAGACCGGCCCATCCGACGAACTGGAGCTGCGCGTCACCACCGTCGGCCGCACCCAGCCGCAACTCGAAAGCAAGATCATCGATGAGGCCGGCAATCCGGTGCCACGCGGCACCATCGGCGAGCTGTGCACCCGTGGCTACAGCGTGATGCTCGGCTACTGGAACAACCCGAATGCCACCGCCGAAGCCATCGACGCGGCAGGCTGGATGCACACCGGCGACCTGGCGAGCATGAACGACGAGGGTTATGTGTGCATCGCCGGGCGTAACAAGGACATGATCATCCGTGGCGGCGAGAACATTTACCCGCGTGAACTGGAAGAGTTCTTCTTCACCCACCCGGCGGTGGCGGACGTGCAGGTGATCGGCATTCCATGCTCGCGTTACGGCGAGGAAATCGTCGCCTGGATCAAATTCCACCCCGGCCACAGCGCGACCGAACAAGAGCTGCAAGCGTGGTGCAAGGAGCGCATCGCTCACTTCAAGACGCCGCGTCATTTCAAGTTCGTCGAGGAGTTTCCGATGACGGTGACGGGCAAGATCCAGAAATTCCGGATGCGCGAGATCAGTATCGAGGAGTTACGTAGCAACGAGGGCTGACGATTAGAGCTTTCGAAGCCAGGGCGCGGATCCTGGCTTCGAAAGCGGCGCTTATTGCTTTACTTCTACATTTTCCAACGCCTGATTAACCGCTAACTCCCCCAACATTACCACTTGCACAATGCCCAACAGGGTCTTGCGGTTCGGCCCTTCCAGCAGGCCGGCAAAGTCACCGAGCATGACCGTGGCTGAAGCCAGGGATTCGCAGGCGTTGGCCAGCAAGGACTCCGTGTCGGTTTGCGGGTTGACCATGAACATGTCGTTGGGGGTGTAAGGCGTGGCCATAATCTGGGCTGCGGGGGTCAAGTTATAGTCGAGGGCGCGTTCGGCGGCGTCGTGGAGCTTTCTTGAATCGGGAAATTCGTAGGGGGACACCGGATCTTCTAACGGTGGAATGACGGTCTTGGACATCAGCTGGAACTCCGGAAAAGAGTCGCTTGAGGATTTTTATCGACGGCTGCCAGGCCGTGAGGGGACAAGCCCCTCACCGGGGCGGCAACTACCGCGAGACGTGATGGTTGTCCAGCACACGATTGACCAGCAGCTCACTCAGCATGATGACCTGCTGCAGTATCTGCATCGCCTTGCGCTGCGACGGATCGACGGTGTTGCCGAGATCCCGGGCCATGTCACTGGCCGACGACAGCGTTTCGCACGCTTCGACCAGCAGCGTTTCGTCATCCATCGTTGGATTGACCAGGTAGATCTTGCCCGGCTTGCGCGATGGCTTGGACGTCTTCTGCGCCCCAGGATCGAGGTAATGATTGATCGCCCGCTCGGTGGCCGATTTTATGTTTTCGGCTTCCAGTGCGGCGTCGTAGGGGATTGAATCGGTATCTGGTGGGTTTGGTGTGGCTTTGAACATACGTGTAACTCCTATCGCAGATCTCAAGGAGCCATCACCCACGCTACCAAACGATGGGTGGCGGCCATACGCGGGTTGGTAGACCGGCTGCAATAGGAACCCGGCGCTCACGAATGAGCCCCACGCATGACCACCATAAGACAGAGCCCCCAAAAGGGCCTGCATACGGTGTTGCCATACAGCTATTACAGACGGGCTACCAAACCCGATCACTGTTTTTCAGTGACAGGGAAACGATATAGCCCACCCCATAGCCGCGTAAGCCGGCGGATTCTGGCGTACGCGTAGGCAACGACGCAAGGTGTTGTAGCCCTTATGGCGTAACGGTTCGTGTACTTTAAACGCGCATGCGGCGTCGTGTTTACACACAGCGAAAGCCGTGAACCCACCGTGTTTTTTTGGGGATTACTTGTATGTGGGGGCTAGATCGAGAAGGGGGAGGAGATCCGTCGCGGACAATTTCAGAACGCCAGACAGCACAAAGGGGAGCCGAAGCTCCCCTTTAATTTTGTCGTCGCGTGCTCTTTTTTATTATTGAGGGTCGGTCTGTTGTTGTTTTTGGCAACCGTGGCCCTTTACCGCTGTTTTTGGCGACCCCCATCCGGGGTCAAGAGCAAACGTATTTTTTTGAGCGCTGATCTGCTTTCTCGCCAAGCGATCCAACCGATTCGGGAGCTACCTGAAGGTAGTTTTATTGTTCTCTGCCCGGTTGCGGGTCATTCCGAGGAATACCCTGAAAAGCACACCTTCTCCAAAAAAATCTGTTAGCTGCGTCTCTGCCGTGTTGTTTTTGTTATGTCAGAGTCGGTACGTCTTATTTTTATTGGTTTGCTGCTTTTTATTCTTGTTATGCCATAGAGATAGCAGAAGCCGTGCCAACTTTTAAAAAACCTTTTAAATCAAGGGTTTGAGATTTTTGAAGGATTTATCCTTCAGGCAAAACCAGACAATTTGTTTCCGTGTTACTCGCTTGTGCCCACGTTTCGCGCTCGGCGGTAACACCATCCCCTCACTGTGCGCTGCGAGCCTTGGCCACGCGCGAACCGGTCGGGCGACCCAGCACCGCACTGATCTGTTGGCCGGCAGCAATCAAGGCGTCGAGGTCGATACCGGCCTCGATCCCCAGGCCGTTGAGCAGGTACACCACGTCTTCGGTGGCGACGTTACCGCTGGCGCCCTTGGCGTACGGGCAGCCGCCGAGGCCGGCGATCGAGCTGTCGAACACCGCGATGCCTTCCAGCAGGCTGGCGTAGATGTTGGCCATGGCCTGGCCGTAGGTGTCATGGAAGTGGCCGGCGAGTTTCTCTCGCGGCACTTGCTTAGAGACCACTTCGAACAGTCGGCGGGTGGCGCCCGCAGTGCCGGTGCCGATGGTGTCACCCAGCGACACTTCGTAGCAGCCCATCGCGTACAGCTCGCGGGCGACCATGGCCACTTGTTCCGGGGCGACCTCGCCTTCATAAGGGCAGCCGAGCACGCAGGACACGTAACCGCGCACGGTAACGCCGTGCTGTTTCGCCGATTCCATGATCGGCGCGAACCGCGCCAGGCTTTCGCTGATCGAGCAATTGATGTTGCGCTGCGAGAACGCTTCGGACGCAGCGGCAAACACTGCGACTTCCTTGACCCCGGCGGCCAGCGCATCCTCAAAACCGCGCAGGTTCGGCGCCAGCGCGCCATAGGTCACGCCGGGCTTGCGCTGGATCTGCGCGAACACGTCGGCGGAACCGGCCATCTGCGGCACCCACTTGGGCGAAACGAAACTGCCGACTTCTATATAGCCGAGGCCGGCGGCGCTCAGCGCGTCGACCAGTTGCACCTTGTCGGCGACGCTGATTGGCTGGGCTTCGTTCTGCAGGCCGTCACGGGGGCCGACTTCAATCAGGCGTACTTGGGAGGGGAGGGACATGGCGTTGACCTGTTGTGGTTGTCGGGAGGCTACTGCGCGACTTGCTGACTCTTGAGCGTCTGCTCCAGCGCCTGCACACAGCGTTCTTCGGCGGTGTCGAGTTCCAGCTTCATCTGTTCGATGTCCAGCAGTTGCTGTTCAAGCTGTGCCCGGCGCTCGCTGATTTTCGCCAGCATGCTGTTGAGTTGTTTGGTGTTACCGCTGGAGGGGTCGTAGAGCTCGATCAGTTCACGGCACTCGGCCAGGGAGAAACCGATGCGCTTGCCCCGCAGGATCAGCTTCAGGCTGACCTTGTCGCGCGGCGAATAGATGCGTTCCTGGCCTCGGCGCTCAGGGCTGAGCAGGCCTTGTTCTTCATAGAAGCGGATCGCCCGGGTGGTGATGTCCAGCTCGCGGGCGAGGTCGGAAATGCTGTAGGTCTGGCTGCTCATGAAAGCGCTCGAAGAAGGGGCTTGGCGCTAAGCTAATGGCAGGTTGACGTTTACGTCAAGTGGCGGGCGCCTGCAGCTTGTCGAGCTTCTTCTCGTGCGCTGTCACTTGCTGGCACAACTCGATCATCTGCTCGCGCATCCAGCGGTTGGCCGGGTCCTGATCGGTGCTTTCGTGCCAGTACAAATGGGTTTCCACCGGCGGTACATCGTTGACCGGCAGATTGAACGCATGCAGGTCATGGCGCCGGGCGAACCGCTCCGGCACGGTCATCACCATGTCGGTCTGCTGCAACACCTGGGACGCCATCAGATAGTGCTGCGAGCGCAGGGCGATCTTGCGCTGGATGCCCATCTTGCCCAGCGCCAGATCGACATGGCCCAGACCACTGCGCCGGCTGGAAATATGAATGTGGGTCAGCGACAGGTAATCGTCGAGGGTGAATTTTTCCTTGGTTGCCAGCGGATGACCCTTGCGCATCGCGCAGACGTAACGGTCTTCCATCAGCTTGACGTGGCGCACCTGCGGGTCGGTGTTGAGCGGTGCATCTACGGCGAAATCGAGGCGCCCGGCGGCCAGTTCCTTGGTGGTTTCCCGGCGTTTGGACAGAAAGCTTTCGATGATCACAGTCGGCGCCAGACGACGCAGACGCTGGAACAGGGGCGGCAGAATCACCGCTTCGGTCAGGTCAGTCATGCTGATGCGATAGGTCTTGACCGCTTGCGAGGGGTTGAAAATGCGGCTTTCCTGAACCGAAACCCGCAACAGCGAGAGAGCGTTGCGCACCGGGCCAATGATGTTCTGCGCCATGGGCGTCGGCACCATGCCCTGGGCGGTGCGTACGAAGAGCGGGTCGTTGAAGGTTTCGCGCAACCGCGCCAATGCGTTGGACACCGCTGGCTGGGTAATGCCGACAATCTGCCCGGCGCGGGTCAGGTTGGCTTCGGTGTAGATCGCGTCGAAGACGATGAAAAGGTTGAGGTCGACCTTGCTCAGATTCATTACGCGGCTCTCTTGTTATAGGTGGATGGCGCGGGTCAGGGCGGCCAGGAAAATCAATCAATCATATATCGGTGATGAATGTTTATACACGCCGAGAATAGGCTAGGTAAATTATCAACGCTGTTCTAGCATCGATTGCATGACTTAAACAACCTGCCGAAAAAAGGTAATTGCTCATGGATTTCGCTTATTCGCCCAAGGTGCAAGAACTGCGTGAGCGCGTGACCGCGTTCATGGACACTTACGTTTACCCGGCCGAAGCCGTGTTCGAACGCCAGGTCGCAGAAGGCGATCGCTGGCAGCCGACGGCGATCATGGAAGAACTCAAGGCAAAGGCGAAAGCGGAAGGGCTGTGGAATTTGTTTCTGCCTGAGTCGGAGCTGGGTGCTGGCCTGACCAACCTCGAATACGCGCCGTTGGCGGAAATCATGGGCCGTTCGCTGCTCGGGCCTGAGCCGTTCAACTGCTCGGCGCCGGACACCGGCAACATGGAAGTGCTGGTGCGTTACGCCAACGAAGAACAGAAACAGTGCTGGCTCGAACCGCTGCTGCGCGGCGAGATCCGCTCGGCGTTCGCCATGACCGAACCGGACGTTGCGTCCTCCGACGCCACCAACATGGCTGCCCGTGCCGTGCGCGATGGCGACGAGTGGGTGATCAATGGCAAGAAATGGTGGACCTCCGGCGCCTGCGATCCGCGCTGCAAGATCCTGATCTTCATGGGCCTGAGCAACCCCGACGCCCCGCGTCACGCTCAGCACTCGATGATCCTGGTGCCGGTCGACACCCCTGGTGTGAAAATCCTCCGTCCGCTGCCGGTGTTCGGTTACGACGATGCACCCCACGGTCACGCCGAAGTGCTGTTCGACAACGTGCGGGTGCCGTACGAAAACGTCCTGCTCGGTGAAGGACGCGGCTTCGAAATTGCTCAAGGTCGCCTTGGCCCAGGCCGGATTCACCACTGCATGCGTTCGATCGGCATGGCCGAGCGTGCACTGGAACTGATGTGCAAACGTTCGGTGAGCCGTACTGCATTCGGCAAACCGCTGGCGCGTCTGGGCGGTAACGTCGACAAGATCGCCGACTCGCGGATGGAAATCGACATGGCACGCCTGCTGACCCTGAAAGCGGCGTACATGATGGACACCGTGGGTAACAAAGTCGCCAAGAGCGAAATCGCACAGATCAAGGTCGTGGCGCCGAACGTCGCGTTGCGGGTGATCGACCGGGCGATCCAGATTCATGGCGGGGCAGGGGTGTCGAACGACTTCCCGCTGGCCTACATGTACGCCATGCAACGCACCCTGCGCCTGGCCGACGGCCCGGACGAAGTGCACCGCGCGGCGATCGGCAAGTTCGAGATCGGCAAGTATGTGCCGAAGGAAATGCTGCGTAGCGAGCGCTGATTACAGACATTCCGCGTCAGCCCTGATCGTTCCCACGCTCTGCGTGGTAACGCAGCCATGGACGCTCTGCGTCCACTGTGACGCGGAGCGTCACGGTATGCATTCCCACGCAGAGCGTGGGAACGATCAGCGTACTGCGTGGGAGCGATCACGGCTCTGCGTGGGAACGATCGGGGAGGTTCAGTAAACCCAAACCTCAACCCGCCGATTCTTGATCCTGCCTTCATCCCCGCTGTTGGTCGCCACCGGCATCAGCGCGCCAAACCCGCGCACCTCGCGCAATACCACGCCGTTTTTCACCAGCTCCCTGCGTACCGCCATCGCCCGCAGCTTCGACAGCAAATCCGCTCGCGCCGGGTCGTCCTTAGCGTCGCCGAATCCCACCAGTGTTACCGCGCGGTCGGTCTTGTCGTGGTGCTTTATATAGTCGAAAACCCGGGCCAGATCCTGGCGGGCCTTGTTGTCGAGGCTGGCGCTGCCTTCTTCGAAACGGAAGTTCACGGTCAGACGCTGGGCGTGGCGGCTGAGGGATTGATAACCCTCGGGCATCAGCGCATTCGGCGTGACGGCGATAGCCTGCACGGTCTGGGCGATAAAACCGTTGGCCGCGACAATCGCCTGGCCCCGACGGCTCTGCGCAAACTCCACCAACGCCCTGGCCCAGGGATTGTTGCTGTCGGGCGGCAGATAGAAGAACAGCCGCCGCGACAGCGGATAGTCTTCGGTGGCGATCAGGCTGGCGAGCGGCAGCATCGCCTGGGATTGCCCGTCGACAATCGCCACGGCCTTGGCCTGACGCACATAGGGCAGGCCGATGAAACCGATGGCCTGCGGATCGGCACTGACGGCGTCGGACAACTGCTCGCTGGATTCAAACCGTTTCGCGGCATTGCTCAGGGATTTCCCACGACGGCTGAGGACAAGTTCCTTGAAGGTGTCGTAGGTGCCGGACTGATCATCCCGCGCATATAAATGAATCGTCCCACCCTTGCCGCCGATGTCTTCCCACGTCTTCGCCTCGCCACTGAAGATTCGCGCCAGTTGTTCGGTGTTCAATTGATTCAGCGGATTGTCGGGATGAAGGATGATCGCCAGGCCATCGATGGCGATGACCTGCTCGGCGTCGGGGCTTTTCAGATCGCCCCGGGCTTGCAGGTTCAGCAGTTCGCTGTCCTTGATCGGGCGCGAGGAGGCGGCCAGATCGGCGCTGGCGTTCTTGAGTGCAGTGAAACCGGTGCTCGAACCGTGGGCGGCGATCTCCACCACGACCCTCTGGCCTTGGGCCGTCAGGCCGACGACCCGCTGTTCGTTGGCGGTGTCCGGGGTTTCGCTGTGGACTTTCAACAGCCCCTGATCTTGCAACAGGCCTTCCACCAGCGCTGGGCCGAGCGCCGCGCCGATGGTGTTGGAACCCTGGATGCGCAATACCGGGCCGTTCTCGGGAATGGGCAACGCCGCAAACCCAACCTGCAGCCAGGCGCTCAGGAGAAAGATGAACAGAACACGCAGGGTCATGCCGGCACCGATTGCAGCCAAGGGGATTGCCGGGGAGATTAAGTCAGTGAGGTTGCTGAAAGATGACAGGGCAGAAGATCACAACCTCTGGCTGTGATCTTCTGCTTCAAGCGGGTCAGCTCAATTCCAGCCAGATCGGCGCATGGTCCGAAGGCTTTTCCATCCCGCGCAGTTCATAGTCGACGCCGGCGGCTTTCACCCGTGGCAGCAAACCGTGGGACGCCAGAATCACATCGATGCGCAGGCCACGTTTCGGCTCGTCTTCAAACCCGCGGCTGCGGTAGTCGAACCAGCTGAACGTGTCGGTCACGTCCGGGTTCAGGTGACGGAAACTGTCGGTCAGGCCCCAGTTTTTCAGGCGAGCCATCCACTCGCGCTCTTCCGGCAGGAAGCTGCATTTGCCGGTTTTCAGCCAGCGCTTCATGTTGTCCGGGCCGATGCCGATGTCGCTGTCTTCCGGGGAGATGTTGACGTCGCCCATCACCACCAGCGGTTGTTCATTGTGGAACTGGCTTTCCAGCAGAGCTTGCAGATCGCTGTAGAAGCGTTGCTTGGCCGGAAACTTGGTCGGATGGTCGCGGCTTTCACCCTGTGGGAAATAGCCGTTCATGATCGTCACCGGCACGCCGTTGGCGTCGGCGAACGTGCCCCAGATGAAGCGCCGCTGCGCGTCTTCTTCATCGGTGGCAAAACCTTTGTGTATGGCAATCGGTTCCTGGCGCGAGAGCAGAGCGACGCCGTAATGGCCTTTCTGGCCGTGGAAATACACGTGATAACCCAGGGCCCGCACTTCATCCAGCGGGAACTGGTCGTCGTGGACCTTGGTTTCCTGCAGGCCGATCACGTCCGGCTGATGCTTCTCGATCAGCGCCGCCAGCTGATGCGGACGGGCCCGCAGTCCGTTGATGTTGAAGGAAACGATCTTCATGGTCGGCAGTCCTGGCAAAAGGGCGATGCTAGCTGACATGTAGGATCTGGGCCAGCGTGGCGGTAGTCCATATGCGCTGCTAATGTCTTTCGGATGTGGGAACGATCCCTTCAGCCCAAGGCTCGTATAACAAGAACGGGGCCTGTTGAGTCCCGTCCAGGGAGAATCACCGTCATGCCTGAAACCCAAACCGCCATCGCCGACATCCACATGCTCGACCGCGGCTATTCCCGGGAAGCGCGATCCCTTCTTTATCAGGCTTACCGCCACGAGCCGACCTTCGCTTACCTGTTCGAAGCCGAGCGTCCGGGTTACGAACAACGGGTGCGCGCCACGGTGCGGGAGCTGGTCAAACAGCATTTTCTGCAGGATCTGCCCGCCATCGGCCTGTTGGTCAACGATCGCCTGATCGGTATCGCCCTGATTGCACCGCCGCAACGGCGTCTGGGTGTTACCGAGAGTTGGGCCTGGCGTTTGCGCATGGTGCTGAGCACCGGTTTCCGCTGCACCCGGCGCTATCTGGAATATCACGCCGCCGTTGAAGCCTGCGTGCCGACCGACTCGGTGCACATGCTGCCGCTGCTCGGTGTGCATCCGCAATTTCAGGGCAAACACTTCGGCGAACAGCTGCTGCAAGCGGTGCACAACTGGTGCGCGGTGGACGAAACCTCCCAAGGCGTGATCCTCGACACCGGCAACCCGCGTTATCTGGAGTTCTACAAGCGTCAGGGTTACGAGGAAATCGGTGAAGTGGCCGTCGGCCCGGTGCGCGAGCACGTGTTTTTCCACGCCAACCCGCAGGTGTTACAAACTGCAACGGGATGACCGTCGAACTTTTTGGGAAATTTCCTGTTCTATCACGCTCCCAAGCCCGTGATAGCATCCGCGCCTATGAAGTTTCCAGGAAGATTTACCAGTGGCGTGCTCATGCTGTTAACCAGCTGCGCGGCGCTGGCGCAAAGTGAATTGGATGTGCGGATCAAACCGTCCAACGATGAACTGAAAGCCAATATAGAAGGCTATATCGGCAGCCTCGGCGATCGTGACGAAGAAGCCTTGCAGCGCTTCAGTCGCGGCGCCGAAGAGCAGGCGCGCAAGGCCGCCCAGGCCTTGGGTTATTACCAGCCGCAGATCGAAAGCGACGTCAAGGGCGGTGAAAAACCGCGTCTGGTGCTGAACATCGATCCCGGCGAGCCGATTCGCCTGCGCAACGTGACCGTGCGTGTTGACGGCCCGGCGGCCTCTCTCAAATCCTTTCGAGTCCCGAAAAGTGACGTGCTCAAGCCCGGCGCGGTGCTCAACCATGGGCGTTACGAAGACGCCAAGCGTTTGATCCAGAACCAGGCGTCGCGCTATGGCTTCTTCAGTGGCCGTTTCACCAGCCAGAAATTGATGGTCGATCCCCGCGCCGGAGTCGCCGACGTGGAATTGATCTACGAAAGCGGCCCGCGTTACGCGCTGGGCAAGGTCAGCTTCGAAGGCGACACCCCGTTCGACGAAGACCTGCTGCAACGCATGGTGCCGTTCAAGGCCGGCGAGCCGTATGACTCCGAGCTGATCGCCGAACTCAACCGCGACCTGCAATCGAGCGGCTATTTCGAAGGCGTGCGGGTCGACGCCGCGCCGACCGCCGCCAAAAACGACGTGATCCCGGTGGACGTCAAACTCGACACCCGCAAGCCGCGCACCATGGGCCTGGGTCTTGGTTATTCCACTGACGTCGGCCCGCGAATCAAGGCCAACTGGACCCGCCATTGGGTCAACCCGCAGGGCGACAGTTATGGCTGGGAGGCCGAACTGTCGGCGCCACGACAAAACGTCGGCCTGTTCTATGACATCCCGCTGGATCCTCCGCTGACCGACAAACTGCGCTGGGCCGGCGGTTATCAATATGAGGACATCGACGGTTCCGACACCTTGAGCAAGCTGCTGACCTTCGGCCCGGAATGGCACAGCAAACTGCCGAGCGGCTGGCAGCGGGTGATCTCGCTGAAATGGCAGCGCGAGGAATACCAGCTCGGCGACGACTCCGGTCTGAGCACCTTGCTGATGCCCGGCGTCAGCTATTCCTACCTCAAGAGCGACAACCGCATCGATCCGCACAATGGCTATCGCCTGACCTTCGAAAGCAAGGTTGCGAAAGAAGGCCTCGGTTCGGACAACAACCTGGTTTACGGCACGGCGCTGGTCAAAGGCCTGACCACCGTGTTCGACAAGCACCGTTTGCTCGGCCGGGTACAGGTCGGCGGCAGCGCCACCAACGGCTACAAATCGGTGCCGCCGTCGCTGCGCTTCTTCGCCGGCGGTGATCAGAGCGTGCGCGGCTACGACTATCAGAGCCTGTCCCCGGAAAACTCCGAGGGCGACCGCATCGGCGGGCGCTACATGGTGGCCGGCAGCGTCGAGTACCAATATTCGATTGCCGAGAAGTGGCGCGTGGCGACCTTCGTCGATCAGGGCAACTCCTTCAATAAACTCGAACTGCCGAACCTCAAGACCGGGGTCGGTATCGGTGTGCGCTGGGTTTCGCCGGTGGGGCCGATCCGCCTCGACCTGGCCCATGCGCTGGACGACGATGGCGGCATCCGGCTGCACTTTTCCATGGGGCCTGAGCTGTGAAGCGTGGTTTGAAAATATCCGCGCTGGCGCTGTTGTCGCTGGTGCTGCTGATTGTATTGAGCATTACCGCTGTGCTCGGAACGCAGGCCGGCAGCCGTTGGGTGCTGGGTCTGGTGCCGGGCCTGAGCGTCGACAATTTCCAGGGTCGTCTCGGTGGGCAGTGGAGTGCCGATCATCTGCTCTGGCAGCAAGACACCAGCCGCGTCGAGCTGAGCAAGCCGATCTTCGAATGGTCGCCGCTGTGCCTGACGCGCATGACGTTGTGCATCCAACAGCTCAAGGCCGATACCGTCGGCCTGCGATTCCCGCCGAGCGAAGAAGTCACTGAAAGCGGCCCGATCAAACTTCCTGATCTGCAATTGCCAGTGGCCATCGAGCTGGGCGACGTGCAGGTCGGCAGCCTGCTGTTCAACGGCAGTGAAGAGTTGAAAGGCCTGCAACTGGCGGCGCACTGGACCGCCAAGGGCATGCAGATCGACAGCGTGAAACTGCAACGCGACGACCTGAGCCTGAACCTGTCCGGCCTGTTGCAACCGACCGGCAACTGGCCGCTGAGCATCGCCGGTGATCTGACCTTGCCGTCGCCGGCGCCCGAGCCGTGGACGCTGGCGCTGAAAGTCGACGGCGACCTGCTGAAAACCCTCAACCTGCACGCCGACAGCCGTGGCTACCTCGACGGCCAGTTGAGCGGCGAACTGCAACCGCTGGTGGAGAATCTGCCGGCCAAAGTGCGGATCACCTCGGAGGCGTTCAAGCCGAGCGCGGATCTTCCGGACACCCTGCAATTCAATCAGCTGGTATTGACCGGCGAAGGCGACCTGAAAAACGGTTACCAATTGCTCGGCAATGCGACGTTGCCTGCCGATAAAGGCCCGGTGGCGCTGTTGCTCAAAGGCAAGGTTGACGCCAAGGGTGCGCAGATTGCCGGCCTGGATCTGACGGCCAACGACAAGCAAAGCCTCAAGCTCACCGGCAATGTCGACTGGAGCAAAGGCCTCAGCGCCCAGGCCAATATCAACTGGCTGGATTTTCCCTGGCACCGGCTCTATCCGGAGATCGACGAGCCGCAGGTCACGTTGCGTACCTTCACCGGCGAAGTCTCCTACACCGACGGTCAGTACATCGGTAATTTCGCCGCCGCTGCAGATGGTCCGGCGGGGGCGTTCAGCCTGAGCAGTCCGTTCAGTGGCAACCTCAAGCAGATCTTCCTGCCGCAACTGAAACTCGAAGCCGGGCAGGGCAAGGCCGAAGGCCATGTGAACGTGCAGTTCGCCGATGGCATCGCCTGGGACACCGCGCTGGAACTGTCGGCGCTCAACCCGGCCTATTGGGTCGCGGAGCTGCCGGGCACCCTGGCCGGTCCGTTGAAGAGCAAAGGCGAAATGAAAAACGAGCGCCTGAGCCTGAATGCCGACCTCGACCTGAAGGGCAAACTGCGCGGGCAACCGGCGATCCTGCAAGCCAAGGCCGACGGCGCGGGCGAGCAGTGGAATCTGAATGCCCTGCAAATCCGCCTCGGAGATAACAGCATCAACGGCAAGGGCAGTCTGCAACAGAAGCTCATCGGGCAGATCGACATCAAACTGGCGCGTCTGGCCCAGCTCTGGCCGCAGCTGCGCGGGCAGATCAACGGTCGGGTCGATGTTGCCGGTACGCTCAAGGCACCGCAGGGCAAGCTCGGTCTGCAAGGTTCGCAACTGGCGTTCCAGGACAATCGCCTGCAAAGCCTTAACCTCGACGCCACCCTCGACAGCGCGCAACGGGCGAAAATCGACCTCAAGGGCAGCGGCATCCAGGCCGGCGATACGTCGCTGGGCACCCTGACCGCCAGCGCCCAGGGCGATATCAAAAACCAGAAACTCAACCTCGACCTGCTCGGGCCGAAGCTCAAACTGGCGTTGGGTCTGGACGGCAATCTGGACAAGGGCAACTGGCGCGGGCGTCTGGCCAGCGGCGACATTCAGGCCGGCGGCCAAGACTGGAAGCTGCAAAACCCGGCCAAACTCGAACGTCTGGCCGACGGCAAGATCAACTTTGGCGCCCATTGCTGGATGTCCGGCAATGCCAGCCTGTGCGGTGAAGATCAACGCCTTATGCCGGAGCCGAAGCTGCGTTATCACCTCAAGCAGTTCCCGATCGAAAGCCTGGCGCAGTGGTTGCCGAAGGATTTCGCCTGGCAGGGCAAGCTCAACGCCGACCTGCAACTGGACCTGCCGGCCAGCGGCCCGAACGGCCAGATCAGCGTTGACGCCAGCGGCGGCACCTTGCGCATGAAGGAAAAGGATCAGTGGGTCGACTTCCCGTACCAGACCCTCAAGCTCACCAGCAAACTCACGCCGAAACGCATCGACACTGATCTCAACTTCGTCGGCGGCAAGCTCGGTGAGCTGATGGTGCAGGCGCAGCTCAACCCGCTGCCGAAGAACAAACCGCTCAGCGGTACATTCCGCCTCAGCGGACTGGATCTGTCGGTGGCGCGGCCGTTTGTGCCGATGGTCGAGAAACTCACCGGGCGGCTGAACGGCAGCGGCACGATTTCCGGCGGGCTGCTCGCGCCGCTGGTCAACGGCACCGTGCAGCTTAGCGACGGCGAAGTGTCCGGGCCGGAGTTGCCGATCGAGCTGCAAGCGTTGCAACTGCAAGCGGTGATCGCCGGTGAAGCCGTGCAATTGAACGGCGGCTGGAAAAGCGGCAAGAGCGGGCAGGGCAGTCTGAACGGCAACATCGCCTGGGGTCAGGCGCTGGTGGTGGATCTGGCGCTCAAGGGCACGCAATTGCCGGTCACGGTCGAGCCCTACGCGAAACTGGAAGTAGCGCCGGACCTGAAGATTTCCATGGCCGGCGATGAGCTGGCGATTGCCGGCAAGGTGCTGGTACCGAAAGGCGAAATCACCGTGCGCGAACTGCCGCCATCGACGGTGAAAGTCTCCGATGACACGATCATCGTCGACGCGCAGACCGAGGAGGGCAAACCGCCGCTGGCGATGAAAATGGACATCGACGTGGTGGTCGGCCAGGACAAGTTGAGCTTCGCCGGGTTCGGCCTGACCGCCAACCTGCAAGGCCAGGTGCACATCGGCGACAACATGGACACCCGTGGCGAGCTGTGGCTCAACGACGGACGCTACCGCGCTTATGGTCAGCGCCTGACGGTGCGTCGCGCGCGTCTGCTGTTTGCCGGGCCGATCGATCAGCCGTATCTGGACATCGAAGCGATTCGCCAGACCGATGATGTGATCGCCGGTATCCGCCTGAGCGGCAGCGCCGAGCAGCCGACGACACAGATCTTCTCGGAACCGGCCATGAGCCAGGAACAAGCGCTGTCTTATCTGGTGCTGGGGCGTCCGCTGAGCACCACCGGCGAGGACAACAACATGCTCGCGCAGGCGGCGCTCGGTCTGGGTCTGATGGGCAGTTCCGGGGTCACCAGCAGTCTGGCCAGTGATTTGGGCATTCAGGACTTCCAGCTCGACACCCAGGGCAGCGGCAACACCACCAGCGTGGTGGCCAGCGGCAACATCTCGGAAAAACTCAGCCTGCGTTACGGCGTCGGCGTGTTCGAGCCGGCCAACACCATCGCCTTGCGCTACAAGCTGAGCAAGAAGGTATACCTCGAAGCCGCCAGCGGCGTGGCCAGTTCGCTGGACATCTTCTACAAGCGGGATTTCTAGCCCGCGTTCCCCCTGGCCGGATCGTGTCACCACGATCCGGCTTTTTTCTGGATGTATTAGACTGACCGCAGCTTGAAGGGCGCCGTTTGCGGCTGCCCGAAACGCCCCGGGGGCGCCAATGGTTCGTTTGAGTATGGTCTTGCTCGGTCACGATTTTGTACGCCGGCGCTGGTCAGCCCTGGCATTGACCGGCGTTGTCTGGGGCGCGGCCGGAGTGGCCATCTTCATCGATGCGCTGGACGGCGTTCTGTATTTTCCGCTGCATGTGTTCGGCTATCTGTTGTTGCTCGAAGCCCTGATCATTCTGCTGGTGCCGGCCCCGAAAACCGGTACAGCGGCGGTTTTGCGCAAGGCTCGCGGTCTGGCGTTTCTGCTGCTGGGGCTGCTGATCGTCGACCGACAGCATGCTGCCGGTGTGATTCTCGCGGTGCTGTTCGGTGCGGCTTTTCTGCTCGATGGCGGTTTTCGACTGGCGGCTGCGGTGGTGGTGCGCTTTGTCGGTTGGCGAATGTCACTGCTGGTGGCGCTGTTCGAGATCGGTTTTGGCGTGTTCATCCTCGAACCGTATCCGAGCCTCTACAAGGGTACGGTGCCGTTCTGCATCGGCATGAGCATCTTTCTTTCGGGCTGTGCCTTGTTGCAGCAGGCATGGCGGTTCAAGAACAGGCCGTCGTCGGTGACGCCTTCCCCGGTCCATGCCCCTGCATGCAACAGCGCAATGGTGATCCATGTCTGGACACCCAGCGGTACGGTTGAAGACACCCTGGTGCGCAACCGCTTCCTCAATCGTTACATCGCGGCGGTCGATATCAACGGCGTCATTTCCGCCGGCCACGCGGCACTGGAATGTGGGCCGGACATCTACATCAGCCATTATCCGCTGGACGATATCGATCGCTCGGCGGGGGATTTTGTGCGGTTGCTGCGAGCTACGCCGAACAACGACGTGGTGGGGCGGTTTCTGCCGGACTATGCGAGCGAGGTCGCCGACTGGTGCCCGTCGTCGGTTCAGGTCAGCTTCGCGCACTACGACGCCGCGCGGCTTCAGGCGTTCTGGGCGGCCTATCGACAGACCACCACCTACAACCTCACCAGCCGTAATTGTTCGAGTGCTGTCGCGCACAGCCTTGAGGCAGCCCTTGAAGGCGCGATGAACCGGGGGCATTCGAGCATGCTGGATTTCGCCCGGGTCATCATCAGTCCCGAATTCTGGGTCGCGGCCCAAGTGCGCAAGCGCGCCGAGGCCATGGCCTGGACACCCGGTCTGGTGCTCGACTATGCGCGGGCGTTGCATGCCGCCATCGAGCCGGCGCCGCCGGGCTGGCACGGCATTTACGCGGGAGCCAGGCGCGCCTGCGGTTATGTGGCAACTGCGTTGCGTGGGCGTGAAGTCCATCCCCTTCAGCCACCACCGATGAATCACCCCTCCGACAAATCCTGAACGGCTCTACACCGAGTCGCTGCCTTCGCGAGCAAGCTCGCTCCCACATTGATCCGTGTGTGCGTGAGATCCCCTGTGGGAGCGAGCCCGCTCGCGATGGCGTCTGCACGGACGACAGAAAAACCCAGTCCACTGGTCAACTAATTACAAAGCAACCTAACTATTACGTTGACATTCGCTGCCTAGGCAGTAACATCTCGACATACATTCACTGCCTAGGCAGTTATTAGGTGAGCACATGAAGCATTTCACCCCAGACGAATTCAAGCATTGCCATCTCGGCCTGTTGCTCGGCCGTGCCGCCTTGCTCAAGGACAAGATCATCGACACCCACATGGAACCCCACGGCATCACCGCCGCGCAGTTCAAGGTGTTGATCATCATGGCCCAGTTCGGCGTCGACACCCCGGCCGAGCTGTGCCGGCACCTGTCGCTGGACAGCGGTTCGATGACCCGCATGCTCGACCGTCTGGAGCAGAAAGGTTTCCTGGTTCGCCAACGCAGCGAAGGCGATCGCCGTCAGGTGCAACTCAAACTCACCGAGCAGGGCCAGCAACTGGCCGATCGCCTGCCGCACATCGGCGCCGACGCCATGAATGAACTGGCCGGCGCCGTGACCCCGGACGAGTTGAAAACCCTGGAATACATCCTCAAGAAAATTTTGCTGGCAGCCGGTGACCCGATCACCATCCAGCGGTTAGGTGAACACAATGAGCGGTAAAACCTTGCGCAGCAGCCTGACACTGGTGCTGTCGGCGATGATCCTCGCCGGTTGCGCCAACTACAGTGGCCTCGATACCCAGGGTACCAGCCTCGATGCGAAAACCCTGCAAACCGGGCAATCGCTCAACGGCGTCACCCTGTCCCAGGCCGCTTGGCCGAAGAGCGACTGGTGGACCAGCCTCGGCGATCCGCAGCTCGACGGTCTGATCCGCGAAGCCCTGAAAGACAGCCCGGACATGCAGATCGCCGACGCCCGCGCCCATCAGGCCAGCGCCGCCGCGTACGCCGCCGATGCCGAGCGCTATCCGACCCTCGACGCCAGCGCCGGCATCAGCCGTTCGCGTCTGGCCCGGGATCAGGATCCGTTGGGGCAGGGTGGGGCTTACTCCACCGTGCGCAACATCAGCGCCGGCTTCAATTACAACTTCGACCTGTGGGGCGGTCAGCGTGATGCTTGGGAAGCTGCACTCGGTCAGGCCCGCGCCGCCGAAGTCGACCGTCAGGCCGCGCAACTGACCCTGGCTGCCGATGTGGCCCGGGCCTACAGCGATCTGGGTCAGGCGCACATCGTTTATGACCTGGCCAACGAAGATTTGAAGCGCACCAAGCAGATGCTCGACCTGAGTCAGCGTCGTTTGAGCTCGGGGATCGACAGCCAGTACCAGTTCCAGCAGACCCAAAGTCTGGAAGCCAGCTCCGAAGCCAGTCTGATCGACGCTGAGAAACGCCTGAACAGCGCAAAAATCGCCCTGGCGGTATTGCTCGGCAAAGGCCCGGATCGCGGCAACGAAATCGCTCGACCGAAAGTCCTGCAAGCCAGCGCTGTCGCACTGCCCTCGGTGCTGCCGGCCGAACTGCTGGGCCGTCGCCCTGATCTGGTCGCCGCGCGCTGGCGTGTCGAGGCGGCGAGCAAGGACATCGACTCGGCCAAGACCCGCTTCTATCCCAACCTGAACCTGTCGGCTTCCGCTGGTGCCGAATCCTTGTTGGGGGACGCGATGTTCGGTTCCGCCAGTCGCTTCTTCAACATTGCCCCGACGATTTCGGTGCCGATCTTCGATGGCGGACGCCTGCGCGCCAACCTCGATGCCCGCGACGCCGATTACGACCTCGCCGTGGCGCAGTACAACAAAAGCCTGGTGAAAGCCCTGGGCGATGTCAGCGACACGATCAACCAGTTGCGCGACATCGGCCGGCAGATCGGCGCTCAGCAGCACGCGACCGAGATTGCCCAGGACTCTTACAACACCGTCGTCCAGCGTTACGGTTCCGGCATCGGCAACTACCTGGACGTGCTCAGCATCGAGCAGCAATTGCTGCAGGCCCAGCGTCAGCTGGCCAACCTGAATGCCGAGCAGATCGACCTGTCGATTCAACTGATGCAAGCGCTGGGCGGCGGCTTCCAGGGGCAAACCCTGACCGCAGCCAACGCCACCCCAGCCACGCCGCACAACTAATTCAAGGTACTTGTCATGGCCACTGCCGAAAACACACAAGCTCAAGACAACGCCCAGGACACTGGCAATCCGCGCAAACGCAAAGTGATGCTGCTGGTGCTGGCCGTTGTGGTTGCCCTCGCCGGTGCCGGTGTCTGGGCGTATCACGAATTCATCGGGCGCTGGAGCGAAAGCACCGACGACGCCTACGTCAACGGCAACGTGGTGGAAATCACCCCGCTGGTGACCGGCACCGTGGTCAGCATCGGTGCCGACGATGGCGATCTGGTGCATGAAGGCCAGGTGCTGATCAACTTCGACCCGAACGACGCCGAAGTCGGCCTGCAAAGTGCCAAGGCCAATCTGGCCCGCACCGTGCGTCAGGTCCGCGGCCTGTACAGCAACGTCGACGGCATGAAGGCCCAGGTCAACGCGCAACAGGCCGAAGTGCAGAAAGCCCAGGACAACTTCAACCGGCGGAAAAACCTCGCGGCCGGCGGGGCGATTTCCCAGGAAGAACTGTCCCACGCCCGCGATGACCTGACCTCGGCGCAGAACGCCCTGGCCAACGCCAAACAGCAACTGAAAACCACCAGCGCGCTGGTCGATGACACCGTGGTCTCGTCGCATCCCGATGTGATGGCCGCCGCTGCGCAACTGCGCCAGGCCTACCTGACCAATGCTCGCAGCACGCTGATTGCGCCGGTCACCGGTTATGTCGCCAAGCGCACCGTGCAACTCGGCCAGCGTGTGCAGCCGGGCACCGCGCTGATGGCGGTGATTCCGCTGGATCAGCTGTGGATCGACGCCAACTTCAAGGAAACCCAGCTGCGTGACATGCGCATCGGCCAACCGGTGGAGATCGAGTCGGACATCTACGGCAGCGACGTGAAGTTCAGCGGCACCGTCGACAGCCTCGGCGCAGGCACCGGCAGCGCGTTCGCCCTGTTGCCGGCGCAGAACGCCACCGGTAACTGGATCAAGATCGTGCAGCGTGTGCCGGTACGGATTCACGTCAACGCCGAAGAGCTGGCCAAACACCCGCTGCGCGTCGGTCTGTCGACCAATGTCGAGGTCAACCTGCACGACCAGAGCGGTCCGGTACTGGCCCAGCAGCCGCCGCAAAAGGCCTCGTTCAGCACCAACGTCTACGACCGCCAACTGGCCGAAGCCGACGCGATGATCACCCAGTTGATCCACGACAACAGCGCGGCGGTCAGCAAGACCGCGCAACGCTGATCCCATCCTGTGGGAGCGAGCTTGCTCCGGGCGGCGTTCCGACGATGGCGATTTTCAATTCAACAGTTTTGTTGGCTGAACCGCCGTCTTCGCGAGCAGGCTCGCTCCCACAAGGGCGGCTGCGTCATTAACGGACGCAGCGTCAATCAGGTTCCAAAGGATTCGCGATGAGCAATAACGCCTCTTTTTCGCCGCCCAGCCTGTTGCTCAGCACCATCGGCCTGTCGCTGGCGACTTTCATGCAGGTGCTCGACACCACCATCGCCAACGTGGCGTTGCCGACCATTTCCGGCAACCTCGGCGTGAGTTCGGAGCAGGGCACCTGGGTCATCACCTCGTTCGCCGTGAGCAACGCCATCGCGCTGCCACTCACTGGGTGGCTGAGCCGTCGCTTCGGCGAGGTGAAGCTGTTTCTGTGGGCGACCATCCTGTTTGTGCTGGCTTCGTTCCTCTGCGGTATTTCCACGTCGATGCCGGAACTGATCGGCTTCCGCGTGCTGCAAGGCCTGGTGGCCGGGCCGTTGTACCCGATGACCCAGACACTGCTGATTGCGGTGTATCCGCCGGCGAGGCGGGGCATGGCCCTGGCGTTGCTGGCGATGGTCACGGTGGTGGCGCCGATTGCCGGGCCGATCCTCGGCGGCTGGATCACCGACAGTTACAGCTGGCCGTGGATTTTCTTCATCAACGTGCCGATCGGGATTTTCGCGGTGATGGTAGTGCGCCAGCAGCTGGCCAAGCGCCCGGTCGTCACGAGCCGCCAGCCGATGGATTACGTCGGGTTGATCACGTTGATCATCGGCGTGGGCGCGTTGCAGGTGATCCTCGACAAGGGCAATGACCTGGACTGGTTCGAGTCGAACTTCATCATCATCGGCGCGGCCATTTCGGTGATCGCGCTGGCGGTGTTCGTGATCTGGGAAATGACCGACCAGCATCCGGTGGTCAACCTGCGGCTGTTTGCCTATCGCAACTTCCGCATCGGCACGCTGGTGCTGGTGCTGGGTTACGCCGGGTTCTTCGGCATCAACCTGATCCTGCCGCAGTGGTTGCAGACCCAGATGGGTTACACCGCGACCTGGGCCGGTCTGGCGGTGGCACCGATCGGCATTCTGCCGGTGTTGCTGTCGCCGTTTGTCGGCAAGTACGCGCACAAGTTCGACCTGCGTCTGCTGGCCGGGTTGGCGTTCCTGGCGATCGGCCTGAGCTGCTTCATGCGTGCCGAGTTCACCAACGAGGTGGACTTCCAGCACATCGCATTGGTGCAGCTGTTCATGGGGATTGGTGTGGCGCTGTTCTTCATGCCGACGCTGAGCATTCTGATGTCGGACTTGCCGCCGAGCCAGATTGCCGATGGCGCGGGTCTGGCGACGTTCCTGCGGACACTGGGCGGCAGCTTTGCGGCGTCGTTGACTACGTGGATCTGGATTCGCCGGGCGGATCAGCATCATGCGTATATGAGCGAAAGCATCAGCACTTATGAGCCGGCGACTCGCGAGACTTTGCATTCGCTGGGTGGTGCGAGCCAATCGGCCTATGCGCAGATGGATCAGATCCTCACCAGTCAGGCGTACATGCTCTCCACAGTGGATTACTTCACGCTGCTGGGCTGGGGGTTCATGGGGTTGATTCTGATTGTGTGGCTGGCCAAGCCGCCATTCGCAGCCAAGGCAGGGCCGGCGGCTTCCGGGCACTAAGATCAAGAGCTTTCCCTCACCCTAACCCTCTCCCGGAGGGAGAGGGGACTGACCGAGGTGGATGTTCGGGTTACACCGACCTGAAAGTCCGAGTTGAACTCAGGCCTTGAATTGCAGACTTGCGAAACAGAGTCGAGCTCAGATTCTGAAAACTACGAATATCGGCTCCCTTTCCCCCTCGCCCCCTTGGGGGAGAGGGCTGGGGTGAGGGGGTGCGATCTTCAGCCGTGCGGCAATGCCAGCGGTGGCGCAAAATCAAACGGCGCCAACGCAAACCCGTTCTCATCCACCTGCAACGCCCAGCCCTGACGATCCCAATCCCCCAGCACAATCCGCTTCGCCGCCTGATCGCCGATCTGCAACTTGTGGATCGCCGGGCGATGGGTGTGCCCGTGAACCAGGGTTTTCACCCCGTATTCCTGCATGATCCGCGGAATTTCCTCCGGCGTGACATCGACGATGTCATTGGCCTTCATCCGCGTCTGCGCCCGGCTTTCGCTGCGCAACTTGCGCGCAAGCTTGTGCCGGGTGCGCAAGGGCAGGTTGCGCAGGATGAACAGGCTCAGCGGATTGCGCAGGTAGCGGCGCAGCTTCATATAGGCTTCGTCGCGGGTGCACAGGCTGTCGCCGTGCATCAGCAGCACCGGTTCGCCGTAAAACTGCACGACACTCGGGTCCTTCAACAGCGTGCAGCCGGCCTGCTTGCAGAAGGCCTTGCCGAGCATGAAGTCGCGATTGCCGTGCATCAGAAAAATGGCCGTGCCGCTGTCGCTGAGTTCGCGCAGGGCCTGGCAGATGGAACGCTGGAAGGGGGTCATGGCGTCGTCGCCAATCCACGCTTCGAAGAAGTCGCCCAGAATGTACAACGCACTCGCCGAGCGGGCGCGTCCGGCGAGCAAATCCAGAAACGCCCGGGTAATGTCCGGGCGCTCCTCTTCCAGATGCAAGTCTGAAATCAGCAATATCACGCTTCGATGATCTCGGCTTTCTCGATGATCACGTCGTCTGCTGGTACGTCCTGGTGGCCTGCCTTGGACGTGGTGGAAACGCCTTCGATCTTGTCGACAACGTCGGTGCCCGCAACCACTTTACCGAACACGGCATAACCCCAGCCCTGAGCGGTCTTGGAGGTGTGGTTGAGGAAACTGTTGTCGGTGGCGTTGATGAAGAA
Source organism: Pseudomonas sp. GW458-11-26-14-LB4 (assembly GCF_059423925.1). NCBI lineage: Bacteria > Pseudomonadati > Pseudomonadota > Gammaproteobacteria > Pseudomonadales > Pseudomonadaceae > Pseudomonas > Pseudomonas sp. GW458-11-26-14-LB4. The sequence goes on from NZ_JBWKYU010000015.1 coordinate 159,839, forward strand.
CTGAGCCGAGGCCGAATGCGGATCCATGGTGCGAGCCATGGCCAGGGTGTACTTCTCGTTCTTCAGGCCGTTGTCGGCTTCGTTCTGGATGCTCGGGCTCTTGTCTTTCTTTTCTTTCATGCCTGGCTCGAAACCGCCGCCCTGGATCATGAAACCTTTGATGACGCGGTGGAACACGACGTTCTCGTAGTGACCCTTTTTCACGTACTCGATGAAGTTGGCCACGGTGATCGGGGCTTTTTCAGCGTTCAGTTCGATGACGATGTCACCGAAGTTGGTGGTCAGTTTTACTTGAGTCATGATCGCTACTCTTTATAAGGAATTCGTGGGTATTGGGACATTTACGCCCTTTACCGGTTCAGCCCGTGAGGGCCAAGGTGCGCAGTTTAGCGTGACAGGCGCGAATTTCGAGGCTGTTTTTCCAAATCCCTGCGATTAAATGCACTCCTTTATAGGGCCTGCTCTGTCAGCCCCTTGACAGCATCGGCTATGATAGCGGCTTTGTTTTGTCTGGCCCCCTCTGCGGCCGCGCACATGTAAGTCAAGGATCCTATGAGCAAGCCCACTGTCGACCCTACCTCGAATGCCAAGTCCGGCCCTGCCGTGCCGGTCAATTTCCTGCGGCCGATCATCCAGGCAGACCTGGACTCGGGCAAGCACACGCAGATCGTCACCCGTTTCCCGCCTGAGCCCAATGGCTACCTGCACATCGGCCACGCCAAGTCGATCTGTGTGAACTTCGGCCTGGCCCAGGAGTTCGGCGGCGTCACTCACCTGCGTTTCGACGACACCAACCCGGCCAAGGAAGACCAGGAATACATCGACGCGATCGAAAGCGACGTCAAATGGCTGGGCTTCGAATGGTCCGGCGAAGTGCGCTACGCCTCGCAATACTTCGACCAGCTGCACGACTGGGCCATCGAGCTGATCAAGGCCGGCAAGGCCTACGTCGACGACCTGACGCCCGAGCAAGCCAAGGAATACCGCGGCAGCCTGACCGAGCCTGGCAAGAACAGCCCGTTCCGCGACCGTTCGGTGGAAGAGAACCTGGACTGGTTCGCCCGCATGCGCGCCGGTGAGTTCCCGGACGGTGCCCGCGTGCTGCGCGCCAAGATCGACATGGCCTCGCCGAACATGAACCTGCGCGACCCGATCATGTACCGCATCCGCCACGCCCATCACCATCAGACCGGTGACAAGTGGTGCATCTACCCGAACTACGACTTCACCCACGGTCAGTCGGACGCCATCGAAGGCATCACCCACTCGATCTGCACCCTGGAGTTCGAAAGCCATCGTCCGCTGTACGAGTGGTTTCTCGACGCACTGCCAGTGCCGGCGCACCCGCGTCAGTACGAGTTCAGCCGTCTGAACCTCAACTACACCATCACCAGCAAGCGCAAGCTCAAGCAACTGGTTGACGAGAAACACGTCAACGGCTGGGACGATCCGCGCATGTCCACGCTGTCGGGCTTCCGCCGTCGTGGCTACACCCCGGCCTCGATCCGCAATTTCTGCGAGATGATCGGCACCAACCGTTCCGACGGCGTGGTCGACTTCGGCATGCTCGAGTTCAGCATCCGTCAGGACCTGGACGCGAACGCCCCGCGCGCCATGTGCGTGCTGCGTCCGTTGAAAGTCGTGATCACCAACTACCCGGAAGATCAGGTCGAGAACCTCGAACTGCCGCGTCATCCGCAGAAAGAAGAACTCGGCGTGCGCAAGCTGCCGTTCGCCCGTGAAATCTACATCGACCGCGATGACTTCATGGAAGAGCCGCCAAAGGGCTACAAGCGCCTGGAGCCGAACGGCGAAGTGCGTCTGCGCGGCAGCTACGTGATCCGTGCCGACGAAGCGATCAAGGACGCCGACGGCAACATCGTCGAGCTGCGTTGCTCGTACGATCCGGACACCCTGGGCAAGAACCCTGAAGGCCGCAAGGTCAAGGGCGTGATCCACTGGGTGCCGGCCGCTGCCAGCATCGAGTGCGAAGTGCGTCTGTACGATCGCCTGTTCCGTTCTCCGAACCCGGAGAAGGCCGAAGACAGCGCGAGTTTCCTGGACAACATCAACCCTGACTCACTGCAAGTGCTGACCGGTTGTCGTGCCGAGCCTTCGCTGGGCAATGCACAGCCGGAAGACCGTTTCCAGTTCGAGCGCGAAGGCTACTTCGTCGCGGATATCAAGGACTCGAAACCAGGTCAGCCGGTATTCAACCGTACCGTGACCCTGCGCGATTCGTGGGGCCAGTGATCAAGTCTTAAGGAAACACCGTGCTTACGATCTACAACACGCTCACCAAGAGCAAAGAAGTCTTCAAGCCGCTGGATGGCAACAAGGTGCGCATGTATGTCTGCGGGATGACCGTGTACGACTACTGCCACCTGGGCCACGGCCGCAGCATGGTCGCGTTCGACCTGGTGACCCGCTGGTTGCGGTTCAGCGGTTATGACCTGACCTACGTGCGCAACATCACCGACATCGACGACAAGATCATCAACCGGGCCAACGAGAACGGCGAGTCGTTCGAAGCGTTGACCGAGCGCATGATCGCCGCGATGCACGAAGACGAAGCGCGCCTGAACATCAAGAAGCCAGACATGGAACCGCGCGCCACGGATCACATCCCTGGCATGCACGCGATGATCCAGACCCTGATCGACAAGGGTTACGCCTACGCCCCGGGCAATGGCGACGTGTACTACCGCGTCGGCAAGTTCATGGGCTACGGCAAGCTCTCGCGCAAGAAGATCGAAGACCTGCGCATCGGTGCGCGGATCGAGGTCGACGAAGCGAAGGAAGATCCGCTGGACTTCGTGCTGTGGAAAGGCGTCAAACCGGGCGAGCCGAGCTGGGAATCGCCGTGGGGCGCCGGGCGTCCGGGCTGGCACATCGAGTGCTCGGTGATGTCCACCTGCTGCCTGGGTGAAACGTTCGACATTCATGGCGGCGGCAGCGATCTCGAGTTCCCGCACCACGAAAACGAAATCGCCCAGAGCGAAGCGGCCACCGGCAAGACCTACGCCAACGCGTGGATGCATTGCGGCATGATCCGGATCAATGGCGAGAAGATGTCCAAGTCCTTGAACAACTTCTTCACCATTCGCGACGTGCTCGACAAGTACCACCCGGAAGTCGTGCGTTACTTGCTGGTGTCGAGCCACTACCGCAGCGCGATCAACTATTCGGAAGACAACCTCAAGGACGCCAAGGGCGCACTGGAGCGTTTCTACCACGCGTTGAAAGGCCTGCCGAACGTGGCGCCGGCGGGCGGCGAAGCGTTCGTCGAGCGTTTCACCACGGTGATGAACGACGACTTCGGCACGCCGGAAGCCTGCGCGGTGCTGTTCGAGATGGTGCGTGAGATCAACCGTCTGCGCGAGAGCGATCTCGATGCAGCGGCCGGTCTGGCAGCGCGCCTGAAAGAACTGGCCAGCGTTCTGGGTGTGTTGCAGCTCGAAGCCGATGACTTCCTGCAGGCCGGCGCCGAAGGGCGTGTCGATGCAGCTGAAGTCGAGGCGCTGATCGCTGCGCGTCTGGCGGCACGTGCCGGCAAGGACTGGGCCGAATCCGACCGCATCCGCGACCAGCTCACCGCCATGGGCGTGGTGCTGGAAGACGGCAAGGGCGGCACGACCTGGCGTCTGGCTGACTGATTGCTGCACCTGCTACAAACAAAACCCGCCTTGTGCGGGTTTTTGTTTGGCTGCGAGAAGAGCCCCTCACCCTAACCCTCTCCCAGAGGGGGAGGGGACTGAATGGGGGATATTCAAGAAATACGCCGACCTGAAAGGTTTTCTCCGAATCCATAATCGACGCAATCTCTCAGGTCGATGTAGAACGCCAGACGCCTCGGTCGGCTCCCTCTCCCTCCGGGCGGTCCGACGTTTCGGGAGGGCTGGGGTGAGGGATTGCTTTTGACGTTCGCGTAGGTCTTGATGTCGGCAACGCCCTCAGCCGGATGCTGATCGGCGACGTTTATGGAATGGAGACATCATGGCAAACCACTATCGCGAACTGGTATCGACACCCGGCGCCACCGGGCTGATCCTCGCGAGCTCCATTGCCCGACTACCCCAGGCAATGATCGGCATCGGCATCATCACCATGCTGGTGCAGCAGACCGGCGTTTACTGGCTGGCCGGTGCCGTCGCCGGCACGTTTACCCTGGCCAATGCGCTGCTCGGCCCGCGCATCTCGAAACAGGTTGATCAGTATGGCCAGAGTCGCGTGCTGCCCGTCGTCACGGTTTTCAGCATCGTCATGTTGCTGGCGCTGATTGTGGCCGTGCACCTGAGGGCGCCCGCTGCGTTGTTTTTTGTACTGGCGGCACTGGCGGGGACGATGCCGAGCATGCCGTCCATGATCCGCGCACGCTGGACGCAGCTGTTTCGTGGCAAGCCGCAGCTGCACACCGCTTTCTCGCTGGACACAGTCCTCACTGAACTGGCTTACATCGTCGGCCCACCCCTGGCGATCGGTTTGAGCGTGAGTTTCTTCGCGGAAGCCGGGCCGCTGGTGGCGGTGGGGCTGCTGGCCGTCGGCGTGACGGCGTTTCTCATGCAGCGTCAGACCGAACCGAAAGTGGTGGCCAGCAACCGGCAAAACAGTGGTTCAACCCTGCTGATTCCCGGCGTTCGCACCATTGTCCTGGCGCTGCTGGCGATGGGGGCCATTGGCGGGTCGATCGATGTCGCCGTTGTGGCCTTCGCCAACGCCCAGGGCTGGCCGTCGGCTGCCACCTTCATCCTCGCCTCCTATGCGTTCGGCTCGCTGGTGGCGGGCCTGACCTTCGGCGCGTTGCGGGTTTCGCTGGCGATTGAAAAACAGTTCTTTATCGGGATATTGGTCACGGCAGTCACCGGCGTATTGCCGGTGTTCTCACCGGACGTTTATGTCCTGTCCGCGATGTTGTTTATCGCCGGCATCTCGTTTGCGCCGACCATGGTTGTAGTCATGAAGCTGGGGACGATCATCATCCCGGCAGCGAGGATGACCGAAGGCCTGACATGGATGACCACCGGAATCAGCATCGGCGTGGCGCTCGGCGGCATGCTGGCGGGGCTGGTGATTGATGCCTGGGGCGCACGGGCAGGGTTCGGCGTTGCGATAGCCGCAGGTCTGATGATGATGGTTGTGGTGTTGATGGGCCTGCGGACGTTGGCGGCCGCATCGGCTGCACCTGTTGAGCCAGCCTTTTCACCCTCACCCTAGCCCTCTCCCCCAGGAGAGGGGACTGATTGGGGGATGTTCGAGAGGTACACCGACTTGAACGATTGGCGTCGAATCCATAATCGACTGGTTGTTTCAGGTCGATGTAAAACGCAAGACACCTCGGTCGGCTCCCTCTCTTGGGGGGAGAGGGCTGGGG
>NZ_JBWKYU010000016.1:0-143065 GCF_059423925.1 Pseudomonas sp. GW458-11-26-14-LB4
TAGGTCATCGTCAAGATTAAATTCCGAAACCCCAATTGCGAAAGCAGTTGGGGTTTTGTTTTGCCCGCAGGAAAGTTCTTACAGCATTCTCAGCCGCCTTGCGGCTGTCGCCGCCGGCCGACAATGCTAAGGTTCAGCCCTAGCTTTTGTACTTTTCCAAGGAAGCCTTCATGCCGGACACCCAGTCCCTCAACGCTGCATTCATGGTCGTTCAGAGCAACAGCCTGGATGAACTGCGCAGCCTTGTGATCAGCATCATGCGGCGCTATCCACTGGCTCCCCTGGAGAACGAAATCGCGCTCGTACAGAGCAACGGCATCGCTCAATGGCTCAAGCTGGCACTGGCTGAGGACCCTGAAGAGGACGACTCCGGCGGCTGTGGTATCGCCGCCGCTATTGATGTGCAACTGCCGGGCAGTTTCATGTGGCAGCTTTACCGGATGGTTCTGGGACGAGAGGAAATTCCGGCAAAGTCGCTGCTCGACAAGGCACCGTTGACCTGGCGTCTGATGCGCCTGTTGCCACAGGTCATCAACCGTCCGCATTTCGAACCGCTACAACGCTTCCTCACCCATGACACCGATCTACGCAAACGCTACCAGTTGTCCGAACGTCTGGCAGACCTCTTCGACCAATACCAGGTTTACCGCGCTGATTGGCTTGAGGACTGGGCAGAGGGGCATCATCAACTCCGAAATGTAAGAGGTGAAGCGAAGCCGCTCTCACCGACCAGTTGCTGGCAGGCAGAATTGTGGCGCGCTCTGCTGGACGATGTGGGCGAGCAAGGCATGGCCCAGAGTCGCGCGGGCGTGCACCAGCGGTTCATGGAGCGCATCAACAGTCTTGAACGCGCACCGACCGGACTTCCACAGCGAGTGATCGTTTTCGGAATTTCCTCGTTGCCCGCCCAGGTACTGGAAGCATTGGCCGGGTTGTCTCGTTTCAGCCAGGTTTTATTGTGCGTCCATAACCCCTGTCGTTATCACTGGGCCGATATCGTTGCCGACAAGGATCTCTTGCGTCATCAGTACAAGCGGCAGGCCCGAAAAAACGGCATGCCTGTGGTGCTGGATTCGGAATCGCTCCACCAACATGCTCACCCGCTCCTCGCAGCGTGGGGTAAGCAAGGTCGCGATTACATCAACCTTCTCGACAGCTACGACGAGCCGGACAGCTATCGCGCAGCATTTCGCAACGGACGTATCGATCTGTTCAGCGAAAAACAGCCGGAGAACATGCTCAATCAGTTACAGGACGACATTCTGGAGCTGCGGCCGCTCAGCGAGACTCGAACGCTCTGGCCGGCAGTCGATCTGACTCAAGACGATTCGATCCGCTTTCACATTGCCCATAGCGCCCAGCGCGAAGTGGAGATTCTCCACGACCAACTCCTGGCCCGTTTCAGTGCCAACCCTCAATTACGCCCTCGCGATGTGATCGTGATGGTGCCTGACATCGATAGTTATGCGCCGCATATCCGCGCCGTATTTGGCCAACTGGATCGTCAGGATCCACGCTTCATTCCTTTCACCATGGCCGATCAGGGGCAGCGCGGACGGGATCCATTACTGATCGCTGTCGAGCATCTGCTCAAGCTGCCGGACAGTCGTTTCCCCGTCAGTGAAATTCTCGACCTGCTCGACGTTCCTGCGTTACGCGCCAGGTTTGGTGTGCAGGAGCGAGACTTGCCGACTCTGCATCGCTGGATCGAAGGGGCCGGCGTACGTTGGGGCATCGATGCCGGGCAACGGGCCGAACTGGGATTGCCCGACGAACTGGAGCAAAACAGTTGGCGCTTCGGCCTGCGTCGGATGCTGCTCGGCTATGCCGTCGGCAGTTCCGGAGCCTGTGGGGATATCGAACCCTACGATGAAATCGGTGGTCTCGATGCCGCGTTGATCGGCCCGTTGGTAGCGTTGCTGGATGCACTGGAACTCTCGCATCAGCAACTGATGAAACCCGCGCAACCGCAGGAATGGGGACATCGGCTTCAGGCGTTGATGCAGCTGTTTTTCAAGCCCGAAGATGAGCATGACGACTATCTGCTGGCTCAACTCGAGGAGTTGCGCGAAACCTGGCTGGAAACTTGTGAAGCCGTCGGTCTGCTGGACGAGCTGCCACTGACCGTCGTCCGCGAGGCCTGGCTGGCGGGACTGGATCAGGGGCGTCTGTCGCAGCGCTTCCTGGCCGGTGCCGTGAACTTTTGCACACTGATGCCGATGCGCGCGATCCCGTTCAAGCTGGTTTGCCTGTTGGGAATGAACGATGGCGATTATCCACGCGCTCAACCGCCGCTGGACTTCGATCTCATGGGCAGCGACTACCGGCCGGGAGATCGATCCCGTCGGGAGGATGATCGCTATCTTCTGCTCGAAGCGCTCTTGTCCGCCCGTCATCAGCTTTACATCAGTTGGGTGGGCCGCAGCATTCGCGACAACAGCGAGCGGCCAGCCTCTGTGTTGATCGGCCAGTTGCGCGATCATCTCGCCAATGGATGGCGATCGGTCGACGACAACGAAGATCTTCTGATTGCCATGACTCAGGAGCATCCGTTGCAGCCATTCAGTTCGCGCTACTTCCATGAGGAAGACAAACTGTTCAGCTATGCCAGCGAATGGCAAGTGCTGCATCAGCATCACGAGCAGAATGACGTCGCAACAATGCTTGCCCCCCATGTTCAGGAGGAACCGTTGAGTCTGGAGCTGCTGCAGGACTTCCTGCGCAATCCGGTTCGACACTTTTTCACTCAGCGACTCAAGGTTTACTTTGAAGCGGCGCAGGTACCTCAGGCTGACGAGGAACCTTTTGTGCTGGATGCGTTGCAGCGATACATGCTCAGCGACAGCTTGCTCGGGGCAGCCTTGAGAGACCCGAACAATGTTGATCAGGCGCTCGAGTCTCAAGCCCGGCGCCTGCAGAACAGCGGACTGCTGCCCATGGCCGGGTTCGGTGAATGCCTTCAACGAGAGTTGATTGAGCCTTTGCCAGACTTGTTGCAACGATATCAACAGCTGTTGGCGTTATGGCCGACACCGCTAACCAACGCGCTACCGATCAATTTTGAATGGCAGGAACTGCGCCTTGAAGGATGGCTAGGCGGTTTGCACCGGCGCGCCGATGGCGGCGTACTGTCGGTCACAACAATCCCCAACAGCATAGGCTCGATTAAGAGCCGCAAATGGCATCGCATGACCAAGCCCTGGGTCAGCCATCTCGTCGCGTGCGCCAGTGGACTCTCCCTGACGACCGCACTGGTGGCCAGTGATGACACGCTCCTTCTTGAACCTCTGGAACAGACTCGAGCGGGGCGAATTCTCGAGGATCTGCTGCTCGCCTGGCAGACGGGCATGCGCCAGCCACTTCCGGTCGCGGTGAAAACGGCTTTTGCATGGCTGGCCCAGACCGATCCGGTCAAGGCTGAAGCGGCTGCCCGTAAAGCCTATGAGGGCGATGGTCAGACCAGCGAAGGCGAGCGGCGTGAAAGTCCGGCTCTGTCCCGACAATTCGCCGACTTCGATGCACTGCAGGCGGATGAAACCTTCTCCGGTTGGTGTGATGCACTGTATCGCCCTCTGCTTGAGGCACCGTGGCGCTCATGGATCCACGAGGAGGCAGGCGCATGAGTAACCAGCCGCCACTCGCCCTGGCATTCCCGTTAAAGGGCAGCCAACTGATTGAAGCCAGTGCGGGCACTGGCAAGACGTTCACCATTTCGGCGTTGTATCTGCGGTTGATCCTCGGCCACGGAGGCGAGGCGAGTGGTTTCGGTCGAGAGCTGTTGCCCCCGCAGATTCTCGTGGTGACCTTCACCGACGCGGCCACCAAAGAACTGCGCGAACGTATACGCACGCGTCTGGCCGAGGCCGCCCGTTTCTTTCGTGACGAGACGCCTCCCCCTGATGCGCTGATCGATGAACTGCGTGCACAGTTCGATCCGCAACAATGGCCCGGTTGCGCGAACCGCCTGGATATCGCCGCGCAATGGATGGACGAAGCCGCCGTTTCGACGATCCACAGTTGGTGTCAGCGAATGTTGCGCGAGCATGCGTTCGACAGCGGCAGTCTGTTTACCCAGACCCTGGAAACCGATCACAGCGACCTGCTCGGCGAAGTGCTGCGCGATTATTGGCGGCTGTTCTGCTATCCGATGCAGGGCGATGCATTGAGCTGGGTCCGCAGTCACTGGGGAGGTCCGGCGGCCCTGTTACCGCGAGTGCGTGGGCTGTTTGGCACCGAGCGCGAAGCGGACTCTGACAAGACCCCCTCCGAGCTGATCGAAGAATGCCTGCAGGAACGCCGTGCGGCATTGGTGGAGTTGAAGGGACCATGGCGGCAGTGGGCCGATGAGTTGCTCGCGATCTGTCATCAGGGCGTCGCCAACAAAACCGTGGACGGGCGCAAGATGCAAGCCCGCTATTTCGAACCCTGGTTCGAAAAGCTCAAGGCCTGGGCCGAGGACGAGTCATTCGAGCAACTGGATATCGGCACCGGGTTCGCCAGGCTCACGCCGGAGGGCATGGCTGAAGCCTGGAAGGGCGAGCCGCCGAGTCACCCGGGCCTGGATGCCATGCCTGTGCTCAAGTCGAGCCTCGACAATTTGCCGACGCCCGATGCGGCCGTGCTGCAGCATGCTGCCAAATGGGTCGGTGCCCGCTTTGAAGACGAGAAGCGCCGTCGAGCCGAAATGGGTTTCGACGACATGCTATTGCGTCTGGACTCGGCCTTGCAATCCGACGGTGGGGAGCGGCTCGCCACGCTCATCCGCGAGCAGTTCCCGGTCGCCCTGATCGATGAGTTCCAGGACACGGACCCGGTGCAGTACCGGATCTTCGAAAGCATCTATCGCATTGAAGAGAATAACCCCGAGACCGGGCTGTTCCTGATTGGCGACCCCAAGCAGGCGATCTATGCCTTCCGTGGCGCGGACATCTACACCTACCTGCGAGCCCGCCAGGCCACAACCGGACGCCTGCATACCCTGGGCACCAACTTCCGCTCCAGTCACGGGATGGTCAGTGCGGTCAACCATGTTTTCGAACGTGCCGAGTCCCGTGAGCAAGGGCGCGGAGCATTTCTGTTCCGAGAGAAAAGTGGCGATAACCCGGTGCCGTTCCAGCCTGTGGAGGCTCAGGGTCGTAAAGAACATTTGCAGGTATCCGGGCTGGACGTACCGGCGCTGAACATCTGGCATTTATCCACCGACAAACCACTGTCCGGGGCGGTTTATCGCCAGCAGTTGGCGGCGGCCTGCGCCAGTGAGATCACGACTCTGCTCAATGGCGGGCAAACCGGTCGTGCCGGGTTTGCGCAGGACGGCAAGGATTGGCGTGGGCTGCGGCCAGCGGACATTGCGATCCTGGTGCGCGACGGTAAAGAGGCGCAGGCGGTACGCGGTGAGCTTGCAGCGCGCGGAGTCCGCAGCGTTTATCTGTCGGACAAGGACTCGGTCTTTGCCGCACAGGAAGCCCATGACCTGTTGTCGTGGCTCAAGGCGTGCGCCGAGCCGGATGTCGAACGCTCCCTGAAAGCGGCGCTGGCGTGCATCACGCTGAACCTGCCGCTGGCTGAACTGGAGCGCCTGAATCAGGACGAACTGGTCTGGGAATCCCGGGTGATGCAGTTCCGTGGTTATCGTGAGCTCTGGCGCAAGCAAGGGGTGCTGCCGATGTTGCGGCGCCTGCTGCACGACTTTCAACTGCCGCAGATGCTCATTGCCCGCAGTGATGGCGAGCGGGTGCTGACCAACCTGTTGCATCTGTCGGAGTTGTTGCAACAGGCCGCGTCGGAACTCGATGGCGAGCAGGCACTGATCCGTCATCTGGCCGAGCATCTGGCGCTGTCAGGGCAGGCAGGTGAAGAGCAGATCCTGCGTCTTGAAAGCGACGAACAACTGGTCAAGGTCGTGACCATTCACAAGTCCAAAGGGCTTGAATACCCGTTGGTGTTCCTGCCTTTCATCTGCTCGGCCAAACCCGTGGATGGCAGTCGATTGCCGCTGCATTACCACGATGAGTCCGGCAAGGCCCGCATCAGTCTGAAGCCCGACGCCGAACTGATCGCCCTGGCGGACAACGAGCGCCTGGCGGAGGATCTGCGTTTGCTCTACGTCGCGCTGACTCGCGCACAACATGCGTGCTGGCTCGGGGTGACGGATCTCAAGCGCGGTAACCACAGCAGCTCGGTACTGCATCTTTCTGCGCTGGGCTATCTGTTGGGCGGTGGCGCAACGTTGGGTGAATCCAGCGGATTGGCTCGCTGGCTGGACGATCTGCAACAGGATTGTTCGGCGCTGAGCGTTGTTGAAATGCCGGCGGCCACCAGCGAGGAGTACCAGCCTCCGCGTAACGAAGCCAAGCTGCGTGCCACCCTTTTACCGAGCCGCAGGGCCAGCGAGAACTGGTGGATCGCTTCGTACAGTGCCTTGCGCATCAGTGACGTGCTAAGCGCTGGCAACGACGAAGCCCCCGACAGTCCGCAAGCGCAAAAGCTGTTCGACGACGAACGCCTCGATCCTGAAGCTCCGCGCGAGATCTTCGCCGGCGGGGCCGACATTCACCGCTTCCCTCGCGGACCGAATCCGGGAACGTTTCTTCACGGTTTGCTCGAGTGGGCGGGTGAGGAGGGCTTCGCGGTCACCCGCGAGTCGCTCGATGATGCGATCGCCCGGCGTTGCAATCGACGGGGTTGGGAGGGCTGGATCACCACCCTCGGCGACTGGTTGCAGCACTTGCTCAAACTGCCACTGCCTGCGGGCTTCGACCAACCGCCAGTGGTGCTTGAGCAATTGAAGCAATATCGGGTCGAGATGGAGTTCTGGTTCGCCAGCCACAAAGTCGACGTGCTCAAGCTCGACGAACAGGTGCGTCAATTCACTCACAACGGTGTGGCCCGGGTCGGCGCCGAAGCGGTGCAGCTCAATGGCATGTTCAAAGGCTTTATCGACCTGACGTTCGAGCACGAAGGTCGTTACTACGTGGCGGATTACAAATCCAACTGGCTGGGTGTCGATGACGCTGCGTACACCGAACGGGCCATGGAGCAGTCAATTCTCGACAACCGTTACGACCTGCAATACGTGTTGTACCTGTTGGCACTGCATCGTCAGCTCAAGGCGCGGCTCGCCGATTACGACTACGACCGGCATATCGGCGGCGCGTTGTATCTGTTTCTGCGTGGAACTCGGGCGCCTGGTGGTGGCGTTTACTTCGCACGCCCACCACGGAAGCTGATCGAGCGTCTGGACTTGATGTTCCAGGGCAAACCGCAACCCAAGGCCGAGCCCGCGTGGGAACAGGGAGTATTGCTATGAAACGGACATTCGCCGACCTGCTGCCAACGCCGCTGACCGCCGACAGCCTCGCGCAACTGACGCCCCTGACCCGTGCCGATGATCTGTTGCTGTTGCTGACCCAATGGGTCGAGCGTGGCTGGTTGCGGGCACTGGACAAGGCATTCGTGGCCTTTCTTCATGAGTTGGCACCCGATGTCGATCCGCTGGTGTTGCTCGCCGCCGCATTGACCAGTCACCAGCTCGGCCATGGTCATGTCTGTCTGGATCTGTTCGAAACCCTCAAGGCGCCGGATTTCGCTTTGTCCCTACCGCCAGAGGGGGATGCACAACCCGGCGTGTTGCTGCTGCCATCGCAACTGCTCGAAACCCTCGACGGAGCGCACTGGTGCAAGGTACTGGCCGGCAGTTCGCTGGTGGCACTGGCCGCCGACGAAAGTGCGTCGTCGCAGGAACGCCCGCTGGTGTTGTCCGGCAAGCGCTTGTACTTGCGGCGCTATTGGGCCTACGAGCGGCGTATCGACAGCGCATTGCGTCAGCGGCTCGCGGAGCAGGAAGCGACACCATCCGATCTTGCACGGCGGCTGGACGAGCTGTTCGATCCAGCGCAGCGTGCGGATGTCATCGACTGGCAGAAACTCGCCTGCGCCCTGGCCACCCGAAGTGCCTTCAGCATCATCACGGGCGGTCCAGGTACCGGCAAGACGACGACGGTGGTCCGTTTGCTGGCGTTGCTCCAGGCACCTGCGGTCGAGGCGCATCAACCATTGCGCATTCGGCTCGCGGCGCCTACCGGTAAAGCGGCGGCGCGGCTGACCGAGTCCATCAGTCAGCAGGTGCAATCGCTGAAGGTCGCTGACAGCGTCCGGGAAAAAATCCCGACCGAGGTGACCACGGTGCACCGCCTGCTCGGCAGTCGTCCCGGCACGCGGCACTTTCGCCACCATGCCGGTAACCGTCTGCCCCTGGACGTTCTGGTGGTCGATGAAGCGTCCATGATCGACCTGGAAATGATGGCCAACCTGCTCGATGCCTTGCCGCCTCATGCCCGATTGGTGTTGCTGGGCGACAAGGATCAACTGGCCTCTGTGGAGGCGGGGGCGGTGCTGGGAGATTTGTGCCGCGATGCCGAAGCCGGTTGGTACAGTCCGCAGACTCGCCAGTGGCTGGAACAGGTGAGCGGCGAATCCCTGCAGGACAGCGGCTTGCACGAAGGCTCTGACGGCTCGCATCCGCTGGCCCAGCAAGTGGTGATGTTGCGTCACTCGCGGCGTTTCGGCGAGGGCAGCGGCATCGGCCAACTGGCGCGGCGGGTGAATCAGCAACTCCCGGACGAGGCTCGGCAGTTGCTGGAAGCCAAGACTCATGGAGATGTGTTTTCGTTGCCGCTTCAGAACGAGCACGACCGGAAACTTGAGCACCTGGTGCTCGATGGACACGGCGAAGGCCCTCACGGTTATCGACATTATCTGAGCGTTTTGCGCGATCGACGTCCGGCGATTGGAACGCCGCTCGAACATTCAGGCTGGGTCGACTGGGCGCGTGACGTCCTGCGGGCCTTCGATACCTTCCAGTTGTTGTGCGCAGTGCGCAAAGGGCCGTGGGGTGTCGAGGGGCTGAACCAGCGCATCACCGACGCGTTACTCAAAGCGCGGCTGATCGAAAGCGATCAGCAATGGTACGAAGGCCGGCCGGTGCTGATGACCCGAAATGACTACGGTCTGGGGCTGATGAACGGTGACATCGGTATCGCCCTGAAATTGCCCGAGCGCGATGGCCCGGATGCCGGCAAGTCGGTGTTGCGAGTGGCGTTCCCGCGTAACGACGGGCGCGGCGGGGTGCGTTTCGTGCTGCCGAGCCGGCTCAACGATGTCGAGACCGTCTATGCGATGACCGTGCACAAGTCGCAAGGCTCGGAGTTTGCCCATACCGCGTTGATCCTGCCGGACGCCCTGAATCCCGTGTTGACCAAGGAGCTGATCTACACCGGAATTACCCGGGCCAAGGACTGGTTCACCTTGATCGAACCTCGGAGCGGCGTGTTTGAAGAAGCGGTGCAGCGCAAGGTGAAGCGCCTGAGTGGACTGATGCTGGAACTGGAAGAAGGGGCGCCGCATAAAGGATGAAGGTGCCTTCGATTGCTGCCGATAATTGACCGACCGGTCAGAGGTCGCTGTATCGCTGGTGTTCCAACCCTGTGCTATCGTTGCGGCATCATTTCGTAACGATCCAAGAGAATCCCTGCATGAAGGTAGCTGTCTGGGCGACAGAGCGCGTAGTTGGCTGCAAGCGGGCGTTGCTTGCCGGTGTGCTCTGTTTGCTCACGGGTGTGGCCGCTGCCCAGGCTCAACCCCCGACGGGCATGGCCGAACAGCGGGCCAAATCCGTCACCCAGGTTGTCCTCGGTATCCTCAGTTACGCGCGCTGGCCGGTAGAACCGGCGCAATTGCGCCTGTGCATCGTCGGCCCGACCGAATACACCGACGACCTGGTCAAGGGTACGACCCAGGCCACGGGGCGTCCGGTCATCGTGCGTCGACTGTTGGCCGACAATCCGGCCATCGTCAGCGAGTGCGACGCGGTCTACATCGGTAAGCTTACGACCGACGAACGCAGCCGGCTGTTCGCGTCCCTGATCGGCCATCCGGTGCTGAGCATCAGCGAAGGCGGCGATCAATGCACGGTCGGTAGCCTGTTCTGCCTGCGGGTTGGTGATGAACAAGTGTCGTTCGAGGTCAATCTCGACTCCGTTGCCCGCAGCGGTGTGCGCATTCATCCCAGCGTGCTGCAGTTGTCGCGCCGCAAACCGGCGGTGCCATGAGACGCGACAAATCCACAGGGCGCCCGACCCTCGGCTCGGTCATCGGCCGTGGCAACCTGATTGTGGCGCTGGTCGCCGTGGCAATGGCCAGCGTGTCGCTGACGCTGCTCGGGGTGCTGGCGCTGCGGGTCTATGCCGATCACAACCTGCACTTGATCGCCCGCTCGATCAGTTACACCGTGGAAGCCGCCGTGGTGTTCAACGACAAGGCCGCCGCGACCGAAGCGCTGGCGTTGATCGCCTCGACCGAAGAGGTGGCGGATGCCCAGGTGCTGGACACTCAGGGCCAGTTGCTCGCGCGCTGGCAACGTCCAGAGAACGGCTTGTTTTCCGAACTGGAGATGCAGGTCGCGCGAGTGATTCTGGAAAAACCCATCAGCCTGCCGATCCTGCATCAGGATCGCGAGATCGGGCGCATTTTACTGATCGGCCACGGCGGCAGCCTGATGCGCTTTCTGTTGAGCGGTCTGGCGGGGATCATTCTCTGCACGGCGATCAGCGCCTGGGTCGCGCTCTATCTGGCGCAGCGTCAGTTGCGCAGGATCATCGGCCCGTTGCACAGCCTGGCGGCGGTGGCGCATGCGGCCCGCAGCGAGCGGGCACTGGATCGACGGGTGCCACGGGCGAAGATTGCCGAACTGGACAACCTCGGCAATGACTTCAATGCCTTGCTCGATGAACTCGAAGACTGGCAAACCCACCTGCAAAGCGAGAACGAAACCCTCGCCCACCAGGCCAGCCACGACAGTCTCACCGGCTTGCCGAACCGGGCCTTTTTCGAAGGCCGCCTGATCCGTGCGCTACGCAGCGCCCACAAACTCAACGAGCGCGTGGCGGTGCTGTTTCTCGACAGCGACCGCTTCAAGGACATCAACGACAACTTCGGTCATGCCGCCGGTGACGCGGTGCTGGTGGCGGTGGCGAATCGGGTGCGGGCGCAGTTGCGTGAAGAGGATCTGGTGGCGCGTCTGGGCGGTGACGAGTTCGCCGTTCTGCTCACGCCCTTGCACAAGACCGAAGACGCCGAGCGCATTGCCGACAAGATCCTCGCCAGCATGGACACCCCGATTGCGCTGCCGGGCGACAGCAGTGTCGTGACGTCGCTCAGTATCGGCATCGCCGTTTACCCCGATCATGGCGTCACGCCCGGCACCTTGCTTGATGCGGCCGATGCCGCGATGTATCAAGCCAAGCGTTTGTCGCGCGGCGCCCAATCCACGGCCGGGTCGGAGCACCCGGTCGATCCCGTTCAAACCAGGAGCTGATGCCCGTGTTCTCACTTTCCTTTCGACTGTTTTCCACCCTGTTGCTGACGGCCATGCTGGCCCTGACCGGTTGCCAGACCGCCCCGCAAAAAGGCCTGACGCCAGCCCAGGTTGCGGTCCTCAAGCAGCAAGGCTTCGAGTTGACCGATGATGGCTGGGAGTTCGGCCTGTCGGGCAAAGTGCTGTTTGGCAGCGATGTCGAAAGCCTGAACCAGCAAAGTACCGAAATCGTCGAGCGTATCGGCAAGGCGTTGCTGGGTGTCGGCATCGAGCGGGTGCGGGTCGATGGCCACACCGATGCCTCGGGCAAGGAAACCTACAACCAGCAGCTGTCTCTGCGTCGCGCGAAAAGCGTCGGCAAAGTGCTGACGTCGGTCGGCATGAAGGAAGAGAACATTCAGCTGCAAGGCCTCGGCAGCCGCGAACCGGTCGCCTCGAACGACACCGCCGCCGGCCGCACCGAAAACCGCCGGGTGTCGATCGTGGTCAGCGCCGATTAATCGGCGAACTGCATTTCGCGGGTCTCACCCATCAACAGCGCCTGATTGCGCTCGGTCACCTCACGGATGTAATCCCACAACAGGGTGATCCGCTTGAGCTTGCGCAGGTCCTCCCGGCAGTACATCCAGAACTGCCGGGTGATGTCGATTTCCTCCGGCAGCACCGGCAACAGGCGCGGATCCTGTGCTGCGAGGAAGCACGGCAGAATCGCCAATGAGCGCCCCTGCTGCGCCGCCACGAACTGCGCGATCACGCTGGTGCTGCGCAAATTGGCGCTGGCGCCGGGCAACACGTTCGCCAGATACAGCAGCTCCGAGCTGAACGCCAGATCATCCACATAACTGATGAATTGATGCTTGCCCAGGTCGGCGGGGCGGCGGATCGGCGGGTGTTTGTCGAGGTATTCCTGGGTCGCGTAGAGCTGCAAGCGGTAGTCGCAGAGTTTGCAGCACACGTACGGCCCGTGTTCCGGGCGTTCGAGGGCGATGACGATGTCGGCCTCGCGTTTGGACAGGCTGATGAAGTGCGGCAGCGGCAGGATGTCCACCGAGATCGCCGGGTAGGCGTCGACGAAGTGGCTCAGTTGCGGGGTGATGAAGAAGCTGCCGAAACCTTCGGTGCAGCCCATGCGCACATGCCCGGACAGCGCGACGCCGGAGCCTGACACCTGCTCGCAGGCCATGTGCAGCGTGCTTTCGATCGACTCGGCATAACTCAGCAGGCGCTGGCCTTCGGCAGTCAGTACGAAACCGCTGGTACGCGACTTTTCGAACAGCAAAGTGCCGAGCGCCGCTTCCAGCGAACTGATCCGCCGCGACACGGTGGTGTAGTCGACCGCCAGGCGCTTGGCCGCCGTGCTGGCCTTGCGGGTACGGGCGACTTCGAGGAAAAACTTGAGGTCGTCCCAGTTCAGCGAACCTAGAGACGTGATGTTTTTTTGCATGATGGACGGGCTTATATGTGCGTTCTTATTAGAAGTTTGCACATCTATACTCCAAAAACAGTCCGACAACCAATTCGTGACACACGCCTCATCTCAAGGCGAACCTTTCGCCTTGGCTCCTAAGATAAAAACAAGTTCTGGAGACCAGCATGAACGCATCGCTTACGCCCAACGAAACCACGATCCAGAAGGTCAAGCTGCTGATCGACGGCGAGTGGGTCGAGTCGCAGACCACCGAGTGGCACGACATCGTCAACCCGGCGACCCAGCAGGTTCTGGCCAAGGTTCCGTTCGCCACCGCCGCTGAAGTCGACGCCGCCGTCAGCGCCGCACAGCGCGCCTTCCAGACCTGGAAACTGACCCCGATTGGCGCGCGCATGCGCATCATGCTCAAGCTGCAAGCGCTGATCCGCGAGCATTCCAAACGCATCGCCGTGGTGCTGAGCGCCGAGCAGGGCAAGACCATTGCCGATGCCGAAGGCGACATTTTCCGTGGCCTGGAAGTGGTCGAGCACGCCTGCTCCATCGGCAGCCTGCAAATGGGCGAGTTCGCCGAGAACGTGGCCGGCGGCGTCGACACCTACACCCTGCGCCAGCCGATCGGCGTTTGCGCCGGCATCACCCCGTTCAACTTCCCGGCAATGATTCCGCTGTGGATGTTCCCGATGGCCATCGCCTGCGGCAACACCTTCGTCCTCAAGCCATCCGAACAGGATCCGCTGTCGACCATGTTGCTGGTGGAACTGGCGATTGAAGCGGGCATTCCGGCCGGTGTTTTGAACGTCGTCCATGGTGGCAAGGACGTGGTCGATGGCCTGTGCACCCACAAGGACATCAAGGCGGTTTCGTTCGTCGGTTCGACCGCCGTCGGCACCCACGTTTATGACCTGGCCGGTAAGCATGGCAAGCGCGTGCAATCGATGATGGGCGCGAAGAACCACGCGGTGGTGCTGCCGGATGCCAATCGCGAGCAAGCGCTCAATGCGCTGGTCGGCGCCGGTTTCGGTGCGGCCGGTCAGCGTTGCATGGCCACCTCGGTGGTGGTGCTGGTGGGTGCGGCCAAACAATGGTTGCCGGATCTGAAAGCGCTGGCGCAGAAACTCAAGGTCAACGCCGGCAACGAGCCGGGCACCGATGTCGGTCCGGTCATTTCGAAAAAGGCCAAGGCGCGGATTCTCGATCTGATCGAAAGCGGCATCAAGGAAGGCGCCAAACTCGAGCTGGACGGTCGCGACATCAGCGTGCCGGGCTACGAGAAAGGCAACTTTGTCGGCCCGACCCTGTTCTCCGGGGTGACCACCGACATGCAGATCTACACCCAGGAAATCTTCGGCCCGGTGCTGGTGGTGCTGGAAGTCGACACCCTCGATCAGGCCATCGCGCTGGTCAACGCCAACCCATTCGGCAACGGCACGGGCCTGTTCACCCAGAGTGGTGCCGCGGCGCGTAAATTCCAGACTGAAATCGACGTCGGCCAGGTCGGCATCAACATCCCGATTCCGGTGCCGGTGCCGTTCTTCAGCTTCACCGGTTCGCGCGGTTCGAAACTCGGCGACCTCGGCCCGTACGGCAAGCAAGTGGTGCAGTTCTACACCCAGACCAAAACGGTCACGGCGCGCTGGTTCGATGACGACAGCGTCAACGACGGCGTGAATACCACCATCAACCTGCGCTGAGGAATGGCCATGAAAATCGCATTTATCGGTCTGGGCAACATGGGCGCGCCGATGGCGCGCAACCTGATCAAGGCCGGGCATTCGCTGAATCTGGTGGACCTGAACAAAACCGTGCTGGCGGAACTCGAGCAACTGGGCGGCACCATCCGCGCTTCGGCTCGCGAAGCGGCTGAAGATGCAGAACTGGTGATCACTATGCTGCCCGCCGCCGTGCATGTACGCAGCGTCTGGCTCGGTGAGGACGGTGTGCTGGCCGGGATCGGTAAAGGCGTGCCGGCAGTGGATTGCAGCACCATCGACCCGCAGACTGCGCGCGATGTGGCGGCAGCGGCTGCCAAACAAGGCGTGGCCATGGCCGATGCCCCGGTGTCAGGCGGTACCGGCGGTGCCACGGCCGGGACGCTGACCTTCATGGTCGGCGCCACTCCTGAACTGTTCGCCACCCTGCAACCGGTGCTGGCGCAGATGGGCCGCAACATCGTGCATTGCGGTGAAGTCGGCACCGGGCAGATCGCCAAGATCTGCAACAATCTGTTGCTCGCCATTTCGATGGTCGGCGTCAGCGAGGCGATGGCCCTGGGCGATGCGCTGGGGATCGACACCACGGTGCTCGCCGGGATCATCAACAGCTCGACCGGCCGTTGCTGGAGTTCGGAAATGTACAACCCGTGGCCGGGGATCGTCGAAACGGCGCCGGCCTCTCGTGGTTACACCGGTGGCTTCGGCGCCGAGCTGATGCTCAAGGATCTGGGGCTGGCCACCGAAGCGGCGCGTCAGGCCCATCAGCCGGTGGTGCTGGGCGCGGTGGCGCAGCAGTTGTATCAGGCGATGAGTCAGCGCGGGGAAGGGGGTAAGGACTTCTCGGCGATCATCAACAGCTATCGCAAGCCGCAGTAATCGTCGTCAGGCCTGCGCTCGTCGCAGGTCTGCAATTCAGATGCAGTAGGTGTTGCCGGGAAATCACGTCGGGTGGTTTCCCGGCTTTTTTGTATCAGGCGAACACGAAATATTTGCGCACGGTTTCGACCACTTCCCAGGTGCCCTTCATGCCTGGCTCGACCACGAAGATGTCGCCGGCGCGCAGGTGAATCGGCTCCATGCCGTCCGGGGTAATCACGCAGTAGCCTTCCTGGAAATGGCAGTACTCCCACTTCACGTAATCCACTCGCCACTTGCCCGGTGTGCAGATCCAGGTGCCCATGATCTTGCTGCCGTCTTCGCTGGTGTAGGCGTTGAGGTTGACGGTGTGCGGGTCGCCCTCGAGCTTTTCCCATTTGCAGGCGTCGAGTACGGGCAGGGGATGGGTGTCTCGCAAAACGGTGATAGGTGCGGGCATGACGGCTCCAGGCCAGAGGGAAATAGAGCCGTCACCGTAGCGTTCGTGGGGGCTGTCGAAGTGTCTGGGGTCGACCTCCAGATGTCTGTAAGCGCTGGAGCAAATCTGCACTCCTCCCTGATTTGCACCAGCGCTGTGCATATAAGAAGGTTTTGGTACAAGCGTGCACCATAAAAGTTCAATCAATTTTTAGACTAAAACGAGATAACCATTCTGACACCTATTGCAAAACAAAATCGTCTGTACTATAACATTCGTACTAAAGAACTATTCCTCCAAAGGGAGCTTAACCTGAGTCACGGACAGACTTGAATCGGCTTTTTCTCATCTCGAAACTGACTTGGCTTTTGGCTCAAGTGTGAACTTCTACCCGTTGTTAATGAATAATGACAGTTGAATGAACCGGACAGTTAATAAGCGGCGCGGACGCAATGTCTCGCGTGCTTTGAGTTGAAGCCTTAAATAAACAGTTAATTATTATTTGTGCGCTGGCGGATTTATATCTGCGGGATACGCACGCCTATCGAGTTTTTATGTGCCCGGCATCAATGGAATGAGGCTTTATTGTGGACGACATAAACGTAATTGAAGTTTCGACAATTGTTGATAGTGCGAGTGAACTTGGTCGGCACGTCTGGGTGCGTGTCGGCAGTCGCCTGACACATGTGCAGATAAGCGATGACTGCTTCATCGGCTTCAGGTGCGATTTGCGGTATGCGTCCATCGGCAAATCCAGCATGTTCGCCACCGGCGCCCAGTGCCTGGGGACGGCGCAGTCTCCGGTTCGGATTGCCGAAAACGTCTGGCTGGGCGCAAAGGCCACCGTGGCCGCCGGTGTTTCCATCGGTGCCGGGGCCGTGGTGGCGGCTGGCGCGTTGGTGACAGCGGATGTGCCGCCGGACGCAATCGTCGTCGGTCGTCCGGCGCGGGTCATTGCCCGGCGCACCGTGGTCGAGGACGGCCGGCCGAGCCCGGAACCGGTGCTGGCCAAAGTCCGGGACCGGGCGCGCCAAGGCTTGCCGTCAATGCTCGATCGGTCCACGCAGTCGGTCGCGCGGCTCAAGTCGCTGAACCCCGACACCCAGACCTGGGACATCAGCGACGACGCCCTGATCGATGCCGAATTGCGCGGCGGGGCGTCGGTGGAAATCGCCCGGGACTGCATCCTGATCGGGCGCAGCAGCCGTCAGGGCGGCATGTCACAACTGGGTGGCATCGAATTGGGCACAGGCGCGCGACTGGCTGCCGGTGTGGTTATCGAGGCGGCCGGCGGCGTATCCGTCGGTGCTTTCAGCGAGTTGTCCGAGGGGGTCACGATCGTTGCCTCCACTCATGATCATTCATTCCGCTCACTGCCCTGGGAGGAGGCACCGGTGCGCATTGGAAGTCGTTGCGTTATTGGCGAGGGCGCCATCTTGGTAGGTCCACTGAATATTGGTGACGGTGCCGTTATCAAACCGTACTCGGTGGTTATAAGGGATGTATTGGAAAACACTGTGGTTCATGGCGTTGTTCAACTAATGGAGATTCAGGAATGATTTTATTTGCCCCCAATCCAACCGGTTCCGGTCACAACATGCGCGCGCTGTCCATCGCTCAGGCGATCAAGAAACAGCGTCCGGACATGCCACTGACTGTGGCACTGGCTTCCTTGCAGCCAACCTTCACGCCGATGTTCGAAAAGTCTGGCGTAGAAGTTGTGGATATTGCCGGACGTTTGGTCGATTACTCGAAAAAGAGCAACTTGTCGAAAGAACTCGACTGGAATAATTACATCGGCGGATATATCGCCAATACCTTCTTGTCCGGCGAGCGGATTCTGTCTTACCTGGCCCTGATCGCCGAGTACAAACCGACCGCTCTGGTGTCGGACTACAACATGGCCGCCTGCCTGGCCGCGATTTTCAGCGGTACGCCGCTGGTGTTCGTCACCGAGCGCTACGACTTCACCCTGTGCCAGCTCGAAGACCATGATCTGGCCGACGGCGGTTTCGAAGTCAACGCGCTGGAAATGGCCCGGGCCCGCACCGCGCTGCACAGCCAGTTCAACTGGATGATCAATCAGAGCCAACTGGTGCTGACCGACAAACCGTACGTGGCTTCCCTCGATCAGGGCACGCCGGTGGCCGAAGCGCTGGTCAGTGGCAAGGCGCATTTTGTCGGCCCGATGATCCGCGACATCAATGTGCAGACCGGCTTGAACGTGCGCGAGCAACTGAACCTCGGCGACTCGCCGTTCATTGTGGCTTCGATCAGCGGCACCACAATGTTTGCCCAGAACAAGGATGCGCTGCTCGCTGCGTATCTGGACAGCTTCAAGATCCTGCGCGAGCGCAATCCGGAACTGAAACTGGTGTTGCTCGGCCGTCAGGATATCCAGGCTCAGGACGGCGTCGTCTGCGTGCCGTACTACCCGGACTGGATGGGCCTGCTGCGCGAAGCCAGCCTGCTGATTTCGGCGCCGGGCTGGATCACCGTAACGGAAATCGCCGCACTCCAGATTCCGACGCTGTTCGTGCTGCCGTCCAAATCCGAGTACCACGAACTCGAGGCGCTGCGCCGTCTGGAGCTGCTGGGTTTCCCGACGCATCTGGGCCACGACCGCGATGCGATCGTCGAACTGATCCAGGGCGAACTGGAAAAAGACACCGACGCTTCGACCTACTACGCACCGCATCAGCAAGTGGCTGCGCCGGATGGCGAAGGTGCCGCCCGCGCCGCGACGCGCATTATCGAGTTGTGCCAGGGCAGCGTTGTGTCGCTGACCGAAAGCAAAGCCGCTTAACCTCAAGGAAGAGGGATTCACCATGTCACTGCATCCGCAGTTTCTATTTGATCAAGGCCTCAAGGACATCGACCACGGCGGCTTTTTCGCCGTGACCGATGCCAGTGGCGAGGTTGCGATTTCCAGCGACAAGCAATTGCAGGATCAGGTCGCGGCGACGCTCTACCAGGCTGAACACGGCGACGATGTCGAACTGCGTTTTGCCCATGACGGGCTGATGCGTTTGCATGATGCGTCGAATGGCGGTTTCCATGAGCTCGCCGACCGCTACTGGACGCCGCACGGCTCCGGACGCTGCCGCACGCTGGCGCTGCAACTGGATGCGCTGGCGGCATTGATTGCCTATCAACGGAGGGTGCCGCAGGACGCAGCAAACAATGCCGCGATCCACGGCCTGCTGGAAAAGGTCGAAGCGATCTACGCTCGGTCCACGGTCGCCGGCCTTTACAGCAGCGACTGGTCGACTCCGCTGGAGCTCGCGACCCCGATCGATCTCGACATCAGCGCCACGGCCTTGTTGGCGCGTATCGACAATCAGCCGTTGGGTCTCGGCTTGGTCGGGCACTTGCAGATTCATGCAGAAAACCTGATCGGCCGGGTGGCCGGCAGCGACAGCCAATCCTGTGTCGATGTGGCGCTGACCCGTTGCGGCGTGCGTGCTCAGGTCAGCTTGGTGCTGGCGCAACTGGCTGATGCGCGCGACGACAATGCGCTGTCGAATCTGGCCCGTTCGTTCCTGCTGCAAACCCTGGCGCTGTTCCGCGATCCGGCGTACGGCGGGTATTGGGATCGGGTCGGGATCAACGGCAAAGTGCGTTGCGACTGGCACACCTCGTACAAACATCACGAGTCGCCATTTCCGATCAAGATTGCCTACGACGTGGCGTTGCTGTTGCAGGCGATTCAAGCCTTGCCGTCCGGCGCGAGCGAAGCCGACCGGACTTCGGTGACGGCAGCGTTGCTGGAGTTTCACGACGCCCGCAATGGCGGGCTGTTCATGGGCAAGGGCTATTTCTGGTCGACCCCGGATGACCCGACCGTGCCGTTCATTCGCCAGTTTTGGGCGCCGCCGCGTCAGCCGGGGATTTTCAGTATCGGCAACCTGACGTACCTGCCGTTGCACCTGAAGAGTCTGAAAACCCAGCTCGCCGCGGCCCACGCCTTGCAGTCCATCGAACCGGCCGCTGCCGTCACTCATCATGACGATGCGGCGTTGGTAAACCGTGAGCTGCAAGTGATCGATGGCGGTGGTGATGTGCAGCGCATTCATCCGAATGGCGTGCCGACCATCAATGTCGATCTGCAGCGTTATCTGGCTTGGCTGGCCAAGGCTCGGGCATCGAATGAAACGCCTTACGGGCTGACTGCCGAAACCGCGCCACTGGGGTTCCGTGCCGACAAGACCTGGCAGGTGTTCTCCGGGTTGCACGTGATCTCGGACTTGCATGCGCTGGGTCTGCAAATCGAAAACAAGGCCAGCCTGATCGATTGCATCAGGGCTTCACAAAACACCGACGGTGGATTTGCCGAGCAACCGGGGCATCTGAGCGATGTGTTCGCGACCTACTGCGCGGTGCTGTCGCTGCGAGTACTGGGCGCGTTGCCGAACGATATCGGCGGTTGCGTGCGTTACCTGCAAGCGTGTCAGAACCCCGATGGCGGGTTCGGCGATGTGCCGGGTTTCGGCTCGGACATCTGGCACACCAACCTGGCGGTGCTGTCGCTGCATGCCCTTGAAGCCAAGGCGCCGGACGAGCAGGGCGTGATGGCGTTTGCCTTGCGCTGCCGCTCGGCCGAGGGCGGCTTCTCCAATAAGCCCGGGTATCCGCCGGACGCGTTTTCGGTGTACCGCGTGGTGTCGACGCTTTTCATTCTCAACCGACGCATCGTCGATGCCGAACAGACTGTCGCCTGGCTGCAAAAGCTGCAACTGACCAACGGCTCGTTCCATTACCGGCCGGGCAAAGCGGTCAGCCTGGTGGGCACTTACATGGCCATCGCGGCGATGTATCTGCTCGACGCGCAGCCGACGTATTTGCAGGAATCGAAAGACTGGATCGCTGCCCATCAGAAGCAGGACGGTGGTTTCGGCCCGCTCAACGCAACCTCGGCAACCACTGACGAAAGCTTCGTCTGCATCCAGACACTGCTGATTCTCGAACAAGGACTGTCGCAATACTGGGTCGCGTTGTTGAACTGACCCGCACATAGCATCGAAGGACGTTAAGTCATCATTTTGCCAGGGGAGGCGCTGATGAAAATTTTAGTGACAGGGGGCGCGGGCTTCATTGGCTCGGCCGTGGTGCGGTTTCTGATTGAAGAGACCGAATGTGAAGTGATCAACGTCGACAAACTGACCTACGCCGGCAACCTTGAATCGCTGGCCGATGTGTCCGATTCGCCGCGTTACCGGTTCTGCCAGGTCGACATCTGCGACAAGCCGGCGCTGGACGAACTGTTCGCGCGCCTGCAACCGGATGCGGTGATGCACCTGGCCGCCGAGTCCCACGTGGACCGCTCGATCGATGGCCCGCAAGCCTTCATCGAAACCAACATCGTCGGCACCTACACGATGCTCGAAGCGGCGCGTGGTTACTGGAACCGACTGGACGCGGCGCGACAGGCGGCGTTCCGTTTCCATCACATTTCCACCGATGAAGTGTATGGCGACCTGGAACCCGAAGATCCGGCGTTCACCGAGCGCACGCCGTATGCGCCAAGTTCGCCGTACTCAGCGACCAAGGCCGGTTCCGATCATCTGGTCCGCGCCTGGCATCGCACCTTTGGCCTGCCGGTGGTGATGAGCAATTGCTCGAACAATTACGGGCCGTATCACTTCCCGGAAAAACTGATTCCTCACGTCATTCTCAATGCGCTGCAAGGCAAGCCGTTGCCGGTGTACGGCGATGGCGCACAAATCCGCGACTGGCTGTTCGTCGAAGATCACGCCCGCGCCCTGTACGCGGTGGTCACGCGCGGTGAGGTCGGGCAGACCTACAACATCGGCGGCCACAACGAGAAGACCAACCTGGAAGTGGTGCAAACCCTGTGCGATTTGCTTGAGGCACGCGGCGCGGAAAAGCCGGTGGGTGTTGCTCACTTCCGCGATCTGATCACCTTCGTCAAGGATCGTCCGGGCCACGACAAACGCTATGCCGTCGATGCCGGGAAAATCCACGCAACGCTGGGCTGGACCCCGCAGGAAACCTTCGAAAGCGGCATGCAGAAAACCGTCGACTGGTATCTGGACAACCGCGCCTGGTGGCTGCGGGTGATGTCCGGTGCCTACGCGCTGGAGCGCCTCGGCGAGCAACGCGACGAAGCCCTCGTGGCCTGAACATTCAGCCATTCAAATCTCACTGCTTGAAAGGAAAAAAGCATGGCCAAGTACAAAGGAATTCTGCTGGCGGGCGGCGCCGGTTCGCGTCTGCACCCGATCACTCTGGGCGTCTCGAAACAGTCGCTGCCGGTGTATGACAAACCGATGATCTACTATCCGCTGTCGGTGCTGATGCTGGCGGAAATCCGCGAGATCCTGATCATCTCCACCCCGGAAGATCTGCCGGGCTTCCAGCGCATGCTCGGCGACGGCAGCCAGTTGGGCCTGAGCCTGAGCTACGCGGTACAACCGAGCCCGGACGGTCTCGCTCAAGCGTTCATCATCGGTCGCGAATTCGTCGGTGAAGACAACGTCTGCCTGGTGCTCGGCGACAACATTTTCTACGGCGCCGGCTTCGGCGAAACCCTGCTGCTAGCGGCGGCGCGTGATGAAGGCGCTACGGTGTTCGGTTACTACGTGGCCGATCCCGAGCGCTTTGGCGTGGTGGAATTCGATGCTGCCGGCAAGGCCTTGAGCATCTGCGAAAAACCGAGCGATCCGAAGTCCAACTATGCCGTCACCGGCCTGTATTTCTACGACAACGAAGTGCTGAAGATTGCCGCCGACATCAAGCCATCGCCGCGAGGTGAACTGGAGATTACCGATGTCAACAACGTCTATCTGCAACGCGGGAAATTGAACGTATCGGTGATGGGTCGTGGGATGGCCTGGCTGGATACCGGAACCCACGATGCGTTGATTGAGGCCGGCAATTTCGTGCAGGCCATCGAGAAACGCCAGGGCCTGAAAATCGCCTGCCTCGAAGAGATCGCCTACAACAAGGGCTGGATCGACGACGCGCAATTGCTGGTGCACGCGGGCAGCATGAGCAAGACCGGTTACGGTCAGTATCTGGCGCGTTTGATCCACGATGACGTGGTGGTGGCGATGGATGCGCAGCGCCCGTTGAAAGGCGCTGCCTGACTAAATGTGGGAGCGAGCAAGCCCGCTCCCACAGGTTCAGTGGCCGGTCACGCTGTCGAGTTGTGCAGCTTTGGCCGTGGCGTGCGGATCGGCCGACAGGGTTTGCAACCGGGCCAGGCGATTGGCATGTGTCGGCGCTTCGGCCGCCAGCGGCGAGCGGCGTTTGCGGGTTTCTTCACGCAGCACCGGCAAGACTTCCTTGCCGAACATGTCGAGTTGTTCCAGCACGGTCTTCAGCGGAATGCCGCCATGGTCGAACAGGAACAGCTGGCGCTGATAGTCGCCGAAGTACTCGCGGAAGGTCAGGGTCTTGTCGATGATTTCCTGGGGGCTGCCAACCGCCAGCGGGGTCATCTCCATGAACTCTTCCAAGGATGGACCGTGGCCATACACCGGGGCGTTGTCGAAGTAGGGGCGGAATTCACGGCGTGCATCCTGCGAGTTGCGACGCATGAAAATATGCCCGCCGAGACCGACGATCGCCTGCTCCGGCGTGCCGTGACCGTAATGGGCAAACCGCGCGCGGTAGAACTCGACCAGCGCCATGAAATGCTCACGGGGCCAGAGGATGTGGCTGGCGAAAAAACCGTCGCCGTAATACGCGGCCTGCTCGGCGATTTCCGGGGTGCGGATCGAGCCGTGCCAGACGAAGGGCGGCAGGTCATCGAGGGGCCGCGGGATCGAGGTGAAGTTTTTCAGCGGAGTGCGAAAGCGTCCACTCCAGTTGAGGTCTTCTTCGCGCCAGAGCCGGTGCAGCAGGCGATAGTTTTCCATCGCCAGTGGCAGACCGTCGGCGATGCTCTTGCCGAACCAGGGATAGACCGGCGCGGTGTTGCCCCGGCCGAGCATCAGGTCCATACGGCCGCCGCAGAGGTTTTGCAGCAGCGAATATTCTTCGGCCAGACGCACCGGATCGTTGGTGCTGATCAGGGTGGTAGACGTCGAGAGAATGATGCGTTGGGTCTTGGCTGCGATGTAGGCCAGCAGCGTGGTGGGAGAGGAGGTGATGAACGGGGGATTGTGGTGCTCGCCGGTGGCGAACACGTCCAGTCCGATGTCTTCGGCCTTCTGCGCAATTTGCAGGGTGGCCTGGATGCGCTCGGATTCGCTGGGGGTACGGGCGTTGGTAGGGTCTTGTGTGACGTCGCCAACGGTGTAGATCCCGAATTGCATAAAGCCTCCTTGCCTTGGGTAAAGGTGTGTTTGAAACCCTTGCCGCGAAGAATGAATCATCGCGGCACTTGAAATGTACGCCTGTACACGTACAATCGCAATTCTGCATCATCGTCTGAACGGCTTTGAACACCTCATCGAGAGAGGAACGCGATATGGAACTGGGATTTATCGGTCTGGGCACGATGGGCGCACCGATGGTGCTGAACCTGCTGAAAGCCGGGCATCGGGTCCGCGTGTGGAATCGTTCGTCGGCACCGCTGGAAGCACTGGCCAAGGCCGGCGCCGAACCTGTCGAGACACCGGCGCTGGCGGCGAAGGCCGAGGTGCTGATTTCCATGCTCGGCGATGACACGGCAATCCGCTCGGTGTTCTTCGACGCCAAGGCGCTGGACGGTCTGCGGGCCGGCAGCGTTCACGTCAACATGTCCACGGTGTCCGTGTCGCTGGCCAGGGAACTGGCGACCGTGCATGAAACACGCGGCGTCGGTTACGTGTCGGCACCGGTGCTGGGGCGGGTCGATGTGGCGGCTGCCGGCAATCTGAATATTCTCGCCTCCGGGCCCGCCGAAGCACTGGCCCGGGTGCAGCCGCTGTTCGATGTGCTGGGGCGCAAGACCTGGACGCTCGGCGACACGGCTGAAGTGGCCTGCGCCGCCAAACTGTCGGCCAATCTGATGATCGCCTCGGCAATCGAATCCATGGCCGAAGCCTCGACCCTGGCCGGCGGCTACGGTATCAGTCGCGAGGCGTTCATCGAGATGATCACCTCGGCCCTGTTCGCCATGCCGGTCTATCAGGGCTACGGCAAGCTGATGGTCGATGAGAAATTCGAGCCGGCCGGTTTCAAATTGTCGCTGGGTCTCAAGGATGTACGCCTGGCGCTGGAGGCCGGTGAAGCGGCCCAGGTGCCCCTGCCGTTTGCCAGCGTGTTGAGGGACAACCTGCTGGACGGCATGGCCCATGGTCAGGCCGATCAGGACTGGGCCTCACTGTCGAAAGTCAGTGACCGGCGTGCCGGCGTGAAGTAATCAAAAGATTCAAGCAACGTAACTTGTTCGCAAGTTACGTGGCCTCTTGCGCCTCGCGTTATTGTCGGACAGTAATTGCTCTTTTATTTGGGAAATGAAAGAAGTCTGATAATAGTGCTTGTCAAATGTACGACTGTAGACGTACATTTTTATCGGGGTTTAACAACAATAAAAAGTTCTGTCTGTTTTTTCGTCTGCTGATCGTAAATAAATAATAGCTAGGAGCCGTTATGAAAAATCTAATGCAATGGAACAGCCTTCCCTCCGAATCCAATGAATGGCTCGAGAAGGTGCGTGCACTGAATCCGCTGATTATTCAGCACCGCGATTACAGCGAGCAGACCAACGCGACGCACAAGGATGTGATGTCCCGATTCTTCAAGGAAGGTTTTGGCCGTACCTCGGTGTCCAAGGCGTTCGGCGGATCCCAGGTCGATATCCAGACCACCTCGGCCCTGCTGCTGGAATTCGCCCGGTTTGACGCTTCGCTGTCCTGGCAGCTTGCGGTGCAAGTGGCGATGGGGCGCCTGTCGGATTACCTGCCGGAAGCCACTTCCGAAGCGATCTACAACCACTGCGACGGTTTCGTGATCGGCGCCATCCACTCCGGTGGCGAAGCGCTGCCGATGGGCGACGAGTACCTGCTGAGCGGCAAATGGGCGTTCGCCAGCGGCTCGGCCCACGCCGACTGGCTGGTCTGCACCGCCACCGTCAAAGGCACCGAAAACAACACCACTCCGGAAGTGCGGATGTTCTTCGTGCCCGCCAGCCAGTGCACCATCCTGCCGACCTGGGACACCCTGGGCATGCGCGGCACCGGCAGCCATCACTTCCAGTGCTCCAGCGTGATCGTCCACAAGTCTTTCTCGCTGGATGTCGAAACCCTCAAACAATCCCCCGAAGCGCGCAGCACCCGGGCCTACGCCACCGGTTACTACGAGTTCGGCACCCTGGCGGCGATGTCCACCGTGCTGGGCGTGGCCCGGGCTGCGGTCGATCACTTCCGCAATGACCGCGCCGTGAACACCGACCCGGGCCTGGAAGGGGTGATCTTCGAGAAGACCGGTCGCGCCATCTCCGCGGTGCACACCGCACAACTGCTGCTGGAAGATGCGATCCATCAGGTCATCAACCGGGGTGAAACCATCGGCGAACCGGTCAGCGCCCGCGTCGGCCTGGCAGCCTCGGTGCTGACCGAGAACTCGGTCAATGCGGTCAACCAGATCTACTCGATGGCCGGTTCCAAAGCCGTCTACAAGTCGCACTTCCTGGAGCGTTGCTTCCGCGATATCCACACCGGTTCGAAGCACTTCACGTTGTCGCCTTTGAACTTGCATGGTATCGGCAAGTATTACCTGGATAAAACCAACGTACTGGCCGCGGCGTAACAGCGGATAAATAAAGCGGGCGCGTTTACAAGTGAAAGTTCACAGGGATCGATAACGCGCCCGCCTTAAGTTGCACCTTTATTTTCTTAAAACTCAAACTTTTGTGCTCGCAGCAAAGAGTCAAGGGAGTGCCACATGCTTGCTCGAAACATTATCAAGTCGCTGATCTTTATTATTCTTGTGGTGGTGTTGTCTGCTGCACTGGGCTGGCGTTTCTGGTCGCCGCCACCGGCGGCGGCCGAGCAACGGATTCCCAGCACCCGGGTCGGTCTGGCCGTGGTCAAGAAACAACCGTACACCTACTACCTCGAAGCCATCGGCAAACTCGAAGCCCAGCGTCAGGTGCTGGTGTCGGCTGAAGTCAGCGGCAAAGTGGTGGACATCGATTTCGACTCCGGCGATGAAGTGAAGGCGGGGCAAGTGCTGCTCAAGCTCAACGACGCGCCGGAGCAAGGCGAACTGGTTCGCCTGAAAGGCGAGTACGAATCGGCCAAGGCCCAGTTCGCCCGGGTCCAGGAACTGGCCAAGACCGGCGCCGAAAGCCGTCGCGCCTTCGACAGTGCCCGCGCTCAATACGACGCGGCCAAAGGCGACATGGAGCGCATGCAGGCGCAGATCGCCCAACGGCACATTCGTGCGCCGTTCGCCGGCACCCTCGGCATTCGCCAGGCGCACCTGGGCCAATACCTGCAGGCCGGCAGCGCGGTGGCAACCCTGACCGATCCGGGCGTGCTGCGCGTCAACTTCACCCTCGCCGAGCGCGATGGCTCGCAAGTGCAACTGGGCCAGACCGTGCAGGCCAAGGTCGATGCCTGGGGTGATGTGACCTTCGCCGGCAAGATCGTCGCGGTCGATCCGCAGATCAACCAGTCCCACACGATCAACGTGCAAGCGGTCATTACCGATACGCAAAAACGCCTGCGTCCCGGCATGTACGCACGGGTCTCGGTGACCCTGCCGCAGACCGCCGAGCTGCTGATTCCGGAAACCGCGATCACCTACAACGCCTACGGCGAGAGCGTGTTCTCGGTCTACACCGACGAGGCCGGCGTGCAGAAGGTCAAGCGTGAAAGCATCAAGGTCGGCGAGCGCCGCGATGGCTGGGCGGTGGTCGACAAGGGCCTGACCGAAGGCGTGCAAGTGGTGACGTCCGGTCAGCTCAAGCTCCACGACGGCGTGGCGGTGGAAGGTGTCCCGGACACGATTGCTCTTAAACTCAGTGGGCTGGAAAAATGAATTTCACCGACCTCTTTCTTCGCCGCCCGGTGCTGGCCGTGGTGGTCAGCACGTTGATCCTGCTGTTCGGGGTGCGCGCGCTGATGAACCTGCCGATCCGCCAGTACCCGATGCTGGAAACGTCGACCATCACGGTCACGACGCAGTATCCCGGCGCCTCTTCGG
This sequence comes from Pseudomonas sp. GW458-11-26-14-LB4, assembly GCF_059423925.1. NCBI lineage: Bacteria > Pseudomonadati > Pseudomonadota > Gammaproteobacteria > Pseudomonadales > Pseudomonadaceae > Pseudomonas > Pseudomonas sp. GW458-11-26-14-LB4. The sequence continues at coordinate 27,912 of NZ_JBWKYU010000016.1, forward strand.
AACTGATGCAAGGCTTCGTCACGCAGCCGATCAGCCAGGCCGTGGCCTCGGTCGAGGGCATCGACTATCTGTCGTCGGCCTCGACCCAGGGCCGCAGCCAGGTGACGATCCGCATGGCACTGAACAGTGATTCCATCGCGGCGCTCACGGAGGTCATGGCCAAGGTCAACCAGATCAAATACCGCTTGCCGAAGGACGCCTACGACCCGGTGGTGGAACGCACTTCCGGCGGCTTCACCAGCGTGGCCTACGTCGCGTTTGCCAGTTCCAACCTGACCATTCCGGAGATGTCGGATTACATCTCCCGCGTCGTCGAACCGATGTTCGCCGGCATCGAAGGGGTGGCCAAGATCAACATCATGGGCGAGCAGAAACTGTCCATGCGCCTGTGGCTCGACCCGCAGCGTCTGGCCGGCTACGGCATGACCGGGCAGGACGTTTCGGCGGCCATCGAGGGCAACAACTTCCAGGCGGCTCCCGGTCAGGTCAAAGGCCTGTACGTGGTCAGCAACCTGCGGGTCAACACCGACCTGAACAGCGTCGAAGATTTCCGCGACATGGTGCTGCGCAACGACAACGGCCACATTATCCGTGTGCGTGACGTTGGCACTGTGGAACTCAACGCCGCCTCCACCGACACCAGCGGCGCGATGAGCGACGTACCGGCGCTGTTCCTCGGTCTGGACGCCGCACCGACCGGCAACCCGTTGGTGATCGTCAAACGTGTGCGTGAATTGCTGCCGCAGATCCAGGAAACCCTGCCACCGGGCGTGACCGTGCAGATCCCGTTCGAAGTGGCGCACTTCATTCAGTCGTCGATCGACGAGGTGAGCTACACCCTGCTCGAAGCGCTGGTGATCGTGGTGCTGGTGATCTACCTGTGCCTCGGTACGTTCCGCACCGTGCTGATTCCGCTGGTGACGATTCCGCTGTCGATGCTCGGCGCGGCGATGCTGATGCAGATGTTCGGCTTCAGCCTCAACCTGCTGACCCTGCTCGCCATGGTGCTCGCCATCGGGCTGGTGGTGGACGACGCCATCGTCGTGGTGGAAAACGTCCACCGTCACATCGAAGAGGGCAAGACCCCGTTCGACGCTGCATTGATCGGCGCCCGTGAAGTGGCCAGTCCGGTGGTGGCGATGACCTTCACCCTGGCGGCGGTGTACGCGCCGATCGGTCTGATGGGCGGCCTCACCGGCACGCTGTTCAAGGAGTTCGCACTGACCCTGGCGGGTGCTGTGGTGATTTCCGGCATCGTCGCCCTGACCCTGTCGCCGATCATGAGTACCCGTCTGCTGGACGCGAAGACCAGCGAAGGTTTCATGGCGGTCAAGGCGGATCGTTTCTTCCAGTACCTGTCCCGTCGTTATGGCGCGCTGCTCGGCGGCTCGCTGGCGCGGCGCTGGATCAGCCTGAGCGTGGCGCTGGTGATCTTCTTCAGCCTGCCGTTCCTCTATCGCTCGGCGCAGACCGAACTGGCACCGCTGGAAGACCAGAACATCCTGCTGACCGCAATCAAGGCGCCGCAGCACGCCAACCTGAATTACCTCGAGGCCTACGCCCACGAGCTGTACAAGACCTTCAACGAAATCCCCGAGGGTTACAGCAACTGGGTGGCGAACGGTTCCGACGGTCTGTCCAACAGCGTCGGCGGGATCAACCTGGTGGACTGGGAAAAACGCGGCCGCGATGCCAACACCATCCAGCCCGACTTGCAGGCGCGGGTGAACCAGATCGAAGGCACGAGCATTTTCGTGTTCCAGATGCCGCCGTTGCCGGGCTCTACCGGTGGCCTGCCGGTGCAGATGGTGATCCGCAGCGATCAGGAATATCTGGCGCTGTACAACGTGATGGATCAGCTCAAGCAGGCGGCGCAGGCCAGCGGTCTGTTCGCGGTGGTCGACAGTGATCTGGACTTCAACAACCCGGTGGTGGAAATCCAGGTCGACCGGGCCAAGGCCAACGCTCTGGGCATCCGCATGCAGGACATCGGCGAAACGCTCAACAGCCTGATCGGCGAGAAGTACGTCAACCGGTTCTCGTTCCACGGTCGTTCCTATGACGTGATCCCGCAGTCGGTGTCGGCGGATCGCCTGACCCCGGAAACCCTGAAGCTGTATTACGTGAAGGATCAGAAGGGCAATCCGGTCCCGCTGTCGACACTGGCCACCCTCAGCGTCAAGGTCGAGCCGAATCGCCTGACCCAGTTCAACCAACAGAACTCCGCCACGTTCCAGGCCATCCCAGCGCCGGGCGTAACGTTGGGTGATGCAGTGGGCTTCCTGCAAAAACAATCGGAAGGCTTCCCGGCCGGCTTCAGTTTCGACTGGCAGTCCGACGCCCGCCAATACGTGCAGGAAGGCAACAGCCTGGCGTTCACCTTCGGCCTGGCCCTGGTGATCATCTATCTGGTGCTGAGCGTGCAATACGAGAGCTTCCGCGACCCGTTCATCATTTTGATCAGCGTGCCGTTGTCGATCTGCGGAGCGCTGGTGCCGCTGGCGCTGGGCATGACCTCGATGAACATCTACACCCAGATCGGCCTGATCACGCTGATCGGTCTGATCAGTAAGCACGGGATCCTGATGGTCGCGTTCGCCAACGAGTTGCAGCGCCAGCAAGGCATGGACCGCGTGCAAGCCATTCAGCATGCCGCGCAGGTGCGGCTGCGACCGATCCTGATGACCACTGCGGCAATGGTGGTCGGCCTCGCGCCGCTGTTGTTCGCCAGCGGTGCCGGCGCCAACAGCCGCTTCGGCCTGGGCCTGGTGATTGTGGTGGGGATGCTGATCGGCACCTTGTTCACCCTGTTCATTCTGCCGTCGGTGTACACGCTGCTCAGTTCGATCAAGCAACCGAGCCATGCACCCGAAGCCGAGCCGGCCGGTGTGCCGCAACCCATCCTGTGAGGACGTGACATGCATTCGATTACACGTTTGATGCTGGCGCCGCTGGCGGCGTCCATTCTGTTGGCGGCGGGTTGTGTGAACTACGCCGGGATCGATCATCAGGGCAAATTGCTGGCGGTCGGCGATGCGCCGTCCGACAGCCTGAAAGACAAACTGCCACCGGCCCAATGGCCGCGTGCGGACTGGTGGACATCGCTGGGCGATCCACGTCTGGGTGCTCTTATCGAAGAGGCTTACGCCAGCAACCCGGACTTGCAGGAAGTCGCTGCCCGGGTCGCGAAAGCCAACGCATTTCTCGACCTGCGCGACGCCGAGCGTTATCCGGAAATGGACGCGTCGGCGGGTGTCACTCGCGGTCGGCTGTCGCGCTTTGAGGACTACAGCGGCGAGGGCCACAAGTATTTCACCGCACGCAATCTGGCGGTCAATTTCGGCTACACCTTCGACCTCTGGGGTGGCCAGCGTGCCGCGTGGGAGTCGGCGCTCAACAGCGCAAGGGCGGCGGAAGTCGACCTGCAATCGTCGCGGCTGATTCTCGCGACCAATGTGGTCAAGGCTTACAACCAGTTGGCGTATGCGTGGCAGGTGTCGGAGCTCAACCAGCGCGATCTCGAACGCTTGAGCAAACTGGTTGACCTGACGGATTCACGTTACGGCTCGGGCCTCGACAACCTGTCGCAACTCAAGCAGGTGCAGAGCCTCAAGGCGCGTTCGGAATCGACCCTGATCGGCGCCAACGAAGACATTGAAATTGCTCGTCTCCAGTTGTCGGCGCTGATCGGCAAAGGCGTTGATCGTGCGCACACGCTCGAGCGCCCATCGAATCTGCAAGCCAGTGTGGTGGCCTTGCCGGCGCAGTTGCCAGCCCAGTTGTTGGGCCGTCGTCCGGACATCGTCGCCGCACGTTGGCGCGTGGAGGCCGAGACTAAAAACGTCGAGGCGGTGAAGACCACGTTCTACCCGAACATCAATCTGGTGGCGGCGGCGGGTTCTCATGCACTGACGGGAGATGCGCTGTTCGCCGGGGTCAGCAAGTTCTGGAATGTGGCGCCGACGGTGTCGCTGCCGATCTTCGATGCCGGGCGCCTGCGCTCGGATCTCAAGGCTGGCAATGCCGAACTCGACAGCTCCATCGCGCAGTACAACCGGGTGTTGAATTCGGCGCTGCATGAGGTGGCGATTTCGGTCACGCAGCTGCGTTCTTTCGAGCAGCAGATCGTCGTGCAGCGCGATGCCTGTTCGATTGCCCAGTCGTCTTACGATCTGTCGCAGTCGCGCTACAAGGCCGGGGAGGACACGTTCCTCGATGCGCTTAACATCGAGCAACAATTGATTCAGGACGAAATGCGCCTGGCCTTCCTCAACAGCAAGCACATCGACAGTTCGGTTTCGTTGATGGCAGCACTGGGCGGCGGGTTCCAGGCGCCCGCGCGGGAGACAGCGCAGAGCAGCGATTTGTAGTTGTTTTGCGGGACGCCGCCTCCGGGGCGGCTGTCGCGGGGAAAAAACATCTTGTGTATAGTCTTACTGTTCTCGTATAGACGAATACAAGCCGGATTTTTCCCGCCTATATCATCAAGGGTACCTACCTATGAACGTCCCGAATCATCCCAATCAGGATCAGATCCTTCTGGAAAATGTGCTGAACGCATTGGGAAGCCCGCTACGCCTGACCGTGTTGAAAGTGTTGTCCGATGGCCAGGAACATCCGTGCGGCCGGATCCTCAAGGGCGCATCGAAGTCGACCATGACTCACCACTGGCGGGTTCTGCGCGACAGCGGTCTGATTTGGCAGCGCCCTTACGGTCGGGAAAACCTGCTGTCCCTGCGTCGTGAAGACATGGACGTGCGTTTTCCGGGATTGCTCGACTCGCTGCTGGCGGCGGTCAAGACCGATGAACAGACCATCAGCGTCATCAGCAAACACGAAGTGACCGAAGAAAACGGAGCCGAGTGACAGACACCGCCGGTGAAGGGTTGGCCTTCCACGGCAACCAACAATTCACCATCACCAGGAAGGTGTGAGCGGGTATGGATACAAGTCATTACTGGTCATCGCGACCGCTGTCGGAATTGACCGGCTCCGAGCATCACTGGCTGTTTTTGCCCGGGGCCTTGACCCCGCGCCTGAAAGCCATGGGCGACTATTCAATCGAAGTCGTCGAGCAGTCCCATGGCCCACTCAATCCTGAAGAAGCACAAGCGCTGAACGTTCCGCTGGCGACCATCGGCTGGGTGCGCGAAGTGGTGATGAAGCTCGACGGCGAGGCCTGCGTCACCGCGCGCAGCCTGACCAGCGTGCCGGCACTGAATGGCGACTGGGCGGATCTGAACGGTTATGGCCGTCGACCTCTGGCCGAGATTCTCTACACGTCGGAGCAGACCCTGCGCGAACCCTTCCAGTGTGCCTTGCTGCCGCCCGGTGCGCCGTTGGCCGCGCTGTCCTATCGCTTCGCGCCACAGGCCAAACGGCTGCTGGCCCGGCGTTCGCGCTTCACCCGCAATGGCTCGGCGCTGCTGGTCAGCGAGTGCTTTCTGCCGGCGTTCTGGGCTCGGGTTGAGTACGCTCAGGCGCTCAAGTCGGCCTGACAAAATGAAACCTGCGGGAGTGAACTTCCGCAGGTTTTTTTTCGCCGGTTTTTCAGAGCCGGATCACCGCTTCGATCTGCTTGATGGCCGGCGTCAGCGCTTGCGCCAGTTGCTCGGCTTTCGAGGTCGGGCGCATGGTTCTCGACGAGCGCAGAAACAACGGATCGTCGAAGCGCTTGCGCAGCCGTGCCAGCGATCCGCTGATGGCGGGTTGTTTGACGTGCAGACGTTCGGCCGTGCGGGACACGCTGCGTTCGCGGAACAGCACCAGGAAAATGATGATCAGGTTCAGGTCGATATCCGCGAAGTTGTCTTCATTGAATAGCATGGTTACATCCCTGTCATGACCCGCCAACCAGCGTCAGCCGAGGCCGGCGGGTGTCTGGATCACTGCTCGGGTGCCAGGCGCAGTTCGTCGTTCAGACGGTAGTAACTGCGGTTGAAATAGACCAGGCCTTCCGTGGCCTCGCTGTGCTGCTGCAGTTCGAGGATTTCACAGTAGAAGATGCTGTGGGTGCCAACCTCGTCGACCTTGCTGACCCGGCAATCGAGGCTGACCAGCGCCTCTTCGATCACCGGCGAACCGGTTTTCAGGGTCTGGCAATTCACGCTGGAAAAGCGCTCTTGCATGCTCAACTGTCGATTGGCAAACGCGCCGGAGGTCGACTGGTGGTCGCCGGTCAGAACGTTCACGCACAGCACGCCATTGGTCTTGAAATGCTCGTGATTGGACGACGAGCGATTGACGCACACCAGCAGCGTGGGCGGTGAATCCGTCACGCTGCACACCGCCGATGCAGTAAAGCCGAATCGCCCCGCAGGGCCATCGGTCGTGACGATGGTGACGGCACTCCCCAGCATCGCCATTGCATTACGAAACTCCGTTGAATCAACCATCGCGTCACCTCATTCCATGTAGGTTTAATGGAGCCGATCCGTTCTTCCTTGTCCGTTGTCGTTGTGCGAAAACGGGTATCGGGCAACACGTTCGCTCTGGCGATATAGTACGTATGTATACGTACCTTGCAAGCTATTCCTTGTGCTTATTTTGTGGTCGATACGCTCGACAGGCATTGCTGTTGCGCGTGTTCAAGACTGGCCTCCAGCGCGCTCAATTCTTCTTGCTGTCGGCTGAGTTTCAACAGCTGCACCGCGATCTCCTGTTGCTTGCCGGCAATCGCGCGGCGGGCTTTTTCATAAGGCGTCAGTTCGGGCTGGCCGGCAAAGATCGCCTGCAATTCCCTGAGGCGAAAACCCAGCGCCTGCGCGCATTTGATAAAGCTCAGCAGTTCGACCGTCTGCGGGTCGTAAACCCGGTATTTGCCCTGGCGCGGGGCCTCGGGCAGCAGGCCGATCGACTCGTAATGGCGGATGGTCTTGATCGTGGTTCCCGAACGCTGTGCGGCCTGGCCGATGTACATGTGCAAATCCCTTTTCTCCGTCAGCGGGCATGCGCACCAATAGCGGAAAACTCAATGGCGGGCAATCGATCCGGCCTGCTTCAGCCAGGTTTCGCGTTGATGGTCGCTGGCGCCGAGCACTGGCCCGAAGGTCAGCGTCCGGCGCGGTTCGATCCCGCAGAACGCCAATGTGTTCTTGCGCACTTCGTGCAGGCCGGGCATGCGATAGATCCAGCGGTAATACCAGGGCGGCGTGTCCATGGTGACCAGCAAATGGGCGCTGCGACCGTGCAGGAGTTTGTCGGGAAACGCTTTGCCCTCGCGATATTTGAACGCGAAGCCGGGGAGCAGGACCCGGTCGAAAAAACCTTTGAGCAGCGCCGGAATTCCACCCCACCAGATCGGGTACACCAGCGTCAGATGTTCGGCCCACAGCAGGTCGGCCTGAGCCTGGAGCAGATCCGGTTCAAGTGTCTGGGCTCGGCTGTAGCCGTCGCGCAGGACCGGGTCGAAATCGAGCTGGCCGAGGGGCAGTTGTCGCACCTCATGCCCGACCTCGCGGGCCGATTCCAAATAGCGTCCGGCCAGTGCCGCGCAAAAACTTTCGCTGGATGGATGGCCGAGAATCAGCAGAATCCGCTTGCCCATAATCACTGTCCTTGAAGAAGAAACCCCAAGGGTAAAGTCTGCCCCTCAGGGCAGAGTCAAGGCGTCGAGCAACGCGCGGGCATAGGCGGGGAGGGAAGTGAAGTCCCGGGCACACAGCAACAGCTTGCGCCTGGCCCAGCCTTCATTCATCGGCAAGGTCTTGAAGGCTTGCGGCGCAGCGCGCTGAACCGCCGCCAGCGGCACGATGCCCAGACCGGCACCTCGGGCCACCATGCGCATCACGCCGTCGAAACCATCAGCACGGATGCGGATCTGCATCCGCGAGCCGCTGTGCAGGGCCTGCTCTTCCAGGTAAATCGCCAAAGCGCTGTCGGCCTGCAGCCCGACGAAGTCATGGCGCAGAGCGTCGCTGAAACTGACTCCGGTCGCGTCAGACAGCGGATGATCCAAAGGCAGAATCAGCACCAGCGGATCATCGCGAAAGGCTCGGGTCTGCAAGTCGGTGGTGTCGATCGCGTCGGACACAATGCCCAGATCCGCTGCGCCCTGACGCAAGGCATGGGTGATGCGGGCGCTGGGCAGTTCCTGCAGATCAATGTCGAGGTTGGGATGCTCGCGCAGGAAATCCGCCAGCACCTCCGGCAGGTATTCGCTGAGTGCCGTGGTGTTGCACAGCAGACGCACCTGGCCTTTGACGCCGCGTGCGTACTCGGCCAGATCCTGTTGCAGGCGTTCGGCCTGTTGCAGCAACACCCGCGCATGTTGCGCCAGGGCTTTACCGGCCGGCGTCGGTCTGACACCACGGCGCCCGCGCTCAAGAAACTCGGTGCCCAGCGACGCTTCCATCGCCCGGATCCGCGCACTGGCCGCCGCCAGCGACAGATGGCTGCGGGCGGCGCCGGCGGTGATGTTGCCGCTGTCGAGAATGTGCAGGTACAGGCGCAGGTCGGTGAGGTCGAAGTGCATGGGGCAGCCTCAATATCAGTGGTGTCGGTCCCGACGAAGAGGCCAGCGGCCGCGAAGAATTAACAAGCCTCTTGTACAGGTAGAGGCAGCCTCAGTGTATGACAGATTTTCAGTTCACCCGCGCAGGTGCAAAGTGTGGCCATGAACGCACTCGCCCATTTCTATCAAAACCTCGGTCTGGCCCTGTCATTGCTGGTGATCGCAACGTTCGTCGTCGCCGGCATGATCAAGGGTATGATCGGCCTCGGCCTGCCCACCGTCGCCATGGGGCTGCTCGGTCTGGCTATGGCACCGTCGCAGGCTGCGGCGTTGCTGATCATTCCGGCAACCCTCACCAACGTCTGGCAACTGGCGTTCGGCGGACATTTGCAGGGGCTGGTGAAACGGCTGTGGCCAATGCTGCTGGCGATCTTCCTCGGCACGGCCATCGGCACCTTGTGGATCGGCATGGCCGGCGGGCATTGGGTGGTGCGCGGACTTGGCGCGGCGCTGTTGCTCTATGCGTTGAGCGGATTGTTCCTGCCGACGCTGAGTGTCAGTCGTCGCCATGAGCCGTGGCTCGGTCCGCTGTGTGGCGTGATCACCGGCGTCATCACTTCGGCGACGGGGGTGTTTGTGATTCCCGCCGTCCCGTACATGCAGGCCCTGGGCTTGAGCCGTGATGAACTGGTGCAGGCGCTGGGCCTGTCCTTCACCGTGTCGACCCTGGCATTGGCCGGCGGATTGCTCTGGCGCGGGTCGCTCGGTGGCGCGGAATTGAGCGCCTCGCTGCTGGCGCTGATCCCCGCTGTCCTCGGCATGTTGCTCGGCCAATGGCTGCGTCAGCGCATCAGTGCCGTTCTGTTCAAGCGGGTGTTCTTCATCGGTCTGGGCGCACTCGGCGCCCATCTGCTGATCAGCGGCTAGCGGACGACGCGCTGAGCATTTCAATCGGGCGGATATCGAAATCCCGCTCCAGGTATTCCATGCGCTGGGCCAGAAACTGCTGCATGTGCGGCAGGTTCGAGTGCACGTCCAGATGCGCCTGGCTTTCCCAGATCTCGTAGAAGATGAACAGGCTCGGGTCTTCCTTGTCGCGCAGCATGTGGTACTCGATGCAGCCGGGTTCGGCGCGGCTCGGTTCGACATAAGCGCGGAAAAACGCTTCGAAAGCCTCGGCTTTTTCCGGGCGGGTCTTGGCGTGCAGGATGAAACCCTGGCGTTCGCTCATCGCAAAAAACTCCTCAGATTCAGATGGCGGCCAATCCTACGGCAACAATCGGCAATCGATTCGTGCGTTTTACTCAAATGATTTTTGCGCCGTCGGTGCTTATTCCGCGCGAGGCGGATCGCTAATCTGCCGCCATTCCATTTTTCCCCTTCTCCATCCAGCGCTCTGCGCTGCGCATCGGAATCCGATCGAGGCTCTACCATGAAAAAAGTGCTGTTGCTCAATGGCGGTAAAAAATTCGCCCACTCCGACGGTCGCTACAACACCACCTTGCACGAAGCCGCGCTGAGCGTGCTGGATCGTGGCGGTGTCGACGTCAAGACCACCTTCATTGACGAGGGTTACGACGTCGCCGAAGAAGTCGCCAAATTCCTCTGGGCCGACGTGATCATCTATCAGATGCCGGGCTGGTGGATGGGCGCGCCGTGGACCGTGAAAAAGTACATCGACGAAGTCTTCACCGAAGGCCACGGCAGCCTCTACGCCAGCGATGGCCGCACCCGTTCCGATTCGTCGCAGAAGTACGGCAGCGGCGGTCTGATCCACGGCAAGCAGTACATGCTGTCGCTGACCTGGAACGCACCGCAACAGGCGTTCGATGACCCGACCGACTTCTTCGAAGCCAAAGGCGTGGACGCGGTGTACTTCCCGTTCCACAAGGCCAACGAGTTCCTCGGCATGACCGGCCTGCCGACCTTCCTCTGTGTGGACGTGATGAAACGCCCGAACATCGAAGCAGATGTGGCGCGCTACGAGCAGCATCTGACCGAGGTGTTTGGCCTCAAGGCCTGACGCTCGGCTACTATCGAAGGCCTGAGCTTGCGCAGCAGGCCTATCGATTCGAGGACACCCGTGAAAGCCAGATCCGATGAGTTGCAGATTTTCGTCTGCGTGATCGAATGCGGTTCGATCTCCGCCGCCGCCGAGCAGGTCGGACAGACGCCGTCGGCGGTCAGCCGCACGCTGTCGCGGCTGGAAGCCAAGCTCGACACCACACTGATCAACCGCACCACACGGCGCATGGACCTGACCGAGGAGGGCAAGTATTTCTTCGAACAGGCCAAGCTGATCCTCGACCAGATGGACCAGCTCGAAGAGCGCCTGTCTTCGCGCCAGCAGACGCCATCAGGGCGACTGCGGATCAACGCCGCGTCGCCGTTCATGCTCCACGCCGTCGTGCCGTACATCGACGAATTCCGCCGGCTGTACCCGGAGATCCAGCTCGAACTCAACAGCAATGACCTGATCATTGACCTGCTGGAACAAAGCACCGACGTCGCCATCCGCATCGGCACACTCGCCGATTCGACGTTGCATGCCCGCTCGCTGGGTTGCAGTCCGCTGTTGATCGTCGCCAGTCCTGCGTATGTGGAAAAACACGGTGCACCGCTGGAAGTGGCCGATCTCAATGAACACACCTTGCTCGGCTTCACCCAGAACGAAGGTCTTAACCAATGGCCGCTGCGCTATGTACACGGCGACCGCTGGCCGATCACTCCGGCGATCAGCGCCTCCAGCGGCGAGACGGTTCGCCATCTGGCGCTGGAGGGGCAGGGCATTGCCTGCCTCTCGCATTTCATGACCATCGACGACATTCGTGCCGGGCGCCTCAAGGTGTTGCTGGCGGAATTCAACAGCGGTTATCGCCAGCCGATCAACGCGGTGTACTACCGCAACTCGCAATTGGCGCTGCGCATCCAGTGCTTCCTCGACTTCATCCAGAGCAAACTGGCGGTTTACGCCAGCGCCGATTTCAAAGGCTGATTCGTGATCCCTGCGCAACAGTGATTTGGTTGTGGGCGGGTTTTTCCACCGGGCTCGCCGGTCGATACTCGTTGCATCACTTACTCACGCAGGGAGTTTCTCCATGAACGTATTCGTCACCGGCGCTGCTGGTTTTATCGGCGGCTCCATCGCCACCGGTCTGGTCCAGGCCGGCCACACCGTCACCGGTCTGGTGCGCAGCGCCGAACAGGCCAATGAGCTGAAAGCACTGGGCATCACCCCGGTGATCGGCACCCTCGACGACAACGCATTGCTGGCCGAACAGGCCCGCGCCGCCGACGCCGTGATCAACGCCGCCAGCAGCGATCATCGCGGCGCGGTCGAAGCCTTGCTCGATGCCCTGCGCGGCTCGAACAAAGTGTTCCTGCACACCAGCGGTTCGAGCATCGTCGGTGATGCGTCGGGCGGCAAATCCAGCGACGTCATCTACTTCGAAGACAACCTGCCGGAGCCGACCGTCGACAAGGCCGCACGCGTGGCCATCGACAACCTGATCCTCGCCGCAGCGAAGGACGGCGTGAACTCGGCCGTCATCTGCAACACCCTGATCTACGGCCACAGCCTGGGCGTCAATCGCGACAGCGTGCAACTGCCGCGCCTGCTGAAACAGGCGCGCAAAAGCGCTGTGGTGCGTCACGTCGGCACCGGTCAGAACATCTGGTCCAACGTGCACATCGAAGACGTGGTGGCGCTGTACCTGCTGGCCCTGACCAAAAACGTCCCGGGCACCTTCTACTTCGTCGAAAGCGGCGAAGCGTCGTTCATCGACATGACCACCGCCATGGCCGAAGCCCTGAATCTGGGCCAGCCACAAGACTGGCCACTGAAAGACGCCGAAGCCGAGTGGGGTTACGAAATGGCCAACTACGGCCTCGGCTCCAACAGCCGCGTCCGCGGCAAACACGCCCGCGAACTGCTGGGCTGGGCGCCGAAGCGTACGTCGGTGGTTGAATGGATTCGTAACGAAATGGTGTGAGTCCACGCTGAAAAGGTGACGTTCCCGAGACCGGTGGAAGCAAGCTTGCTTGTTTTCACCGGTTTTTTTGTGCCCGAGGATTATGAAAATCCCACCCCGCGATTTTCATTATTCGCGACAAGACATATCCAAAAACGACAACCCTTATCCCTCCACGAAAATTACTTTCACTTGGTTTGAAAACTCGGTCTCGAAATGATTTATGAGTTTCACAACCCATTCGAACGTGACCCTTTCGAGGAGTACCGCATGACACCGTCCTTCGGTTATTGGCTGCTGGTGTACGCCGCCATTGCCATCATCGCCCTGATCGTTCTGATCGCCCGTTACCGGCTCAATCCGTTCATTGTCATCACCCTGATTTCCATTGGCCTGGCGCTGGTGGCAGGGATGCCGCCGTCCGGGGTGGTGGGGGCGTATGAGGCCGGGGTGGGCAAGACGCTGGGGCACATTGCGCTGGTGGTGGCGCTGGGGACGATGCTCGGCAAGATGATGGCCGAGTCCGGTGGCGCCGAGCAGATGGCGCGCACGCTGATCGAGCGCTTTGGCGAGAAGAACGCGCACTGGGCGATGGTGTGCATTGCGTTTCTGGTGGGGCTGCCGCTGTTTTTCGAAGTCGGTTTCGTGTTGCTGGTGCCGATTGCCTTTACCGTGGCGCGGCGGGTCGGCGTGTCGATTCTGATGGTCGGCCTGCCGATGGTTGCCGGTCTCTCCGTGGTGCATGCGCTGGTGCCGCCGCACCCGGCGGCGATGCTGGCGGTGCAGGCGTATCAGGCGTCGGTCGGGCAGACCTTGCTGTATGCGATTGCCATCGGCATTCCGACGGCGATCATTGCCGGCCCCCTATACGCCAAGTTCATTGTGCCGCGCATTCAGTTGCCGGCGGATAACCCGCTGGAAAAACAATTCCTCGAACGCGAACCCCGCGACAGCCTGCCGGGTTTCGGCATCACCATGGCGACCATTCTGTTGCCGGTGGTGCTGATGCTGATCGGCGGCTGGGCCAACCTGATTTCCACCCCGGGCAGCGCTTTCAATCAGTTCCTGTTGTTCATCGGCAACTCGGTGATCGCGCTGTTGCTGGCGACGCTGTTGAGCTTCTGGACGCTCGGCATTGCGCAGGGTTTCAACCGCGAATCGATCCTCAAATTCACCAACGAATGCCTGGCCCCGACCGCCAGCATCACCTTGCTGGTGGGCGCCGGTGGCGGTCTGAACCGGATTCTGGTGGATGCCGGCGTCACTGATCAGATCGTCGGCCTGGCTCACGAATTTCACCTGTCGCCGCTGATCATGGGCTGGTTGTTCGCCGCGTTGATGCGCATTGCCACCGGTTCGGCCACCGTTGCCATGACCACGGCTTCCGGCGTGGTCGCGCCGGTGGCCATCGGTCTGGGTTATCCCCACCCGGAACTGCTGGTGCTGGCGACCGGCGCGGGCTCGGTTATCTTTTCCCACGTCAACGACGGCGGCTTCTGGTTGATCAAGGAATACTTCAACATGACGGTGGCCCAGACGTTCAAGACCTGGACGGTGCTGGAAACCCTGATCTCGGTTGTCGCTTTCGCCCTGACCGTCGGTCTTTCTTACCTGCTGTAGTCGGAGTTATCCGCCATGGACATCCTCTATCAGATCCGCGCCCGTCAGGATTCCTTCAGCGCTGGTGAAGGACGCATCGCCCGTCTGATGCTCGACGACGTAGGATTTGCCGCCTCCGCCAGCCTCGAAGAGCTGGCGCAGCGGGCCGAAGTCAGCACCGCCACGCTGTCGCGTTTTGCCCGCACGGTCGGTTGCCGCGACTTGCGCGACCTGCGCCTGCAACTGGCCCAGGCCAGCGGCGTCGGCAGCCGTTTCCTCGACCCGGCGGGCACGCCCGAACAGTCGGCGTTTTACGGGCAGATCGTCGGCGATATCGAAACCACTCTGCGCCAGCATCTAGCGGCGTTCGATGAATCACGCTTCGCCGATGCGGTGAAGCTGCTGGGCCAGGCGCGGATGATCCACGCCTTCGGCATCGGCGGTTGCTCGACCCTGTGCAGCGACGAATTGCAGGTGCGACTGGTGCGCCTCGGCTACCCGATTGCGGTGTGCCACGACGCGGTGATGATGCGCGTCACCGCCGCCAGCCTCAGCGCCGAGCAGGTGGTGATCGTCTGTTCGCTGACCGGCATCACCCCGGAGTTGCTGGAGACCGTAGCGCTGGCGCGCAACTACGGCGCACGGATTCTCGCCATCACCCGCGCCGACTCGCCGCTGGCGGAACTGGCCGACATCGTCCTGCCGTTGCAAGGCGCCGAGACCTCGTTCATCTACAAACCGACGGCGGCGCGCTACGGCATGCTGCTCGCCATCGACGTGCTGGCCACCGAGCTGGCGCTGGCCAATCCTGAAGACAATCAAGAACGTCTGCGGCGGATCAAACTCGCCCTCGACGAATACCGTGGCGGCGACGATCACCTGCCGCTGGGAGACTGACATGCTGTACGACACCCTGATTCGCAACGCCCTGGTCATCGACGGCAGCAACCGCCCCGGTTACACCGCCGACGTGTCGATCCTCGATGGCCGCATCGCGCGCATCGGCGACTTGAGCGAGGCCCGCGCCACCGATGAAATCGACGCCGCCGGCCGTGTGCTGGCGCCGGGTTTCATCGACGTGCACACCCACGACGACACCGTGGTGATCCGCCAGCCGCAGATGCTGCCCAAGCTCAGCCAGGGCGTGACCACAGTGATTGTCGGTAACTGCGGGATCAGCGCGGCGCCGGTCAGTTTGCGCGGCGATCCGCCGGATCCGATGAACCTGCTCGGCTCGGCGGCGGCGTTCGTCTATCCGCGCTTCAGCGATTACCGGGCGGCGGTCGAAGCGGCCAATACCACGCTGAACGTCGCGGCACTGGTCGGGCACACGGCGCTGCGCAGCAATCATCTTGATGATCTGTTTCGCACCGCCACCGACGATGAAATCACCGGCATGCGCGAGCAGTTGCGTGAAAGTCTGGAGGCGGGCGCCCTTGGGTTATCCACAGGTCTGGCGTATGCGAGTGCGTTCTCGGCATCCACCGATGAAGTCATGCAATTGACCGAAGAATTGAATGCATTTGGCGCGGTGTACACCACCCACCTGCGCAGTGAATTCGAACCGGTGCTGGAAGCAATGGACGAGGCTTTCCGTATCGGACGCCACGCCCAGTCGCCAGTGATCATTTCCCACCTCAAATGCGCCGGCGCCGGTAACTGGGGCCGCAGTCCGCAGTTGCTCGCTTCGCTGGAAGCGGCGGCGAAAACTCACCCGGTCGGCTGCGATTGTTATCCGTATGCAGCGAGTTCTTCGACCCTGGATCTGAAGCAGGTCACCGACGCCCATCGCATCACCATCACCTGGTCGACGCCGCATCCGGAAATGGGCGGTCGCGACCTGATGGACATCGCCGCCGAATGGAACCTGTCATTGCTCGACGCCGCCAAACGCCTGCAACCGGCGGGCGCGGTGTATTACGGGATGGACGAGAACGATGTGCGCCGGATCCTCGCTCATCCGCTGTCGATGGTCGGTTCCGATGGCCTGCCGGAAGACCCGTTCCCCCATCCGCGTCTGTGGGGCGCTTTCCCACGGGTGCTCGGACATTTCAGTCGCGATGTCGGGCTGTTTCCGTTGCACACCGCCGTGCACAAGATGACCGGTCTGTCGGCGGCGCGTTTCGGCCTGAAGGAAAGGGGCGAGATTCGTGAAGGCCACTGGGCGGATCTGGTGTTGTTCGACCCGGCGACCGTGCGTGACGTGGCGGATTTCAACGACCCGCAACGTGCCGCCCAAGGCATTGATGGCGTGTGGATCAATGGCGTGTTGAGTTACCGCGACGGTCAGGCCAACGGCCAGAGACCAGGGCGGTTCCTGGCGCGCCAGGGCGATCTGCGCGACGGCTTTCGTTGAATTTTGCTGACTGCGTCACGGTGATGGCACATTGCAATTAAAGAAAGCCATCACCAAGCCGAATTGCTGACATCCACCCCGGCTACACTCTGGGGCCAATCAGTCAGGGAGCAACCCATGAGCTTCGGCAAAACCACCCCGATCCTGCGGATTTTCGATGAAGCCAAAGCCGTGGAGTTCTACGTCGACTTCCTCGGCTTCAAGATCGATTGGCAGCATCGTTTCGAACCCGGTTTCCCTTTGTACCTGCAAGTGTCGCGCGGCGAGTGTGTGCTGCATCTGTCCGAACACCACGGCGATGCGACACCGGGTTCGGCCTTGCGGATCGAGACCGATGAGCTGGAGGCGTTTCAGCAGCAGTTGCTGGCCAAGGAATACAAGTTTTCGCATCCACAGATTCAGGCCATGCCGTGGGGCAGCCAGGACATGACCATCGCCGATCCGTTCGGCAATCGCCTGGTGTTCACCAACGCGATCAGCCTCTGAGCCAAAAGCCCCCTCACCCTAACCCTCTCCCAAGGGGAGAGGGGACTGACCGAGGTGTCTATCGTCATGCATCGACCTGAAAGATCGTGGCGATTATGGATTCACAGAAGCGTTTTCAGTTCGGCGTAGATCGTGAGTATTTCGCGGTCGGCTCCCTCTCGATTATGGATTCACAGAAGCTTTTTCAGGTCGGCGTAGATCATGAGCATATTGCGGTCGGCTCCCTCTCCCTCCGGGAGAGGGCTGGGGTGAGGGGACTGCTGTGAGCCGTACTCTTACTCGCCACCACCACTAACCCGGTGAGTCTGCCGAAACTCACCGGGCGGCATGCCGCGTCGGCTCTTGAAGGCGCGGTGAAAGGAGCGTGATTCGCTGAAGCCCAGATACTGGGCGATGTCCTGAATCGGCAGGGTGCTGTTGAGCAGGTAATGCTCGGCCAGTTCCTGGCGCAGTTCATCGAGGATCTGCTGATACGACGTGCCGGCCTGATGCAACTGGCGTTGCAGCGTGCGCACGGAGACGGCGAGATGTTCGGCCACCTGTTCCTTGCGCGGCAGGCCTTCCTTGAGCAACTGGCGCAGAATGCCTTTCACCCGCTGTTCCAGCGACGCATCCTCCAGCGTCGCCATCAAACTCTGAGCGTGTTCTTCCAGGGTGCGCAGCAAATGCGCATCGGCCTGGCGCAACGGCAACTGCAAATAAGGCAACGGCACGACCAGCGCAGAATACGGCTGATCGAACAGCACCGGGCATTCGAAAAACTGTTCGTACTGCGCCAGCGTCGTGTCCGCCGGGATCGAGTGTTCCAGCCACACGGCGGCCGGCGACAGTCGGGTATCGGCGATCCAGCGCGCGTATTGCAGCCAGGAGCCGAGCACGTTTTCCACCAGATGCCGGCGAATCCGCGGGCGCTCAAAGCGGCAGCTCCAGATCAGGTGCACATGGCTGTCGTGCACCTCGGCGCGGCTGACACCCATGTCGCCCACCAGTTTTTCGAACGGCATGATGCGGCTCATGGCGTCGCCCAATGTCGCGCAGTTCATGGTGATGTAGCCGAGCACGCTCCAGGAGTTGGGCAGCACGAAATTCGCGGCGTTGAGGCCGAACAGCGGATCGCCCGAGTGTTCGCAAAAGTAATCGAGCAACCGCTCATGGGTTTCCCCCGGCAAGCGCAGACTGTTGTCGCTCAACTGCTGCGCCTGCAACCCGGCCGCCGCCAACGCAGGCTCGATGGCCAGGCCCAGATGTTCGGCATGGCGCAGGTACTTGAGCAGCGGTGGGACGGAGGTGAAGCCGAGCGATTGCATGACCGAATCCTCTTGATCGAGGCCGCCGGGGGCGGATGAGCGCTCTGAAAGGTAATTTGAATCCGCGAATAAAGTAAATGGCTGACGCTTGCGCGACGTTGGGGGTTGAGGTGATCAACCCTTGGAGAATTTGAGCGAGACAAGCCTTAAGTCTCTGTGACAAAGCCCGCTTCCTGCGGGCTTTGTCATTGAACGATCAATAAGAAGCGGCGAGTGCACCGCACTCGCCATCTCCGCATCAATCCGTCGGCACGACCTTGTCCAGCGCACGGTTAACGGCCAGTTCGGCGATCATCACGATTTGGGCGATGCCTTGCAGGGTCTTGCGGTGGCTGCCCTCGACCATTGCCACATGATTGTTGAGCATGACGGTGGCGGAGCCGAGGGATTCGCTGGCGTCCACCAACAGAGATTCGGTGTCGGCTTCGGGGTGAGCCTGGTAGAGGGTGTTGGGTTTGTAGGGCGCGGCCATGATGTGGGCGCTGAGTGGGCCCAGGTGATAATCGAGGGCGCGTTCGGCGGCTTCATTGAAACGTTTCGAGCCGGGACATTCGTAGGGGGATGTTGGATCCGGGAGGGTTGTGGGTTCGGTGAGTGGCGGGTTTGGCGTTACCTTGAACATAGATGCTTACCTCTGATGAGGCTGCGCCCATTTCGCCGCTGAGCAAAAGGGAGGCAGCTGTGCGCAAGTTAGCGGCCCGGTAAGCATCACAACCCGGCGCATCCGAAGATGCCATGCGCACAGCCACCATCAAGTGCAGGCGAATGCCTGACTGGATCGGACGTGTACAACCGTGAACGCATGCCGAACCGCTAAGTTCGATCACTGGAAATCAGTGACGCAATCAAATTACGCAGCCAGCCCAAGGCGCACAAGCCGGCGGATTCTGGCGTAGCCGTAGGCAACGGCGCAAGGTTTTGTGGGCTTCGGGACGTTTCACGGCGTGTCCTTAAACACCCCTGACCAACCGTGTGTAATTGCGTTTCAGAGCGCGTCATCCACTTCCTGAAGTTGGCAATTTCAGGGCAAAAAAGAAGGGCAGCTTTTCAGCTGCCCTTCTTTGTATGTCGGCTTTCGTGTGCAGGGTTTACACGCGGAAGTGGCTCACCATCTGCTGCAACTGCCCACCCAACCGCGCCAGTTCAACGCTGGACTTGGCGGTCTCATCACTCGCCGCAGCGGTCTGTTCCGACACGTCGCGGACGTTGATGATGCTGCGGCTGATTTCTTCGGCCACGGCGCTTTGCTGTTCGGCGGCTGCGGCGATCTGCTGGTTCATCGACTGGATGTTCGACACCGTGCGGGTGATGTTTTCCAGGGAGTCGCCGGCCTTGCGGGTCAGGGCGACGCTGCTGTCGGTCAGGGCGCGGCTGTTGTTCATCACGGCGGCAACTTGCTGAGTGCCGTTCTGCAGACCGGCCACCAGGCCTTCGATTTCCTCGGTGGATTTCTGCGTGCGCTGGGCCAGGCCACGGACTTCGTCGGCAACCACGGCAAAACCGCGACCGGCTTCACCGGCACGGGCGGCTTCGATGGCAGCGTTGAGGGCCAGCAGGTTGGTCTGTTCGGCCACAGCCTTGATCACGTCCATGACGCTGCCGATCTTGTCGCTTTCCTGTTGCAGCACGCTCATGGCTTCGGTGGAACGCACCACTTCGCTGGCCAGACGCTCGATCTGGGCGATGGCTTCGTTCACCACTTTGTCGCCTTCACGGGCTTCGCCGTCAGCGGCGGCTGCGGCTTGCGAGGCTTCTTCGGCATTGCGCGCGACTTCCTGCACGGTGGCAGTCATTTCGTGCATGGCGGTGGCGACCTGATCGGTCTCGACCTTCTGGCTGTTCACGCCCGCGCTGGTCTGTTCGGTCACGGCCGACAGTTCTTCGGCGGCGCTGGCGATCTGGGTGACGCCGTCGCGGATGCCGCTGATCAGGTCGCGCAGGGTCACGCCCATACGCGCGATGCCTTGTTGCAGCACGCCGAGTTCGTCGCGGCGGGTGACGATCACGTTCTGGCTCAGGTCGCCGCTGGCGATGCGGTCGACCACAGCCATGGTTTCCTGCAGCGGGCGGGTGATCTGACGGGTGATGATGAAGGCAGCGATGATGCCGACCAGCAACGCCAGCAGGGTGCTGATCAGTTGCAGGGTGCGGGCCTGGGCGCTTTCGGCGTCACGGCGATCGAGCTGGATCTGATACAGCTGCTCGCTCAGGCTCACGATGGTCGTGCCCTGATCGGTCATTTCCTTGCGCGCCTGCACCGCATCGGTGTTGGCGTTCTTGAAGGCCTGCAAGGCGCTGCGGTAGTTGGTCAGTGCGGTTTCCAGCTGACGCAGGGCGTCCTGCTGCGAGCTGGCGAAATGCACGTTCAGTGGCTTGAGGCTGGCGATGGCCACGTCCAGTTGGCCGACGGCTTTCTGCTCGGTCTCGGCGTTGGCGGTGGCGGTATAGCCACGCACTTCGTAGCGCGCCAGGATGAACGCTTCCTTGGCGGCGGTGACGGCCTGGAACTGCTCGAAACGCTCATCGCTCAGCGGCATTTGCTGGACGCGGTTGCTCAGCGCTTCGATCAGGCCGTAGGCCGTCGCGGCACTGGTGGCCATCGAGTCGCGCGCCGTGTTGCCGGTGCGGTAGGCGTTACGCATCTTGTTGAGCGAAGTCTGGTACTCGGCGATGGTCGCCGCCTGCTCCTTGAGCAGTTTGACGTTTTCCGGGCTCTTGAAGCTGCTGATCAGCTTCTGCTGTTGGGCGGCGAAACCGTCGAGGGTGGTCTGCACGTTCTGCGCGGCGGTTTCGTCGCCGTTGGTCAGCATGTATTGCAGGCGCACCACGCGCAGTTTGGTCAGGCCAGCGTTGAGCTGGGTGATGTCGCTCATCCAGTTGCTGCGGTCAATCAGGCCGCCCAGGCTGGTCCAGCCGGTGAGCGCCAGGATGCAGGTCAGGGCCAGGACGAGGCCGAATCCGAGCCCCAGTTTCAGGTTCACGCTGATGTTGCCGAACCAGCTATTCATCAAAAATCCTCCAGAAAAACGTTGTGCGTCTTGATCGTCGGTCAGGCTGGAAGATTGTTGTTTTTTTGCGCCAGCAAGGGTGTAAGCAGGACTGTATCGGCCGCAAATCCGAGAGCTGAAAGGTTTTTGTCCTACGGAATTTGTAACAGGCACTCACAAGACTTTTTTCACATGGGTTTCACTGCCTGCCCACGCCGTGCTCTCTAACCTCGCCGCATCGAATGACACCTGATGGCGGCTTTTTGTGGAATTGCGACTGAGTCTGTTCGGCGTCAAGCGCTCGATTGATCTGAGCGGTCTGACCCGTTTTCGAAACACCTGGGTGGTCTTGGCGGCCTCGGTGCTGGTCATTCCGCTGACCCTGTGGC
This sequence comes from Pseudomonas sp. GW458-11-26-14-LB4, assembly GCF_059423925.1. Taxonomy (NCBI): domain Bacteria; kingdom Pseudomonadati; phylum Pseudomonadota; class Gammaproteobacteria; order Pseudomonadales; family Pseudomonadaceae; genus Pseudomonas; species Pseudomonas sp. GW458-11-26-14-LB4. Next base: position 49,459 of record NZ_JBWKYU010000016.1, read on the forward strand.
TGCTCGCCCCGGCGGCGGTGCCGGACCTTGCCCACGGCAATGTGGCCGGCGCGCAGGCGCTGAAGGACGGTTGGAGCAAAGGCGACATCATCGTGCTGGTGCGTCACGTCGAGCGCTGCGACCACTCGAAAGCCCCGTGCCTGAGCGGCCACGATGGCATCACCGATCGCTCGCGCAGTGTCGCGGTGAGCGTCGGCGCGCAGTTCGAGCAGTTGGGTCTGGACAAGGCCGACGTCTACAACAGCCCGATGGTGCGTACGGTGCAGACCGCCGGCTACATGTTCAACAAGGCCGCGACCGGCGAAGACTGGTTGATCAGTTGCAAGGGCCGGATGTTGCAGGATGCGCTCGCGCACAAGGTCCCGGGACGCAACCTGATTCTGGTGACCCACAGCGAATGCATGGCGCAGCTGGAAAAAGACCTCAAGGTGCCGGCCTCGACCCTCGGGTACGGCGCATCGCTGTTTGTTTCCGCCGCCAGCCCGGCGGCCCCACAAATGCTCGGCTTCATTGAAGCCTCCGACTGGCGCACGGTGACCACCCGATGAAATCACGCTTTTATGCTTACAATTTCGGCATCCCGCTGCTCTGCGCAGCCGTGGTTTTTCTGATGTTCGACATGACCAACATCGACATCGCTTTCAGCAATTTGCTGTTCGATCCACTGACCCACACATTTCCGCTCGACAAGATTCACTTCTTTGAAAAACTGACCCACAAGTGGGCGCGGATCATTCCGAACTGGACCGCTGAAATCGCCTTGATCGGCGCCGTGTTGTCGTTGGTCTGGCCGCTGGTGAAACCGCAAAGGCATCCGCGTCTGGGCGGGTTTCTCGAGCGCAGTAAAGTCGCGCCGGTGCTGCGCTTTGCCGCCGAGCACCGTAGGGATTTTCTGTTTGTGGTGGTGGCTTTCGCGGTCTGCACCGGGGTGATCCATTTCCTCAAGTCGCACACCAGCGTTTACTGCCCGATCGAAACCACGCTGTACGGCGGAAAGATGCCGCACATCGAGTGGTACAACAATTTCCAGCTGTTCCACGAAGCGGGTGAAGGGCGTTGCTGGCCGGGTGGCCATGCCTCCGGTGGCTTCACCATGCTGGCGCTGTATTTCGTGGCGCGTCGTTATCAGTGGCGTTTCTCCAGCGCGTTGTTGTGGGGCTCGCTGCTGCTCGGTTTTGTTTATGGCACCACGCGTGTCCTACAGGGCTGGCACTACATGTCCCACACGTTCTGGGCCGGCATCTTCGTGTGGCTGGCGTGTTTGCTGACGGCGCTGGCGTTCTACGGACGGGCTAGTCTGGAATTGCCGGTATTGAGCAAGCGTGAGCGGAAGGTGTTCGGCGCACAGCCTGAGGTTTCTCTCTGAGTCCTCGCCGCTGAAATGAAAAACCCGCCATCACCGGCGGGTTTTTCGTTTGTGCTGTGGTGGCTTCAGTAGCCCACGAAGTAATACGCCTGGCGCCCAACCATCATGGTCTTGTGGACTTTCAGCGGGGCGGCGGGTTCGCTGTCTCCCGACATCACGGCGATGTTCGATGGCGATGCACTGAGAAAGTCCCGTAGCTGCGCGTCGGTGTCCAGGCCCTTGAGGACGCTCTGGGTATAGAACACGCTGGCGCCGCCGACCCGTTCGTTGGCTTGAAACAACGCGACCTGATTGCCGCTCGCCTGCAGGGCTTGAATGTGTTCGGTCAGCGGCAGGAACGACAGGTGTTTATCGGCGTTCGGCAGTGCCCATTGCGCGGCGCCTAAATAGCTGGCGATGACAACCGTCAGTATCCCCGCCGCCAGTGTCTGACGATGACGGGCGATTCGTCCGACAAAACCATTCTTGTGATCCTTCAACCTGTCGAACAACACGCCCGCATATTCCGCTGCGATCACTGCCGCTGCGGGTGTCATCGACATCAGGTACACCGTGCGTTTGCTCGAGGCCAGGGTCAGCAGGATGAACTGCGCGATGATCCACAGGCTGAAAAACAGCAGGTAACGGTTGGCCTTCAGCTCCTTGCGAAAATGCCACAGGCCCAGGTACACCAGAATGTTCCAAGGTAGGAACGCCTGCGGCAGCTTGGCAAGGTAATAGTAGAACGGCTCGTAGTGCCCGGCTTCGACGAACGATCCGCTGAAACGTCCAACGCTGTTGGTCAGCAACACTTCGCTGACCGCCTGGACGCCGCCACGCTGATAGAGCACGGCGAGCCAGATCATCAGCGGGATCAGGCCGACCAGGGTCAGCAAACCCGGACGCAGCCAGTCCGTCAGCTTGAAGCGCTTGTCCATCAGGTTGTCGGCCAGCAGAAAAGCGAAAATCACCACGCCCGGCATCGCCAACCCGAGCACGCCTTTGCTCAGCGTGGCAATCGCAATCCCGACCACAAACAGCAACGAACTGCCCGGGTTCGATGCTCGCTGCGCCTGAAAGAACGCCAACAGTGCCGTGGTCACGCCGAGGGCGAGCAACGCATCCTCGCCGACGCCGCGTACGTTGCTCCAGTAACTGGCCATGGTCGCCAGCAGAATTCCCGCCGTCCAGGCGATGGCCTTCGGGCGATCGAAGCGACGCAGCATTGCATACAGCAGCATCACGCTGAGCAACCCGGCCACCGCCGACGCCAGTCGCACCGCCCAGGGCGAGACGCCGAAAACGCGCAGGGCGCCGGCGTCCAGCCACAGGCTCAGGGGCGGTTTTTCCAGGAAGGGCTCACCGAACAGACGCGGTGTCACCCAGTCGTTGTCCAGGTGCATTTCCATCGCAATGCCCGCAACCCGGGCCTCGGTGGAACCTTGCAGTTGATGGCTGCCGAGGGCGAAAAAGAACAGCAGAGCGGCAAGCAGAAGCAGGGAAGAGGCGGCACGCGACATGGGTTCAGGCAACCGGAAGTGAGCGGAAACCCGAGCTTACGCGGCCAATCCTTAATAAATTGTGAACGTCACGACAGCGGCCGCGACCAGCGTTGCTCCGGCGCTTCAAAACGCGGATTGACCCGCGCCGTCAGCACATGATCCTGCCAGCGCCCGGCGATATTCAGATAGGCCTTGGCGTAGCCCTCACGCTCGAACCCGAGACGCTCAAGCAACCGGGCGCTGCGTTCATTGCCGGGAATGTAGTTGGCCATGATCCGGTGCAGGTTCTGGGTGTCGAACATGTAGGCGATGGCTGCTTCCAGCGCTTCCTGCATCAACCCCTTGCCCTGATGCGCCTCGTCGATGTGATAACCCAGATAGCACGCCTGAAACGCACCGCGAATGATCCCGCTGAAATTGCAGGCGCCGATCATCTGCTCACCATCCGGGGTCAGCAACGCCATATGCACCGCCAGCCCGGCTTCGAAGGCACTGGCCTGTATTTCAAGGCGCCGGCGGATCTGTTCCGTGGAGAAATAATCGGTGGTACGGATCGGCGACCACGGCGCGAGGTGACGTTGATTGCGCTGGTAGAACGCGCTTTCCAGCGCCGCTTGATCCGGGTCGAGTACCGCGAGCGTCAGGCGTTGACAGGGCAGGGTCAGCAGCGGCATCGGGTGCTCCGGAAGCAGGGAATGATTGACAGAATTGTCCGGCCGGACGGAAAACACAACTGGATCGCCGAACGCAGAGCACTATAAATTTCCCTGATTCACTTCACATCCGGTTATGAGATGCGTCGTTCAAGGAGGACATGATGGAATGGGCATTCAAGGCGGGGGAGCAGTCGCTGCGACTGATACCGGCGGATCCGGCGTTTTACTCGTTGTTTCAGCAGGCGCTGAACGCCAGTTACCTCGATCATTCGGAATTTCTGCCTTGGCCGCGTAAGTACACCAACGCGGAGCAGGCGCTCGAGTTTCTGCTGAAGGCCCAAAAAGAGTTCAACAGTGAAACCGGCGAGCGACGATGGCTGATCGTGACCGAGGACGGGCAAGCGCTGATCGGTTGCATCGGACTCAAGCCCCGCTCGCGCAACCGCTACGTCGTGGGTTATTGGGCCAACACCGAGCAATCGGGCAAGGGCTACATGCGCGCCGCCCTCACGCACCTGCTCAACAACCTTCCTGAATTCACCTTTTACCTGACGGCGTCCTCTGCCAATGCGCGAAGCCGGCGTCTGGCCGAGGCTGTCGGGTTTGTGTTGATCAGGATCCACCCAGGGGCCCGGCAATCGGAACGGCACGGCGAGCAAGACACCTGCGTCTATCGCCTGCCAGGCAAAACGCAGGCGAAAAAAAGCCCGCAGGAGCGCGGGCGAACCGTAGTTTCTTGAATGAGCGAGGCCAATGTACACGGCCATCACCGCCGCCGGGGTGAAGAAAAGTTCATGTCGATGAACGACTTGCGTCATCGACGAGCGGTCGTTTTTCAGTGCACGACAGGCGCCGTCGTACGGGGCACCAGATTCACCGGATCAAGGTTCTCCACGGCCCGATTGACCAGCATTTCAGTCATGATCGACAGCTGCCGGATCGCCAGCAACCGGCTGCGCTGAGAACTTGTGAAATCATCGGCGATGTTCGCCGTCATCATGTTGAGCGCCGCCAGGGTTTCGCAGGCATGGGTCAGCAGAGTGGCCGTATCCACGTCGGTGCGCACGGAGAAAATCTCGTTGAAAGGCAGGGTGCGACGCGGCTTTCTCACGTACTCCTGAGGCTGGGCAAGCACAGCCGGTTCTTTCGATTCGGTTTCGTGAGGCGGTGTTTGATCAGGCAGGCTTGGGGTGTCTTTTTTCATGACGAGGCTCCATGGTTTCAGGCTCCCGGCGAATCCCTTTGGTAAACCATCTGCCGGGTTGCAGCGGAGCGCGAAGACTAGCGTTTGGAAGCATCTTGAACCAGTTCATGAAAGTCGACGCGGGTTGCGGGAATTTTCCTAGGACGGTGGTTGCAAGTCTCATCCGGATGCAGAACTGCAGAAGCGACAAGGCCCGCACTGGGTGGGCCTTATTGAGCCGGGGTCAATTGAACTCGTATCGTAGAACCGTTTAAATATTGGTCTTAGTGACTACTCGTGATGTCCAGGATACAAGAGGGGATACACCCTGCCTCATTAATGCTCGATCAGCCCCTTATCGCTGACTCCCATCTGAGTTTTTGTATGGGCTCATTGAGAGGTCACTGGGCATTATTGAGGTAACCCCGGCTTCGAAGTCAGCAGCGTTTCTCTCAGCACGCGGCCGCTCCTGTTTTCCACCTTGTATACGGTTTTGTCTACCAGTAGAAACGTATTCTTGCTGTCAGCCAAAATGAGGGTGCCTGTAAGCTTGGCGTCCTTGTTGGTTGTCAAGGTGTGCTGCTTGTCGAACCCCTTGATAAGTTCCTGTTGAGTAAACCCCTTAGTATCAGCCTTACCCATCTTTATGCCCTGTTGAACACCTATAGCCGGCGTAAAAAAGGCTATGAACAAAAGAAACCCAACCCAGCAGGCTAGAACAATTTTTGTGTCTCGTTTCGCGTTCTTCACCACGGCTCCGATGAAGGCGCCCGCTACCAAAATGAAGCAAAACGCGAGAATGCCTGGGCCGATGATGGGGACGTAATTCGCGGCTTCCAAGGCGCCGGAAAACAAGCTGATGTAGCCGAATAGAAGCAGACTGGGCGTACTCAATCCAATCTCGTTGGTATCGATTCCAAAGCTGTTGTAGTAGCCAACCAACAAAGAGTAGCCATACACCACAAGTGCTGCTTGGAGGCCCAGCGCCGCATAGTTGATTAGCTTGAACGCCAAATCGACGTTGGTTTCGAGCTTTTTAACGCTAGGTACTTGCTCGGATACTGCTGAGCTCTGTGTGGCTAGGGGAGGAGCGTTGACGAGCGTGATGGGTGTGATCAATTCGACACGGATTGATTTGTCTTTCTTCCAGAACATCGATGCTTCCCTGCAGATTTTGACGGGATGGAACCATACCTAGATCAGAGCATTCGTCGCTAGCCTGACACGGTCTTCTGATTGAAAAAATGGAAAAGGGGACGATGGAAAAGTGGACACCCATTAGTCGGTCTCAAGTCAAGGTTAAAAGCCACCGCGCCCGGAAGCATCTTGAACCAGTACGTGAAAATAGACGCGTGCTGCGGGAAATTTCCTAGGACGCCTACAGACAGGAGCGAAGTTCACTCGACGTCAGCGTGTGCTTGAAGTGATGTTCCCATAACCGCACACCCAGCCCGCCCGAGCGATCCAGCGACGAGCCCACCGTCAGATCCGTGAGCAACGTCGGCTGCAACCCACCATCGAACAGCGAAAAGCCGGCAGCTAGGCAGCAGGTTTCGGTTTGCAGGCCGCAGACCAGTACGCGATCCAAATTCAGGCTTTTCAGGTATCCGATTGTGTCCGGGGAGGGCGCGTAGCCGTATTTGATGAAGATGCGGTCTGCGGCGATCAGGCTGTCATCGTCCGCCGCCGGGTGCCAGCCGAGCTGACGCTGGAACGGTGTGCGGGTTTCATCATGACGCTCGACCGTGGCGACGCTGGGCAGTTTGCCGATCAGGGATTGAATGCCGTCGATCAGCCATTGCGGCGGGGAGAAGCTGGGTTGGACGTCGATGATCAGCAGTGCCTGGTGCATGAGGTCTCCCGGGATAAATCTCCAGATGCGACAAGGCCCGCACTGGGCGGGCCTTGTCGTTGAGAGTTGGTGGAGCCGGGGGGATTTGAACCCCCGTCCGCCAGTACTCCGCTGTCGGTACTACATGCGTAGCCGTGTCTATTAAGTTAACCCTCAGCGACCCGACGGGCAGGGTGCTTTGGGCGAGTTGTGTAAGTTTTAGCCGCTTCGTCCACAACGTACTGCACGGCGATTCTGTTCTATATGACAATCATTTTGGGTTTACAGACATCCCCTGATGATTGCTGGACCCGAAGGTACCAGGAGTGCATGTCAGCTGCAATTAAGCAGCGAGAGCAGCACCGTATTGGTCGTCATTGGCAACTATAAGTAGTTGCAACAGTGGATTTACGACTTCTGTTACCAAGTCGGCATGCACCTAGAGTTTCGCAACCGGCGTCGAATCCTAAACGGCCCCGAGCCTGGCGCTCTGTGTGGCTTATGAGCAACAAGCCTGCGCAGTGTACGCCAAACGGCTGACAAGGCCAACCCGAAGGTTGGCCTGAGCTTCGATCAGTTGTTGGTTCCGCTGGTTTTGCGGATTTCCAGAATGGTTTGCTGGGTTTCAGCCACGCATTCGTCGATCTTGCCCTGGGCCTTGAGTGCCTGGGCTTTTTGCACGCTGGCTTCTACCCGTTGATTCAGGTCGGGTGAGGCCATTGCCTGCGCCTTGGCGTTGTTGATGGTTTGCAGATTGGCATCACACAGGTCAGCGGGCTTGTCGGCAGCGAACGAAGTGGAAGCCATCATCGAGGCAGTAACGAACAGACCTAACAGTACAGAACGCTTCATGTGTATCTCCTTGAACTGAGGGATCCAGACTTCGCTGGCCGTCAGGACGGGCAACCGAATGGAGGACAAGCCCCGATTGTTCGGGGCCTGTTCTGTGGACTGCGGTCGTTCGCAAGGGTTCTATTTTTCTTCAGAGGGCGGTTGCGGGGGCTTTGGCTCGGGTTACCCGGTCCACCAGATACACCAGACCGTGGTAGTCGATTCCACCGTGTTGCGTCAGACCGATCTCACAGGTGCGGCTGGTGGAAATCCCTTCGCTGCATTGTTGCACCGCATCCTTGAGCGTACGCAGTGAGTGGCTGTTGAGCTCTGGCGTGGTGAAACCCTTGTCGCCAGCGAAACCGCAGCAGTGAATGCCTTCCGGGATCACCACGTTCTTGCTGCATTTGCGGGCCAGGTCGATCAGCGCCTGGCTTTCCCCAAGGTGCTGAGTGCTGCAGGTCACGTGAACCGCAATCGGTGCTTCCTGCGGGGTGAAGTCGAGCCGATCCATCAGGTGCGTACGGATGAAGCGCACAGGGTCATACAGATCCAGGCGAACATTTCCCACATCCTGCACCAGCCGCAGCGTGCAGGGGCTGGTGTCGCAATAGATCGGATCGAGCCCGCCGCGACTGGCCTGGAGCAGCGCGCCGATCAGCTCCTGACGCTTGTGTTCGGCCTGTTCGGCATAGCCCTTGGACGCAAAGGGCTGACCGCAGCAGAGGTTGTCCAGATTGTCCGGAAACACCACCTGATAACCGGCCTTTTCCAGCAGGCCACGGGTTTTGTCGTACAGCGACATCTGCTCCTTGTCGCCCGCTGCCGGCCCCATCACACGCGAGACGCAAGCCGCCAGATACACAACGCGCGGGCGCTCGTCAGACACGGCCGGGCTGAAGCGAATGGCTTTTTCCGGCTGCGGCATCGCGTTGGTCCACAGCGGCACCTGACCTTTGGACAGCCGCGTCAGGGTGGCGGAAAGCTTCGCCAGGCGCGGTGCACCCAACAGCATCCGCGCACCGTTGGCCACATGCAGGGTGAAACGCGCACCTTGCAGGGTGGTGGCGAAATTTCCTTCGATGAAGTTGGCAGTTTTCGTATGCGTCGCGTGAAGGCCGCGAAGCTTTTTCACCAGCTCGCCGGTGTTGATGCCTACAGGACAACGTTGTGCACACAAACCGGTTGCTGCGCAGGTATCGATGCCTTGGTAATCGTAGGCTTTTTCCAGTTCGGTGGTGTCGATCCCGGCGCGTTTTCGCGCCTGGATATCGCGCCAGATCACGATGCGCTGGCGCGGGCTCAGGGTCAGACCTTTTGAGGGGCAGACCGGCTCGCAGAAACCGCACTCGATGCATTTATCCACAATCTCGTCAGCCGCCGGCAGCGGTTTCAGGTGCTTGAGGTGGATCTGCGGGTCTTCGCTGAGCACCACGTCCGGATTGAGAATGCCGTTGGGGTCGAGCAGGCGTTTGAGCTGCCACATCAATTGATAGGCGTCGCTGCCCCATTCGAGTTCGACGAAGGGCGCCATGTTGCGTCCGGTGCCGTGTTCCGCCTTCAGCGAACCGCCAAACTCCACGGCCACCAGTTGCGCCACGTCGTCCATGAACGCCTGATAGCGTGCGACTTCTTCCGGGCTGTTGAAGCCTTGGGTGAAGACGAAGTGCAGATTGCCTTCCAGCGCGTGTCCGAAAAGGATCGCTTCGTCGTAGTGATGTTTGTCGAACAGCTCGATCAGACGGTTCACGCCGATCGCCAGTTGCTCCACCGGGAAGGTGACGTCTTCGATGATCACCGTGGTGCCGGTCTTGCGCACGGCGCCGACGGCAGGGAAGGTGTCCTTGCGGATCGCCCAGAGGCGGGCGTTTTCGACCGGGTCTTCGGTGAAGTCGACCTGTTTCTCCACCGGGAAGGCGCTGAGCGAGGCCATGATCTGCGCCAGTTGTTCCTGCAGCAAAGTGGAAGAAGCGGCGCGGGATTCGATCAACAGCGCGCAGGCATTGTTCGACAGCTGCTGTACGAAAGCCGGCATGCCGGGTTTGTCCTGCACCGAGCGCAGGCTGCGGCGGTCGAGCAGTTCCACGGCCGACACCGGTTGGCTTTTCAGCACGGTGACGGCGTTGCAGCAGGTTTCCACATCCGGGAATACGATCAGCGCCGAGGCCTTGTTCGGGTGGTCGATCACCGTGTCGTAGGTCACCGCGCTGATGAAGCCGAGGGTGCCTTCGGAACCGACCAGCAAGTGGCTCAAGATATCCACAGGCTCATCGAAATCCACCAGGGCGTTGAGCGACAGGCCGGTGGTATTTTTCAGACGGTATTTGTGGCGGATTCGTGCGGCCAGTTCGGCATTGGCGCGGGTCTCGCGGCCCAATGTCGCCAGGCGTTCCAGCAATTGACCGTGGCTGACTCGAAACGCCTCGACGCTGGCAGCATCTTCGGTATCCAGACGTGTGCCGTCGGCCAGTACCAGACGAATCCCGGCCAGCGTGTGATAGGTGTTTTGCGCGGTGCCGCAGCACATGCCGCTGGCGTTGTTGGCGACGATGCCGCCGATCTTGCAGGCGTTGATCGACGCCGGATCCGGGCCGATCTTGCGTCCGAATGGCGCAAGCCACGCGTTGGCCTGGGCGCCGATCACCCCCGGTTGCAGGCGGATTTGCGTGCCTTGCCCTCGGATCTCCCGGGCGTTCCAGTTATCCCCCAGCACGATCAGCACCGAATCGCTGATCGCCTGGCCGGACAGGCTGGTGCCGGCGGCGCGGAAGGTCACCGGGACCTGATCGCGCTGGGCCAGCTTCAGCAGCGCCACCACTTCATCTTCGGATTCGACGCGGATCACCAGTTGCGGAATCAACCGGTAGAAACTGGCATCGGTGCCGAAGGCCAGGGTCGACAGCGGATCGTCGAAGCGGCGCTCGGCCGGAATCAGTTGCTGCGCATCGCGCAGGAAATTCGCCGGTAAGGTCATTGGTCCTCCAGGATCAACACCACCAAGTCTTTCGGGCCGTGGGCGCCGTAGGCCAGGACTTGCTCGATGTCGGCGGTTTTCGACGGGCCGGACACCAGCAGCGCATTGGTCGGCATGCCTTGTGCCCACTCGAATTCCTGCTGCACCTGATAGAAGTTGTCGCGGATCTGGCTGGCCTTGAGCAGGGCGAAATGCACCGGCGGCACCAGGCTCATCAGCCGTGGCTCTTCGCGGGTCGGCCACAGGATCAGGCTGCCGGTGGCGGCAATCGCGCCGAGGGTGCCGGTCAGGCTGGCCGGGGTGTCGTTGAACAACTCGGCTTTCCACTCTTCCATCGGTCGGTCGTAGGACTTCAGCGCCGGCAGATCAGGATTGTTCGCCCAGTGTTGTGTGATGCGCTGCCCGTGAGGTGTAGTCGGTGCGATCAACAGGCTCGGCAACTGGCGGTCACGCAGCAATTGCGCCAGCAGCGCCGGCCACGCATCAGCGGAAGTCAGGTGGATCTCGGTGTGCACCGCTTCCATCAGTTTGCGCAGCTGCGGGATCCGTTGTTCGGCGCTGTAGGTGTAAGGCTGAGTCACCAGATCGACGTCAAAGTTGTCGGCAATCGGTGTGGTGCCGGTCAGACTTTTGCGCAACTTGCCGAGGATATTTTGCTTGGCGCTCATCAACGGTCTCCTTGTTTGGCGAGGTGTTCGCGAGCCATGTCATGCAATGAGCGGGCGGCGGGTTTCGGCGCGCTGTGATTCTGCGTCCACGGGCCGACGTTGTTCGGCGCCAAGGCCCGCAGGCGTGTGGCGAAAAACGCAAACAGTCGATACAGGGTCGGCGAGCTGTTGAGCTTCGCCCAGGCGTTCCAGATGAAGCGTTCCTTGCGCGAATACTTGCTGCCCTGGCCGCGCATCACTTGATGAGGACTGTCGGGGGATTTGACGTTCTCTTCGCGTAGGCGGCGCAGCAGTGCAGGAATAGGAATTTTTACCGGACACACTTCACCGCAGGCGCCGCATAACGAAGAAGCGCTCGGGTGATCCGGGACTTTCGCCAGGCCGACCATGTGCGGGGTGATGATTTTGCCGATCGGGCCGGGATAAACCTCGCCATAGGTATGGCCGCCGACGCGGGTGTAGACCGGGCAATGATTCATGCAGGCGCCGCAGCGGATGCAATTCAACGTCTGGCGCAATTCACTGTCGGCGAAGGCCTGGCTGCGACCGTTGTCGAGCAGTACCAGATGCACTTCCTGCGGGCCGTCGAGTTCGTGTTCCTTGCGCGGGCCGGAGATCATGTTGACGTAGGTGGTGATCGGAATGCCCAGCGCCGAGCGGGTCAGCAATGACAGCAGCGGCACCACGTCGCGCAGGTTTTCCACGACCTTTTCGATGCCGGTGACGGCGATGTGCACCGGCGGCACGGTGGTGGTCATGCGGCCGTTGCCTTCGTTTTCCACCAGCAGCAGGGTGCCGGTTTCGGCCACGGCGAAGTTGACACCGGAAACGCCGATGTCCGCTTCGAAGAATTTCTGCCGCAGGACCCTGCGACCGATCTGAATGAGTTGGTCAACGTCCTTGGTGTATTCCACGCCAAGTTTGTCGTGGAACAAGGACGCGACCTGACCGGCATTCTTGTGGATTGCCGGCATGATTATGTGTGAAGGCTTCTCGTGGTCGAGCTGGACGATGTACTCCCCCATGTCGGACTCCAGACATTCAATGTCCCGAGCCTCGAGGAAATGGTTCATCTCCATCTCTTCGCTGACCATCGATTTGCCCTTGATCACTTGCCGCGCCTCGTGAGCGCGGATGATCGAAAGGACGATGCCATTGGCCTCGTCCACCGTTTCCGCCCAGTGCACTGTCACACCGTTGCGGGTCAGGTTCTGTTCCAGTTGCTCGAGCAGGTCGGGCAACTTGGAGAGCGCACGCGCCCTGATCGAGTTGCCCAGGGCGCGCAAGTGTTCTCTTTCGTGGGCATCGCTGAAAGCCGCTGCCCGCTTGGTCATCAGTGAATCCATCGCAGTGCGGAAGTTGTTCCGTAACTGCGAGTCGCCCAGGGCGTTGTGTGCCCGGGTGCGGAAGTCTTCTTCTACGGCAACCGTAGGAATAATCGTGGAAGTGCTCATCGCGCACCTCCGGTTCGTTGCCAGAGGAAGCTCGCCAGGTGTTGCCCGCGCAGCGCTTCCTGCTGTTTTTCCAGCGAGCCGTTGATGTTCATCAAGCAGCCGCAATCGGCACTGAGTACCTGATGCGCACCGGATTCCTTCAACGCCCGGGTCTTGTCAGCCACCATCGCGCCGGAAATGTCTGGCATACGGACGCTGAATGTCCCACCGAAGCCACAGCATTCGCTTTCGTGATCGTGATTGACCCGTTCCACGTTGCTCAACTGCGCCAACAACTCGCGGCCGTGCAGGTGGGTGTTCATTTCCCGTCGCGCCGAACACGAGGTGTGCAGCGCCACTTTTACCGGCTCGCCGCTGTCCTTGAGCTGCACCTTGCAGACGAACAGCAGAAACTCGGCCAGCTCATAGGTGCGGGCCGCGAGGGCCTGAACCTGTTTCAGCGTTTCCGGCTCGTCCTTGAACAAGTCGGCGTAATGCTCGCGGATCATTCCGGCGCAGGAACCCGACGGCACCACCACCGGATAGTCCCCGGCAAACAGCGCCAGTTGCGAGCGCGCCACCGTCCGTGCCTGCTCGGTGTAACCCGAGGTGTAGGCCGGTTGTCCGCAGCAGCTCTGCCCTTGCGGGTAGTCGACCCGGATGCCTTCGCGCTCCAGCAAGTGGATCGCGTCCATCCCGGCTTCCGGATAGAACAGGTCGACCACGCACGTGCCGAACAGGTAGACCCGCGACGGTTTCTCGCTGGGGTATTGCCGGGGTTCGGGCAGTGGCGGTGCGACGCGAGTGGCGTTGGGCACAGCGTTGTAAAAAAGCTCGCTCATCAGGCGTGTCTCCGGGTGGGCCCGGTTATCCGTCTGTTGAGGCTGCCGAATATAGAGCTCGTTGCTTTCAGCAGCCTTACAGACCGGGTTGTGAATTGCTGACGCCGGAATCACGAACTGGCGTCGGTTATTTCCATGTCGCTTGTAGTCTTAATGCACCAGCATGCCGGTAAACCAATAGGCCTGGGCCAACGTGATCAGGCCGACGATCGTGGCAAAGAATAGGCTGTGCTTGAGGGTGAAGCGGAACAGATCGGATTCCTTGCCCACCAGCCCGGTCGCGGCGCAGGCCACGGCGATCGATTGTGGCGAAATCATTTTGCCGGTCACGCCGCCGCTGGTATTGGCCGCCACCAGCAGGGTGTCGTTGACCCCGATCTGGTGCGCGGTGGTCGCTTGCAGCGAACTGAACAGGGCGTTGGACGAGGTATCGGAACCGGTCAGGAACACGCCGAGCCAGCCGAGGAACGGCGAGAAGAACGGAAACGCTGCGCCAGTACCGGCCAGCACCAGAGCCATGGTCGAGGACATGCCGGAATAGTTGGTGACGAAGGCAAACGCCAGCACCATGCCGATCGACAGGATCGGCCAGCGCAGTTCGTAGAAGGTCTCTTTCAAAGTGGTCAGACCAGTTTTGAAATTGATCTTCAGCACCAGCATCGAGATCAGTGCGGAGAAGAAAATTGCCGTGCCGGTCGCGGAAATCGGATCGAGTTTGAATACGGCCGGGATCGCGGTCGGAGCAGCAACGATCGGAGCGGTCTTGATCACCAGTTGATCCAGGTGCGGAATCGCGAAGTTGAACACCCAGGCGTACATCGAACCGCCGGCGGCGAACATGGCTTTGAAAGGCTTGAGGGTCCAGATGGTCACCAGCACGGTGAGGATCAGGAACGGCGACCACGCCTTGAAGATTTCCCCGAGGCTGTAGGGCGAAGCGACGGTGGTGCGCTTCTGGCCGAAACCGCCGACGCTGGCGGAGACCACCGAAGCGGATACGGCGCCGACGATGTGCTGGCCGGCGGCACGTTTCGGTTGCCAGACCTTCAGGAACAGGGTCAGCGAAATCAGACTGGCCAGGGCCGACGTGATGTCCGGCAGCTCCGGGCCGATGAAATTCGAAGTGAAGTATTGGGTGACAGCGAAGCTCAGGCCGGCAACCAGTGCGGCTGGCCAGGTTTCACGCACGCCGCGCAGGCCGTCCATCATGAACACCAGCCAGAACGGCACGAACAGCGACAGCAGCGGCAGTTGGCGGCCGGTCATGGCGCCGATCTTGAACGCGTCGATACCGGTGACTTGCCCGGCCACGATGATTGGAATCCCCAGTGCGCCGAACGCCACCGGTGCGGTGTTGGCAATCAGGCACAGGCCGGCGGCGTACAGCGGGTTGAAACCCAGGCCAACCAGCAGCGCAGCGGTAATCGCCACTGGCGCGCCGAAGCCGGCGGCACCTTCGAGGAAGGCGCCGAAGCAGAAACCGATCAGCAGCACCTGCAGGCGTTGGTCGTCAGTGATCGACAGCACCGAGCTGCGGATGACCTCGAACTGACCGCTCTTGACCGTCAGTTTGTACAGGAACACCGCCGCCACAATGATCCAGGCAATCGGCCACAGACCATAGGCGAAGCCATATCCGGCAGCGGCGAACGCCATGTCGACCGGCATCTGGAACGCGAAGATCGCCACAAGGATCGCCAGGGCGAGCGTGATGCTGCCGGCTACATGACCTTTGAGGCGGAACACCGCCAGAGCGAGGAAGAAGAACACGATGGGGATGACGGCCGCGAGTGCGGACACGCCGAGACTGCCGAGCGGGCTGTAGAGCTGTTGCCAGGTTTGCATATGGGGTGGCCCCTAATTGTTGTTGGTCAGGCACTGTCAGCGTTCTTGGTTAATTGGTAATACCAATTTACAATCGCTGTTGGCTAGGGTAAAAGCCTTGATGTCGGTGTGTCAATTTGCCGCCCTAAAACTTTTGTCGAATCACCGGTGCAGAGCTCGATCTGATCCGGTCGCCCAAGTGTCATCTGGCAGGTGTCGGCAACGCGCCGATAGGCCAGAATAGAGAGCCCGGCGAGCGGTCGGGATGGTGGAGAGTTGAGTGATGGGGTTTGATCAGATACGTCAGCGCCGTTTGTCTGACGACATTGTCGAGCGACTGGAAGGGATGATTCTCGAGGGCACGTTGAAGTCTGGCGAGCGTCTGCCGGCCGAGCGGACTCTGGCGGAACAGTTCGGCGTTTCCCGGCCCTCTTTGCGCGAGGCGATTCAGAAGCTTGCGGCCAAGGGGTTGCTGGTCAGCAAGCAGGGCGGCGGCAACTATGTCGTGGAGAGCCTCGGTTCGACGTTCAGCGATCCGCTGCTGCAATTGCTGGAAAGCAATCCCGAGGCGCAGCGCGATCTGCTGGAATTTCGCCACACGCTGGAGGCATCGTGTGCCTATTACGCAGCATTGCGCGCCACGGATGTGGATCGTGAACGGCTGACGGCTGCGTTTGAAGAGTTACAGGACTGCTATTCGCGTCATGACGAAGTGAGCCGGGCGGAAGAGGGCGCGGCGGATGCGAAATTCCACCTGGCGATTGCCGAAGCCAGTCATAACGCGGTGTTGCTGCACACCATTCGCGGGCTGTTCGATTTGCTCAAGCGCAACGTGGTGACCAACATCGGTGGCATGTACAAGCAGCGCACGGAAACTCGCGACATGCTGATCACGCAGCATCGGGAGTTGTATCTGGCGATTATCGAGGGTCGCGCGGAACAGGCGCGTGAGGTGTCCAGCCGACACATTCTGTATGTGCAAGAAGTGCTGGAAGAGGTGCGTCAGGAAGTGCAGCGCATGGCTCGCGCCGAGCGACGTAAAGGGATGTAAAAAAGACCGCTCCCGTGCGAGGCGCGGGAACGGTCATTCAGGCAGAAGAATCAGTCTTCCTTGCCCTTGTTGCGCACCGCACGCTGTAACTCGCGACCGGCGTCGCGTTCGCGTTCGGTGTCACGCTTGTCGTATTCCTTCTTGCCCTTGCCCAGTGCGATCTCGCACTTGACCATGTGCTTGCTCCAGTACCAGGACAGGCACACGCAGGCGTAACCCTTTTGCTGCACGGCGGCGGCGAGCTTGTCCAGCTCGCGGCGGTTGAGCAGCAGCTTGCGGGTACGCACCGGGTCGGCAATGACGTGGGTGCTGGCGGTCATCAGAGGCGTGATGTGGCTGCCGAGCAACCAGGCTTCGCCATCCTTGAGCAACACGTAACTGTCGACCAGTTGCAGTTTGCTTGCCCGCAGACTTTTTACTTCCCAGCCGGCCAGGACCAGACCAGCCTCGAACTTGTGCTCGATGAAGTAATCGTGTCGCGCCTTTTTGTTTTGCGCGATGGTCCCTGTTGGGTGTTTCTTCTGTTTAGCCATAGGGGCGGCATTATATGGAGATAAACGGCTGTCGGCTACGGTGATGCTGCGTGCTTGAGCAGGTTGAGTGAATCCCGGACAATGCGGCCTCTTTTTCTAACGCTTGGGCGTGATAAACGATGTCGACAGACAAGGTTTCTGTCCACGGCAGTTGGGCTAGCCGCTGGGTTTTCATATTCGCCGCGACCGGTTCGGCCGTGGGATTGGGCAGCATCTGGAAATTCCCCTACATGGTCGGGGTCTACGGTGGCGGCGCCTTCGTGCTGATGTTTCTGGCGTGTATCGCGCTGATCGGCATCCCGGTAATGCTCGCCGAAACCCTGATCGGCCGCCGTGCCCGCCAGAGTCCGGCGAATGCCCTGAAGGTGCTGGCGCTGGAAGCGGGGCACTCGGGCAAGTGGTCGTGGGGCGCGTTCGCCGGGATGATCACGGCGTTGCTGATTCTGTCTTTTTACAGTGTGGTCGGCGGCTGGTCGCTGGATTACATCATTGATATGGGGCGCGGAGACTTCCAGGGCGCGACGGCCGATCAGGTCGGGGCGTATTTCGGTAATGTCATCTCCGATCCGTGGCGCCTGACACTTTGGCACACGGTTTTCATGCTGTTGTCTGCAGTAGTGATCGCCAAGGGCGTGGTCGCCGGGCTCGAGCGCAGCCTGCGGATCATGATGCCGCTGCTGTTCGTGATGGTGCTGGTTCTGCTGGGCTACAGCATGACTACCGGGCATTTCATGGAGGGCGTGCACTTCATGTTCGACTTCCACCCGGAAAAAGTCCTCGACGGCTTGCTGCCGGCCATGGGCCACGCGTTCTTCTCCCTGAGCGTGGGCGTGGGCTCGATCATGATCTACGGCGCCTACATGACCAAGGAAGCCTCGCTGTCCGGCACGGTCGTCGGTGTGGCGCTGCTCGATACCTTTGTTTCGCTGGTGGCCGGTCTGGCCTTGTTTCCGATTGTGTTCGCCGGTGGTTTGAACCCGAGCGAAGGCCCGGGGCTGATGTTTGTCAGCCTGCCATTTGCTTTCGGTAACGTGCTGTTCGGCCAGTTGATGGGCGTGGTGTTCTTCGTTCTGGTGGCCATTGCGGCCTGGAGCTCAGCGATTTCCCTGCTAGAGCCGATGGTCGCCTATCTGGTCGAGCGGACTAAAATCAGTCGTGTCTGGGTGACATTCTGGTTGGCGTTCACCTGCTGGTTCGTCGGCCTGGGCACGGTGTTTTCCTTCAATATCTGGAAGGAAGCCAAATTTTTCGTGAACGATGGCGGGGTGTTCCATCTCTACCAATTGGGTGCGGCCGGTGGCCTGGACTTCTTTGGTGTGATCGACTTCTTCACCTCGCGGATCATGTTGCCGCTCGGCGGACTGTGCTTCGTGCTGTTTGCCGGTTGGGTGATGGGGCGTGAGGCGGTGCGTGACGAGTTGTCGATTCGCAGCCCGGCGCTGTTCGCCCTGTCTCTGTTCTTGATGCGCTATGTGGCGCCCATCGGCATTCTTGTAGTGTTTGCCGCCCAGCTCTGGAAGTGACGCTTACATGACGACACATATTCAACGATCGGCGCTGCTGCCTTATCCGGCGCAATTTCTCTACGACCTCGTCAATGACGTGGCACGTTACCCGGAATTTCTGCCGTGGTGCTCGTCTGCTGAAGTCCTGGAAAGCTCGCCTGAGCATATGCGCGCCAGTGTCGGCGTGGCCAAGGGCGGCCTCAGTCAGCATTTCGTGACGCGCAATACGCTGGTGCCGGGTCAGTCGATCGAGATGAACCTGGAGGAGGGGCCGTTCAATCAGCTGCACGGCGTCTGGGTGTTCAAGGCGCTGAACGAGAAGGCCTGCAAGATCAGTCTGGATCTGTCTTTCGACTACGCCGGGCCGCTGGTCCGCGCGACGCTCGGGCCTTTGTTCAATCAGGCAGCCAATACGCTGGTGGACGCGTTCTGCCAGCGCGCCAAGCAGATGCATGGTTGAGCCGGTGATCGAAATCGAAGTGGTGTATGCGGCGGTTGATCGTCAGGTGTTGCGTGTAACCAGTGTTGCCGAAGGTACGACGGTGCGTGCGGCGCTGATGGCGTCCGGGATTGATGGTGAATTTCCGGAGTTGGATCTGAGCAGTTGTCCCTTGGGGATTTTCGGCAAAGTGATCGCTGATCCGGATACCCGACAGGTTCAGGAAGGTGATCGCATCGAGATCTATCGGCCACTGTTGGCTGATCCGAAAGAGGTGCGCCGTCTGCGCGCCGCCAAGGCTGCCGAGGCCAAGGCGAAAAATCAGTAGGTTGGCCAAACGGCAGGCAATAAAAAACCCGGAACTTCCGGGTTTTTTATTGCGTCGCAAATTATTGCGGCGAGGTGTCCAGCGGTTCTGGCGTTGGAACCGGAACGGTTTCCACACCATCGACGTCCTTCTGGATCTGATCCAGCAAGGAGCCTGGCTTGGCCGGTTTTTCCGGTTTCGGCTGTTCGGCGTTTTCAGCAGGAGTGGTCACGCTGGTGCCACTGTCCTTGCCGAGAATGGCTTCATCACGGCTGACGCCCGGCATGAAGTCACCGGACAGGCTGACAAGACGGTCATTCGAGTCGAAAATGACACTCATGCGTTCCTGCTGACGTTCACCGCCACCAGGTTGCAGGCTGTACAGGTAATCCCAGCGGTTGGCATGGAACGTGTCGGCAAGCAGAGGGTTACCCATGATAAACCGTACTTGCGGCCGGGTCATTCCCGGGCGTAACTGGTCTATCATGTCCTGCGTGACGACATTGCCCTGCTGGATGTCGATTTTGTAAACCCCGGGGAATGAACAACCGGCGAGTGCGAGCAGTCCCACAAAGGTGAAACTGGTTAGCAAGAGCTTGGTGTTTTGCATCGGTGGGCGACTTCCACTATCTTGGCTGGGACAACGTAAACGCCGATCATACCCGCATTAAGAGAAGCTGCGAAGCAGCATCGCGAGAAAGCTGACCATGGTTGAAAATAGCGAACTACGCAAAGCCGGCCTCAAAGTGACCCTGCCACGGGTCAAGATCCTGCAAATGCTCGACTCTACAGAGCAGCGTCACATGAGTGCCGAGGACGTCTACAAGGCGTTGATGGAAGCTGGCGAGGATGTCGGTCTGGCCACGGTTTACCGTGTTCTGACCCAGTTCGAAGCGGCTGGCCTCGTGGTCCGTCACAACTTCGACGGCGGCCACGCGGTATTCGAATTGGCCGACGGTGGCCACCACGACCATATGGTTAACGTGGAGTCGGGCGAAGTCATCGAATTCTTCGACGAAGAAATCGAAAAACTTCAGAAGGCGATCGTCGAGAAGCACGGTTACGAGATGGTTGATCACAATCTCGTACTGTACGTACGCAACAAAAAGTAAGCATGTCGCGCGAATTTCAGGTTCGCGAAACGAGCGAAGGCGACCCAAGGGTCGCCTTCGTGCTTTCTGGCGTGCTTAAACCTTTGCGGTAACGACCATCTTTTTCGCGTGCGCCAAAGACTCTTTGGTCAGATCGATGCCGCCAAGCATCCGCGCGACTTCTTCTATACGGTCATTCTTGCTCAGCTTCGAAACGGCTGTGTGAGTCGCCTGCTCGCCGCGCACTTTATGCACGAACAGGTGCTGATGTCCCTGGGCCGCGACTTGCGGTAAGTGTGTGACCGTCAGTACCTGTCCGCGATCCCCGAGGCGGCGCAGCAACTGGCCGACGATTTCGGCCGTCGGACCGCCAATGCCCACGTCCACTTCGTCGAACACCAGCGTCGGAACACGAGAGGTCTGGGCGGTAATCACCTGGATGGCCAGGCTGATCCGTGACAGCTCACCGCCGGAGGCCACTTTGGCCAGGGCCTTCAGGGGTTGGCCAGGGTTGGCGCTGACCAGCAACTCGACTTGCTCCAGACCATTGGGTTGCAGTTCGCTGCTGTTGTTGGCGCGCAATTCGATGGTGAAGCGACCGCCGGGCATGCCCAGGCGCTGTATCTCCTGCTCCACCGCGCTGGCCAGGCTGCCGGCCGCCTGATGACGCAGCTCGCTCAGTTCCCGGGCCTTTTCCTGATAGTGGCGGGCATAGGATGCGAGTTCCTCGGCAAGGCGTTCGATGGATTCATCGTTGGCGTCGAGGGCTTCGATTTCATCGAGCAGCTTCTGCTGCATCTCTGCCACCTCCGTCGGCTGAATACGGTGTTTGCGTGCCAGCGTGTAAATGGAGTCCAGACGTTCCTCCAGATATTGCAGGCGCGCTGGATCGGCATCGAAGTTGTCGAGAAAACGATTGAGTTCGCCGACGGCTTCTTCGACCTGGATCTGCGCACTGGTCAGCAGGCTGCTCGCCTCACCCAGCGCGCCGACCGAGTTGTTCACGCTCGACAGGCGATTGAGGCTGGCCGTCAGGGCATTCAGCACGTTGCCGGAATCGCTTTCGCTGCATTGCTCGACCACTTGTCGGCAGATGCCGAGCAGGGTTTCGGCATTGGTCAGGTTCTTGTGTTCCTGCTCCAGTTCTTCCAGCTCGTTTTCGCCTAGGCCGAGGTTTTCCAGTTCTTCGAGCTGGTAGCTGAGCAGCTGATGGCGCGCGCGCTGTTCGTCGCCGGAATTGGAAAGGCGCTCCAGCTCCTGACGGGTCTGGCGCCAGCGCTGGGCGGCCAGGTGAACCTGGCGCGCCAGATCGGTGGCCCCGGCGTATTCGTCGAGCAGGCGCCGGTGGGTGTCGGTCTTGAGCAGGGATTGGTGTTCGTGCTGGCTGTGGATATCGATCAGCAGCTCACCGAGAGCCTTAAGGTCGCCGAGCGGGCAGGGCGTGCCATTTATATAGCCGCGTGAGCGACCTTCGGACGTGATGACCCGGCGCAGGATGCACGGGCCGTCGATTTCCAGGTCGCGTTCCGCGAGCCAGGCGCTGGCCTCGGGAATGTCGGCCAGATCGAAGGTCGCCAGGATATCGGCCTTGTCGGCGCCCGGTCGAACCACGCCGCTGTCGGCGCGATCACCGAGCGTCAGGCCCAGGGCGTCGAGCATGATCGACTTGCCGGCGCCGGTTTCCCCGGTAATCACGCTCATGCCGCGATCGAGTTCGAGATCGAGATGTTCAACGATGGCGTAGTTGTGTACGGACAGGTGCACCAGCATAAAGGCCGCTCCCAGGCTTCAGGTCTGGTTATTTATACAGTGTTTTGTTTCGAGCTGACAATGCCCTCGCCGAGGTCGATGGGGATGATCCGATCAAATGCCTATCGCGCCAGGGAATGGCAATGCAGCACTTTTTTGTAGGGTTAATCGTTGTCAGCCCTTGAAGCCTGATTTTGCGGCCCCATATATCGGGGCAGAAGCGCGAATCGAACTCGCGGACGATATTGAAAGGAGAATTCTATGGCTGACGAACAGACAGTAGATACGCAAAACCCAGAAGCCAATCAGGCGCCCGAGACTTCGGGTGATGACCTGGCGACCCGTGTACAAGTGCTCGAAGAGCAATTGGCCGCCGCGCAGGATCAATCGCTGCGCGTAGCTGCCGATCTGCAGAACGTCCGCCGACGTGCCGAGCAGGATGTCGAAAAGGCGCACAAGTTTGCGCTGGAAAAATTCGCCGGCGATCTGCTGCCGATCGTCGACAGCCTGGAGCGTGGTCTCGAGCTGTCGAGCCCTGATGACGAAAGCATCCGTCCGATGCGCGAAGGCATCGAGCTGACCCTGAAAATGTTTCACGACACCCTCACGCGCTATCAGCTTGTCGCTGTAAGCCCGCAGGAAGGCGAACCGTTCAATGCCGTGGAGCATCAGGCGATGGCCATGCAGGAAAGTGCTGATCTGGAGCCGAACAGCATTCTGAAGGTGTTCCAGAAGGGCTATCAGCTCAACGGTCGCCTGTTGCGTCCGGCGATGGTCGTGGTCAGCAAGGCGCCGGCGCCAGTTTCGCCTTCGATTGACGAGAAGGCTTGAAATTAGCCGCAAGGCCCCCATTTACAAGTCAAGCGTTTAAGTATTACCGCAGTCAGCCACCACTGCTGCGGCAAAAAAATCCAAAGTTTCGGGAGAGTGAACATGGGCAAAATTATCGGTATCGACCTGGGGACTACCAACTCCTGCGTCTCCGTGCTGGAAAACGGCGTGGCCAAAGTTATTGAGAACGCCGAAGGCGCGCGTACAACGCCGTCGATCATCGCTTACGCCAATGATGGTGAAATTCTGGTGGGTCAGTCCGCCAAGCGTCAGGCTGTGACCAACCCGCACAACACACTGTTCGCAGTGAAGCGCCTGATTGGCCGCCGCTTCGACGAAGAAGTTGTACAGAAAGACATCAAGCTGGTGCCTTACAAGATCGTCAAGGCCAACAACGGTGACGCCTGGGTCGAGGCTTCCGGCAAGCAGATGGCTCCGCCGCAAATCAGCGCCGAAGTCCTGAAAAAGATGAAGAAGACCGCCGAAGACTATCTCGGTGAGGCTGTGACCGAAGCGGTGATCACCGTTCCGGCGTACTTCAACGACAGTCAGCGTCAGGCAACTAAAGATGCTGGCCGCATCGCCGGTCTGGACGTAAAACGTATCATCAACGAACCGACCGCAGCTGCTCTGGCTTACGGTATGGACAAGGCCAAGGGCGATCACACCGTGATCGTTTACGACCTGGGTGGTGGTACCTTCGACGTTTCCGTGATCGAAATCGCCGAAGTTGACGGCGAGCACCAGTTTGAAGTTCTGGCCACCAACGGTGACACCTTCCTGGGCGGCGAAGACTTTGACATGCGCCTGATCGACTACCTCGTCGACGAGTTCAAGAAAGAGTCCGGCATGGACCTGAAGAACGATCCTCTGGCCCTGCAGCGTCTGAAAGAAGCCGCTGAGAAGGCCAAGATCGAGCTGTCTTCTTCGCAGTCGACCGACGTCAACCTGCCGTACATCACAGCAGATGCGACTGGTCCTAAGCACCTGAACGTGAAGATCTCTCGTGCCAAGCTCGAGTCGCTGGTCGAAGACCTGGTGAACCGTACCATCGAGCCGTGCCGTATTGCTCTGAAAGACGCCGGTATCGACGCCAGCAAAATTGACGACGTGATTCTGGTTGGTGGTCAGACTCGTATGCCACTGGTGCAGAAGGCAGTTACCGATTTCTTCGGTAAAGAAGCACGTAAAGACGTGAACCCGGACGAAGCCGTTGCCATGGGTGCTGCGATCCAGGGCGCCGTTCTGGCCGGTGACGTGAAAGACGTTCTGCTGCTCGACGTCAGCCCGCTGACCCTGGGTATCGAAACCATGGGTGGCGTGATGACCGCGCTGATCGAGAAAAACACCACGATTCCTACCAAGAAATCGCAAGTGTTCTCGACGGCCGACGACAACCAGGGCGCCGTGACCATTCACGTCCTGCAAGGCGAGCGCAAGCAAGCCGCACAGAACAAGTCCCTGGGCAAGTTCGACCTGGCCGACATTCCACCTGCTCCACGTGGTGTGCCGCAGATCGAAGTGACCTTCGACATCGACGCCAACGGCATCCTGCACGTAGGTGCGAAGGACAAGGCGACTGGCAAAGAGCAGAAGATCACCATCAAGGCCAACTCTGGTCTGTCGGATGAAGAAATCCAGAAGATGGTGCGCGACGCCGAGCTGAACGCCGAGGAAGACCGCAAGTTCGAAGAGCTGGCCGCTGCCCGTAACCAGGGTGATGCACTGGTTCACTCGACTCGCAAGATGATCGCCGACGCTGGCGACAAAGTGACTGCAGAAGAGAAGACTGCAATCGAAGCGGCTGTGGTTGCCCTGGAAGCTGCCGTCAAAGGCGACGACAAGGCTGCCATCGACGCCAAGGTTGAAGAGCTGTCGAAAGTCTCTGCACCGGTTGCTCAGAAGATGTACGCCGAACAGGCTCAGCCTGCTGAAGGCGCGGCACCGCACGACGAGAAAGCTGAAAAGGCTGACGATGTTGTCGATGCCGAGTTCGAAGAAGTCAAAGACCACAAGTAAGTTGTTGGTCGCCCGGTTGACTGCCTTGCGGCGGTGACTGGTAGGATGTCGCCGCGCGGGAGCTTGCTCCCGCGTTGGCGTATCTGGAATACGCGAATTTTTACAGCATGCGACAAGGTTCGGGTGCTGGCGGTATGGCCGGGAATGCTCCTGCTTTTCGCGCCGCAAATACCGCATGAACCAAAGACCAGGATCGTTGAATTGACGTGAGTTGGGTCCGGGCCTGTATTGGGGCTCAACGAGTTTGGCGAAGCTCAGGAGGGGTTTGCCGAACGTCCTCAAGAGTATGAAGAACTTATGGCTAAGCGTGACTATTACGAAGTGTTGGGTGTTGAGCGCGGCTCAAGCGAAGCAGACCTGAAAAAGGCCTATCGCCGTCTGGCGATGAAGCATCACCCGGACCGTAATCCCGATGACAAAGCGTCGGAAGAACTGTTCAAAGAGGCCAACGAAGCCTACGAAGTGCTGTCCGATTCCAGCAAGCGCGCAGCGTACGACCAGTACGGTCATGCCGGCGTCGACCCGAGCATGGGTGGCGGCGGTGCAGGCTTCGGCGGTCAGAACTTCTCCGACATCTTCGGTGATGTCTTCAGTGACTTCTTCGGTGGCGGTCGCGGCGGTTCCCGTGGCGGCGCCCAGCGTGGCAGCGATTTGCGCTACACCCTGGAGCTGAACCTGGAAGAAGCGGTACGCGGTACTACCGTGAATATCCGCGTTCCGACATTGGTCAATTGCAAACCATGTGATGGATCGGGTGCCAAGAAAGGCTCGTCGCCATCGACGTGCCCGACGTGCGGCGGCATCGGTCAGGTACGCATGCAGCAAGGCTTCTTCTCGGTGCAGCAGACCTGCCCACGTTGCCATGGTCAGGGCAAGATCATTTCCGATCCGTGCGACTCATGCCACGGCGACGGTCGCGTCGAAGAATACAAAACCCTTTCCGTCAAAGTGCCGGCCGGTGTCGACACCGGTGACCGCATTCGTCTGTCCGGTGAAGGCGAGGCGGGCACTCAGGGTGGCCCGACCGGCGACCTGTACGTGGTGATCAATGTCCGCGAACACGACATCTTCCAGCGTGACGGCAAGCATCTGTTCTGCGAAGTGCCGATCAGCTTCGTCGACGCGGCCCTGGGCGGCGAGCTGGAAATTCCGACCCTCGACGGTCGCGTCAAACTGAAGATTCCGGAAGGAACTCAGACCGGCAAGCAGTTCCGCGTACGCGGCAAGGGTGTTGCGCCAGTGCGTGGCGGTGGGGCGGGCGATCTGATGTGCCGTGTGGCCGTCGAAACGCCGGTCAACCTGACCCGTCGTCAACGTGAACTGCTGGAAGAGTTCCGCAGCTCCCTGGCGGACGACAACAGCCACTCCCCGAAAACCACCGGTTGGTTCGACGGTGTGAAACGCTTCTTCGGCGATCTGTAAGGAGTCGGCATGCGACGTATAGCTGTGATGGGCGCTGCCGGGCGCATGGGCAAGATTCTGGTCGAGGCGGTGCAGCAGCGCGCGCCGCTGACCGGTCTGACGGCCGCGATTGTCCGCCCTGGCAGTACGCTGATCGGTGTGGATGCCGGTGAGCTGGCTTCGCTCGGTCGAATCGGCGTGCCGCTGTCCGGGAATCTGGAATCAGTGGCGGAAGAGTTCGATGTGTTGATCGACTTCACCCTGCCGGAAGTGATGCTGAAAAACCTGGCCTTCTGCCGCAAGGCCGGCAAGGCGATGGTGATCGGCACGACCGGGCTGGATGCTGCGCAGAAGCAATTGCTGGCCGACGCGGGCAAGGATATCCCGATCGTCTTCGCCGCCAACTTCAGTGTCGGCGTCAATCTGTCGCTGAAGCTGCTCGACATGGCGGCACGGGTGTTGGCGGATGATGCGGACATCGAAATCATCGAAGCCCATCACCGGCACAAGATTGATGCGCCGTCGGGTACGGCCCTGCGCATGGGTGAAGTGATCGCCAATGCGCTGGATCGTGATCTGCAGAAAGTCGCGGTCTATGGTCGTGAAGGCCACACCGGTGCTCGTGAGCGCGAAACCATCGGTTTCGCCACTGTTCGCGGTGGTGATGTGGTGGGTGATCACACGGTATTGTTCGCCTGCGAGGGCGAGCGACTGGAGATCACGCACAAGGCTTCGAGTCGCATGACGTTCGCCAAGGGCGCGGTGCGTGCGGCGTTGTGGCTGGATGCTCGTGAGTCTGGTTTGTACGACATGCAGGACGTGCTCGACCTGCATTGAGATGTTCTGAAGCCGGCGCAAACGCCCTGTTTGCGCCGGTTTTACTCCGCCGAGCGACGCCCTGTCGCATTCTCCGGCCTTTCGGCCTCATTGACGGTAGACCAAAAATCCCTTTTTCTGTAAGCTACAGCTTTAGTGTGTCCACTAAAAGCGCGCAGAATAATTCAGTGAAGAAGCGGGGTGACGTGTCCATACGTCACTCCGCTTTTTTACAACCTGCGATTGCCCTTTCATGCGTTATTTACGGGAGGTCTTCTTGACTAAGCCAGCCATACTCGCCCTTGCTGATGGCAGCATTTTTCGCGGCGAAGCCATTGGAGCCGACGGTCAGACCGTTGGTGAGGTGGTGTTCAACACCGCAATGACCGGCTATCAGGAAATCCTTACCGATCCTTCCTACGCCCAACAGATCGTTACCCTGACTTACCCGCACATCGGCAACACCGGCACCACGCCGGAAGATGCCGAGTCCGATCGCGTCTGGTCCGCTGGCCTGGTCATCCGTGACCTGCCGCTGGTAGCGAGCAACTGGCGTAACACGATGTCCCTGTCCGATTACCTGAAAGCCAACAACGTTGTGGCGATCGCCGGTATCGACACCCGCCGCCTGACCCGCATCCTGCGTGAAAAAGGCGCACAGAACGGCTGCATCATGGCCGGCGACAACATCTCCGAAGAAGCGGCCATCGCCGCGGCGCAAGGCTTCCCGGGCCTGAAGGGCATGGACCTGGCGAAAGTCGTCAGCACCAAGACCCAATACGAATGGCGCTCCACTGTCTGGGATCTGAAAACCGACAGCCACGCGACCATCGAAGCCTCCGAGCTGCCTTATCACGTGGTTGCCTACGACTACGGCGTCAAGGTCAACATCCTGCGCATGCTGGTCGAGCGCGGTTGCCGCGTGACCGTGGTTCCGGCGCAAACCCCGGCTGCCGACGTACTGGCTCTGAAGCCGGACGGCGTGTTCCTGTCCAACGGCCCTGGTGATCCGGAGCCTTGCGACTACGCGATCAAGGCGATCAAGGAAGTACTGGAAACCGAAATTCCGGTCTTCGGCATCTGCCTCGGCCACCAGCTGCTGGCTCTGGCCTCCGGCGCCAAGACCCTGAAAATGGGCCACGGCCACCACGGTGCCAACCACCCGGTTCAGGATCTGGACACGGGCGTCGTGATGATCACCAGCCAGAACCACGGCTTCGCGGTTGACGAAGAAACCCTGCCAGCCAACGTCCGCGCGATCCACAAATCGCTGTTCGACGGCACCCTGCAGGGTATCGAGCGCACCGACAAGAGCGCGTTCAGCTTCCAGGGTCACCCTGAAGCGAGCCCGGGCCCGAACGATGTGGCCCCTCTGTTTGACCGCTTCATCAACGAGATGGCCAAGCGACGCTAAGCGCTCGCCTTGAGACTGTAGCGAGAAGCACCTCGAGGGCGGCCCCGGAACCGGCGGCCCCCTCGGGACTTCAGAAATCGATCAAGACGGCTTGCCGACTGACCTGCGGATTTGAGTGACAAACCCATGCCAAAACGTACAGACATTAAAAGCATCCTGATTCTCGGCGCTGGCCCGATCGTTATCGGCCAGGCCTGCGAATTCGACTACTCAGGCGCCCAGGCCTGTAAAGCCCTGCGCGAAGAGGGTTACCGCGTCATCCTGGTGAACTCCAACCCGGCCACCATCATGACCGACCCGGACATGGCCGACGCGACCTACATTGAGCCGATCAAGTGGCAGACCGTTGCCAAGATCATCGAAAAAGAGCGTCCGGATGCCGTGCTGCCAACCATGGGCGGCCAGACTGCTCTGAACTGCGCCCTGGACCTGGAGCGCGAAGGCGTTCTGGAGAAGTTCGGCGTAGAGATGATCGGCGCCAACGCCGATACCATCGACAAGGCTGAAGACCGTTCGCGTTTCGACAAGGCGATGAAAGCCATCGGGCTGGAATGCCCGCGTTCCGGTATCGCCCACAGCATGGAAGAAGCCAACGCGGTACTCGAGCGCCTGGGCTTCCCGTGCATCATCCGTCCGTCCTTCACCATGGGCGGCACCGGTGGCGGTATCGCTTACAACCGTGAAGAGTTCGAAGAAATCTGCGCCCGTGGTCTGGACCTGTCGCCAACCAAGGAACTGCTGATCGACGAATCCCTGATCGGCTGGAAAGAATATGAAATGGAAGTTGTCCGCGACAAAAAGGACAACTGCATCATCGTCTGCTCGATCGAAAACTTCGACCCGATGGGCGTGCACACCGGTGACTCGATCACCGTTGCCCCGGCTCAGACCCTGACTGACAAGGAATACCAGATCCTGCGCAACGCCTCGCTGGCGGTACTGCGCGAGATCGGCGTCGAGACCGGCGGTTCCAACGTTCAGTTCGGTATCTGCCCGGACACCGGCCGTATGGTCGTGATCGAGATGAACCCGCGTGTATCCCGCTCGTCGGCTCTGGCCTCGAAAGCCACCGGTTTCCCGATCGCCAAGATCGCGGCCAAGCTGGCCGTCGGTTACACCCTCGACGAACTGCAGAACGACATCACCGGCGGCCGTACCCCGGCGTCCTTCGAGCCGTCCATCGACTACGTCGTGACCAAGCTGCCGCGCTTCGCCTTCGAGAAGTTCGCCAACGCTGACGCGCGCCTGACCACCCAGATGAAGTCGGTCGGTGAAGTCATGGCCATCGGCCGTACCTTCCAGGAATCCCTGCAGAAAGCCCTGCGCGGTCTGGAAGTGGGCGTTTGCGGTCTGGACGAGAAAGTCGACCTGAGCAACCCGGAAAGCATGAGCGTGCTCAAGCGCGAACTGACCGTGCCGGGCGCCGAGCGTATCTGGTACGTGGCGGACGCCTTCCGCGCCGGCATGACCGTCGAAGAAATCTTCGGCATGAACATGATCGATCCTTGGTTCCTGGTACAGATCGAAGATCTGATCAAGGACGAAGAGAAGGTCAAGACCCTCGGTCTGTCCGCTATCGACCGCGACCTGATGTACAAGCTCAAGCGCAAAGGTTTCTCCGACCAGCGTCTGGCGAAGCTGCTGGGCGTCACCGAGAAGAACCTGCGCACTCACCGCCACAAGCTGGAAGTGTTCCCGGTCTACAAGCGCGTCGACACCTGCGCGGCCGAGTTCGCCACCGACACCGCCTATCTGTACTCGACCTACGAGGAAGAGTGCGAAGCTGCGCCGTCCGGTCGCGACAAAATCATCATCCTCGGCGGTGGCCCGAACCGTATCGGTCAGGGCATCGAGTTCGACTACTGCTGCGTACACGCGGCACTGGCGCTGCGCGATGACGGTTACGAGACCATCATGGTCAACTGCAACCCGGAAACCGTTTCCACTGACTACGACACTTCCGATCGTCTGTACTTCGAACCAGTGACCCTGGAAGACGTGCTGGAAATCTGCCGCGTCGAGAAGCCGAAAGGCGTGATCGTCCAGTACGGCGGCCAAACGCCTCTGAAACTGGCTCGTGCTCTGGAAGCAGCCGGCGTGCCGATCATCGGCACCAGCCCTGACGCCATCGACCGTGCCGAAGACCGTGAGCGCTTCCAGCAAATGGTTGAGCGCTTGAACCTGCGTCAGCCGCCAAACGCCACCGTGCGCAGCGAAGACGAAGCTGTTCGCGCAGCCGCGAAGATCGGTTACCCGCTGGTGGTGCGTCCGTCCTATGTACTGGGCGGCCGGGCGATGGAAATTGTTTACAAGGAAGAAGAACTCAAGCGTTACCTGCGTGACGCGGTGCAAGTGTCGAACGACAGCCCGGTGCTGCTCGACCACTTCCTCAACTGCGCCATCGAGATGGACGTGGATGCGGTCTGCGACGGCAAGGACGTAGTGATCGGCGCGATCATGCAGCACATCGAACAGGCGGGCGTTCACTCCGGTGACTCCGCGTGCTCGCTGCCGCCGTACTCGCTGCCGGCGCACATCCAGGACGAGATGCGCGAACAGGTCAAGAAAATGGCCCTGGAACTGGGCGTGGTCGGCCTGATGAACGTTCAGTTGGCGCTGCAAGGCGAAGACATCTACGTCATCGAAGTCAACCCGCGTGCTTCCCGTACCGTACCGTTCGTGTCGAAGTGCATCGGTATTTCCCTGGCAATGGTCGCGGCTCGCGTGATGGCCGGTAAAACCCTGAAGGAAATCGGCTTCACCAAGGAAATCATCCCGAACTTCTACAGCGTGAAAGAGGCGGTGTTCCCGTTCGCCAAGTTCCCAGGTGTTGACCCGATTCTCGGCCCAGAGATGAAATCCACCGGTGAAGTGATGGGCGTCGGCGACACCTTCGGCGAAGCCTTTGCCAAAGCCCAGATGGGCGCCAGCGAAGTGCTGCCGACCGGCGGTACCGCATTCATCAGCGTGCGTGACGATGACAAGCCACTGGTTGCAGGCGTGGCCCGTGATCTGATCAACTTGGGCTTCGAAGTCGTCGCCACTGCCGGCACTGCCAAGCTGATCGAAGCCGCAGGTCTGAAAGTGCGTCGCGTGAACAAGGTGACCGAGGGTCGTCCGCACGTGGTCGACATGATCAAGAATGACGAAGTCACCCTGATCATCAACACCACCGAAGGTCGCCAGTCGATCGCCGATTCCTATTCCATTCGCCGTAACGCCTTGCAGCACAAGATTTACTGCACCACCACCATTGCTGCTGGCGAAGCTATCTGCGAAGCGCTGAAGTTCGGTCCCGAGAAGACCGTACGCCGCTTGCAGGATCTACACGCAGGATTGAAGGCATGAATAAATACCCAATGACCGTCCAGGGCTCCAAGGCCCTGGAAGAAGAGCATGCTCACCTGACCAAGGTCGTTCGTCCGAAGCTCAGCCAGGACATCGGTACGGCCCGCGAGTTGGGTGATTTGAAAGAAAACGCTGAATACCATGCTGCGCGCGAACAGCAAGGCATGGTCGAGGCGCGGATCCGTGACATCGAAGGTCGCCTGCAGAACGCGGTGATCATTGACGTGACGACCATTCCGCACACCGGCAAAGTGATTTTCGGCACTACCGTCGAAATCGCCAACGTCGAGACTGATGAAAGCGTGACTTACCAGATCGTGGGTGAGGATGAGGCGGACATCAAACTCGGCAAGATTTCGGTCGGCTCGCCGATCGCTCGCGCCTTGATTGCCAAGGAAGAGGGCGATACGGTCGTCGTGAAAACGCCAGGTGGCGATATCGAGTACGAGATTGTCGAAGTCCGTCACATCTGAGGGTGGGCGCCCGCTGCATGCGGGCGCGATGCTCTGGCAACTGGCCCAGATGTTGTGGGTCGGTGGCCTGTGGTTGGTACATCTCGGTCTGCGGCCGGTGCTGGGTCGGATTGGCCTGGCTCCGCTGCTGATCGACGAAGTTGCAAGTACGTTTGAAGTGGCGGTAGTGGGTTTTGCCGTCGCGTGTGTGATATTTCAGGCTTTGGTGCTGGTACAGGCCGAGGGCCTTGCCAGTCTATGGCGGGATTTTCGCGGGCAGGTGTTGCTGATGGCGTTGTATGCGTGTGCGATGTTTGTCGCAGTGCGTGTCGGCTGGCCGGATGCGCAGCGCTGGCAGGTGTTCAGCTTTCTTGTGTTGGGTTTTTCCGGGTTGGTGCTGGTATTGCAGCCGGTGCCGGGATGGAGTGGCAGGGTGCGCGAAGCACACCCTTGACCCTTGCCATCACTTGAAGCGATGGACGTTCGACAGCTGCTTGTTGACGCTGAAGTTCTTGCGGTAAATCAGTGCCATCTTGCCGATGACTTGCACCAGATCGGCCTTGCCGGTCTTGCACAGCTCTGCAACGGACGCCAGGCGCGCCTCGCGATCGAGGATGTTGAGCTTGATCTTGATCAGCTCGTGATCTGCCAATGCGCGTTCGAGTTCGGCTAGAACACCCTCAGTCAAACCGTTGTCAGCCACAGTCAGAACTGGTTTCAGGTGGTGGCCAATGGATTTGTACTGTTTCTTCTGCTCTGGAGTGAGCGGCATAATCTGACCCTTTCGTCTGGATTCTGTAAAATGGCGGCCATTTTACCCGAGGGCTCGTGGATCCGCCCAATTAATCACGACCCTAATCAACGAGGTGCCCAATGGCGCGTTCCAAGACAAGCCTTGGTTGGCTGAAAAGACATGTCAATGATCCCTATGTGAAGCAAGCGCAGAAGGATGGCTACCGCTCGCGTGCGAGTTACAAGCTTCTGGAGATCCAGGAGAAATACAAACTGATCCGTCCGGGCATGAACGTCGTCGACCTCGGCGCGGCACCTGGCGGCTGGTCGCAGGTCACCAGCCGGCTGATCGGTGGTCAGGGGCGATTGATCGCCTCGGACATCCTGGAAATGGACAGCATTCCGGACGTGACTTTCATTCAGGGTGACTTCACCGAGGATGCAGTGCTCGCTCAGATCCTTGAGGCTGTGGGTAATTCGCAGGTGGACCTTGTGATTTCCGATATGGCCCCCAATATGAGTGGTACGCCTGAAGTGGATATGCCAAAAGCCATGTTCCTTTGCGAGCTGGCGCTTGATCTGGCGGAGCGGATACTCAAGCCGGGTGGCAATTTTGTGATCAAGATTTTTCAGGGCGAAGGGTTCGATGTTTACCTGAAGGATGCTCGAAAGAAGTTCGACAAGATCCAGATGATCAAGCCGGACTCCTCTCGTGGCAGCTCTCGCGAGCAGTACATGCTGGCTTGGGGCTATCGCGGTCGTAGCGAGTAAAACGAGGTTTTTTGGCGGGGTGATAGGTTTTTCGTATTTCGCCCCGCGCGCATAAGCGAATATTGTGTAGAAAGTGTTTCACAAAGGGTTACAGACGGCGCCTGCCAGAGCTGTAGGTAATGTAGTAAGTTAGGCCGGTGAATATCATGCGAAGCGCGCGCCAGTAGCGGAGCTTGCTTCAGAGGGTAGTTAATTGAACGATATGGCAAAGAATCTGATCCTGTGGTTGATCATCGCGGCTGTCCTGGTGACGGTGATGAACAACTTCTCCAGCCCTAACGAGCCGCAGACCCTCAACTATTCCGACTTCATCCAGCAGGTCAAGGATGGCAAGGTCGAGCGCGTGGCCGTCGACGGCTACGTGATTACCGGCAAGCGCAACGATGGCGACAGCTTCAAGACCATTCGTCCGGCAATTCAGGACAATGGCCTGATCGGCGATCTTGTCGACAACCACGTTGTAGTCGAAGGCAAGCAGCCTGAGCAGCAAAGCATCTGGACCCAGCTTCTGGTGGCCAGCTTCCCGATCCTGGTGATCATCGCGGTGTTCATGTTCTTCATGCGCCAGATGCAGGGCGGTGCGGGCGGCAAGGGCGGGCCGATGAGCTTTGGCAAGAGCAAGGCGCGTCTGCTGTCCGAAGATCAGGTGAAAACCACCCTGGCTGACGTTGCCGGTTGCGACGAAGCCAAGGAAGAAGTGGGCGAACTGGTCGAGTTCCTCCGTGATCCGGGCAAGTTCCAGCGCCTGGGCGGCCGCATTCCTCGCGGCGTGCTGATGGTCGGCCCTCCGGGTACCGGTAAAACCTTGCTGGCCAAGGCGATTGCCGGCGAAGCCAAAGTGCCGTTCTTCACCATTTCCGGTTCCGACTTCGTCGAAATGTTCGTAGGTGTCGGTGCCAGCCGCGTTCGTGACATGTTCGAACAGGCCAAGAAACACGCTCCGTGCATTATCTTCATCGACGAGATCGACGCCGTTGGTCGCCATCGTGGTGCGGGCATGGGTGGCGGTCACGACGAGCGCGAACAGACGCTCAACCAGTTGCTGGTCGAGATGGACGGTTTCGAAATGAATGACGGCATCATCGTCATCGCTGCGACCAACCGTCCTGACGTGCTGGACCCTGCGTTGCTGCGACCTGGTCGTTTCGACCGTCAGGTGGTGGTTGGTTTGCCGGACATCCGTGGTCGTGAGCAGATCCTCAAGGTTCACATGCGTAAAGTGCCAATGGGTGACGACGTTGCTCCGGCCGTTATCGCACGTGGTACTCCGGGGTTCTCCGGTGCCGATCTGGCGAACCTGGTCAACGAGGCTTCGCTGTTCGCCGCCCGTGCCGGCAAGCGCATCGTCGAAATGAAAGAGTTCGAACTGGCCAAAGACAAGATCATGATGGGCGCCGAGCGCAAATCCATGGTCATGTCCGAGAAGGAAAAGCAGAACACCGCTTATCACGAAGCAGGCCACGCCATTGTTGGTCGCGTCGTGCCCGAGCATGATCCGGTCTACAAGGTGTCGATCATCCCGCGCGGTCGTGCGCTGGGTGTGACCATGTTCCTGCCGGAAGAGGATCGCTACAGTCTGTCCAAGCGTGCGCTGATCAGTCAGATCTGCTCGCTGTACGGCGGCCGTATTGCTGAAGAGATGACTTTGGGCTTCGACGGTGTGACCACAGGTGCTTCCAACGACATCATGCGCGCGAGTCAGATTGCGCGGAACATGGTGACCAAGTGGGGTCTGTCGGAAAAACTCGGTCCGTTGATGTACGCCGAAGAAGAGGGTGAAGTATTCCTCGGTCGCGGCGGTGGCGGTCAGAATGCCAGTTTCTCCGGTGAGACAGCCAAGCTGATCGACTCCGAAGTACGCAGCATCATCGATCAGTGCTACGGCACCGCCAAGCAGATCCTTACGGACAATCGCGACAAGCTCGATGCCATGGCGGATGCCCTGATGAAGTACGAGACGATCGATGCCGAACAGATCGACGACATCATGGCCGGTCGTACACCTCGCGAGCCTCGCGACTGGTCGGGCGGTACCGGTACTGGTACGCCTCCTGTCATTCAGGGCGAGCGTCCGGAAACACCGATTGGCGGTCCGGCTGCCGACGTTTAAGGTTTGAAATGACTTCTGTACAGTCCCTGACCCGGTTGCCTTGCGGCAACCGGGTTCTTGATTTGGCCCGGACGCATGTCATGGGCATTCTCAATGTCACTCCCGATTCATTTTCCGACGGTGGCCGATACAGCCAGCTCGATGCGGCCTTGCGTCATGCCGAAGCCATGGTTGCGGCGGGTGCAACGCTGATCGATGTGGGTGGGGAGTCAACCCGGCCCGGCGCGCGGGCGGTTTCTCCATTGGAGGAGCTGGAACGTGTCGCTCCTGTCGTTGAGCTGATCAACCGCGAGCTGGATGTGGTCATATCGGTCGATACGTCCACTCCGGCGGTCATGCGCGAAACAGCGCGGTTGGGTGCCGGTTTGATCAATGACGTTCGTTCGCTACGGCGGGATGGCGCGTTGGATGCTGCTGCTGCCACCGGGTTGCCTGTATGTCTCATGCATATGCTCGGCGAGCCTGGCGACATGCAGGATGATCCGCGTTATCAGGATGTCACCCGGGAAGTGGGCGAATTTCTCGCCGAGCGCATGGCTCAGTGTGAGGTGGCAGGTATTCCGGCCGAGCGGATCATTCTTGATCCGGGCTTCGGCTTCGCCAAAACCCTGCAGCACAATCTAAGCTTGTTCAAGCATATGGAAGCCCTGCATGCGCTGGGGCGGCCACTGTTGGTGGGCGTTTCGCGCAAAAGCATGATCGGTCACGCATTGAATCGCCCGGTGGGCGAGCGTCTATACGGTGGTTTGGCACTGGCTGCACTGGCGTCGGTGAAGGGTGCGCGTATATTGCGCGTCCATGATGTGGCGGAAACGGTGGACGTGGTGCGAATGCTCGCAGCCGTGGAATCAGCCGAATAAGAATGATGGAGCACTTATGAGCAAGAAATATTTTGGTACTGACGGCATTCGTGGTCGTGTCGGGGAATATCCGATTACTCCTGACTTCATGCTCAAGCTCGGCTGGGCTGCCGGCATGGCCTTTCGCAAGATGGGCGCCTGCAAGGTGCTGGTCGGCAAGGACACGCGGATTTCCGGCTACATGTTCGAGTCGGCTCTTGAGGCCGGCCTGACTTCCGCAGGTGCTGATGTGATGCTGCTCGGTCCGATGCCGACTCCGGCCATCGCCTATTTGTCGCGTACATTCCAGGCCGAGGCCGGAATCGTGATCAGCGCATCGCACAATCCGCATGACGACAATGGCATCAAGTTTTTCTCCGGTAGAGGTACCAAGCTGCCTGATGAGCTGGAGCTGATGATCGAAGAGCTGCTCGACACGCCGATGACGGTCGTTGAGTCGAGCAAGATCGGCAAGGTTTCGCGAATCAATGATGCGTCCGGTCGCTATATCGAGTTCTGCAAGAGTTCTGTACCGACGGGTACCAGTTTTTCTGGCCTGAAAATTGTCATCGACTGCGCACACGGAGCGACCTACAAGGTCGCACCGAGCGTTTTTCGTGAGCTGGGTGCCGAAGTCGTGGTGCTGTCCGCGCAGCCCAATGGTCTGAATATCAACGACAACTGTGGCTCCACTCACATGGGGCAGTTGCAGGCGGCGGTGCTGTCGGAGCACGCTGACCTCGGGATCGCATTCGACGGCGATGGCGACCGGGTGTTGATGGTTGATCACACGGGTGCGATTGTTGATGGCGATGAGCTGATCTTCATTATTGCGCGCGATCTGCATGAGCGAGGCAAGTTGCAGGGTGGTGTGGTCGGTACGCTGATGAGCAATCTGGGTCTGGAGCTGGCTCTGGCGGATCTGGGTATTCCTTTTGTGCGTGCAAATGTCGGCGACCGCTATGTGATTGCCGAATTGCTGGAGCGTGATTGGCTGGTCGGGGGCGAGAACTCCGGACATGTCGTCTGCTTCAATCACACGACGACTGGCGATGCGATCATCGCGGCGTTGCAGGTGTTGATGGCGTTGAAAGCCCGTAACGAAGGGTTGGCGCAAACGCGCCAGGCCCTGCGCAAGTGTCCTCAGGTGCTGATCAATGTACGTTTCGGCGGTGGCGACAGCCCGCTTGATCATCCGGCTGTCAAGGAAGCCAGCAAGCGTGTGACCGAGGCGATGGCGGGTCGTGGCCGTGTGCTTTTGCGCAAGTCCGGGACAGAGCCTCTGGTGCGTGTGATGGTCGAAGGTGAGGACGAAACCCAGGTTCGTGGCTATGCCGAAGAACTGGCAAAACTGGTAACTGAAGTTTCTGCCTGATTCGGCTTGCCAGCCATGATTGTGTTGGGTAACATCTGCGCCCACTTTGACCGACGAGGTACAGCATGCGTCGCCCTATGGTAGCTGGTAACTGGAAGATGCACGGTACCCGCGCCAGCGTCGCTGAGCTGATCAACGGCCTTCGTCATCTGGCCTTGCCAAGCGGTGTTGATGTCGCGGTATTCCCGCCTTGCTTGTATATCAATCAAGTGATTGATGGCTTGAAAGGCAAATCGATTTCGGTCGGTGCGCAGAACTCTGCGGTGGAATCCATGCAAGGTGCGTTGACGGGCGAGATTGCGCCGAGTCAGTTGGTGGATGCAGGTTGTTCCCTGGTGCTTGTCGGGCACTCCGAACGCCGTCAGATCATGGGCGAGCGAGACGGAATGCTGAATCGCAAGTTCGCAGCGGCACAGGCATGTGGCTTGATTCCGGTGTTGTGCGTAGGGGAGACCCTGGAGCAGCGTGAAGCCGGAAAAACTCTTGAGGTTGTCGGGCGTCAGCTGGGCAGTATCATCGAGGAGCTGGGTGTCGGTGCTTTTGCCAACGCAGTGATCGCTTACGAGCCGGTCTGGGCGATTGGTACTGGACTGACTGCAACGCCGCAACAGGCTCAGGATGTGCATAAAGTCATTCGCGAGCAGTTGGCGGCAGAGAATTCTGAAGTGGCACGAGGTGTGCGGCTTCTATACGGCGGCAGCGTGAAGGCGGCCAATGCGGTCGAACTGTTCGGCATGCCGGATATCGATGGGGGGCTCATTGGTGGAGCTTCCCTGAATGCAGATGAGTTCGGTGCGATTTGTCGCGCCGCGGGAAACTGAAAAAATGCTGGAAACAGTCGTAGTCGTTTTTCATCTGCTGGGTGCATTGGGCGTAGTTGCTCTGGTTTTGCTGCAGCAGGGTAAAGGTGCGGATGCTGGCGCGTCTTTCGGAGCAGGTGCTTCAAATACTGTGTTCGGAAGCCAAGGTTCCTCTACCTTTCTTAGTAAGTTTACTGCTATACTTGCCGCCGGTTTCTTCATAACCAGCTTGGGGTTAGGATACTTTGCTAAAGAGAAGGCTCATCTGCTGACTCAAGCAGGTTTGCCAAACCCGGCAGTGTTGGAAGTTCCAAAGCAACAACCGGCTTCTGATGATGTCCCGGTGCTTCAAGAGCAAAAGTCGGCTACTCCAGCGACTGACGTACCTCCAGCTCAAGAGCAGAAGTAAGAAGAGTTTCAAACGTAGTATTGCCGAGGTGGTGGAATTGGTAGACACGCAACCTTGAGGTGGTTGTGCCCATAGGGTGTAGGGGTTCGAGTCCCCTTCTCGGTACCAATTAGTCAGGAGAGCCCGCTGTTGCGGGCTTTCTTGCAGGTGGAAGGTTACATTGACCCTATAAGGGATCGGTCGTATACTTCCGCCCCAGCTTTGTCGCGGGGTGGAGCAGTCTGGTAGCTCGTCGGGCTCATAACCCGAAGGTCGTCGGTTCAAATCCGGCCCCCGCAACCAGTTTAAGGAGCCCCTTTTAAGGGGCTTTTTGTTAGCTGGACACTTTCGACGCCGCTGTTCGACGGCGTTTCAAGGATGGGCGTTTCGCCCATTTTTTTATTTTGCATAGCATGCACATACATGCACGAGGGGGTTCAGGTGTCGAGCAAGCTAGAAGAGTTGCAGGCCTTGCTGGCCCCGGTGGTCGTGGCCCTAGGCTATGAATGCTGGGGTATTGAGTTTTCGGCTCAAGGTCGCCACTCAATGTTGCGCGTTTATATCGATAAGGAAGGCGGCGTACTGGTGGACGATTGCGCCATCGTCAGCCGTCAGATCAGCGGTGTGCTGGATGTTGAAGATCCGATCTCCGTTGAATACACCCTTGAAGTTTCCTCGCCAGGCATGGAACGCCCACTGTTCACTCTTGAGCAGTTTGCCAAATATGTCGGTGAACAAGTGAAGATCAAGCTGCGCTCGCCTTTCGAAGGTCGACGCAACTTTCAGGGCCTTCTGCGCGGTGTAGAAGAGCAGGACGTCGTGGTGCAGGTAGATGACCATGAGTTCCTGTTGCCGATCGATATGATCGACAAGGCCAACATTATTCCCAGTTTTGACTGAGACGCGGATCCCGCGGATCCAATGGCTTGCGAAAGGCGAGGCGTACGATGAGCAAAGAAGTACTGCTGGTTGTTGAGTCGGTATCCAATGAAAAGGGTGTACCGGCAAGCGTAATTTTTGAAGCGCTGGAGCTGGCTCTGGCCACTGCTACCAAAAAGCGTTTTGAAGACGAAGTTGATCTGCGTGTGGAAATCAACCGCCACACCGGTTCTTACGAAACTTTCCGTCGCTGGACGGTCGTCGAAGAGAATGATCTCGATGATCCGGCCATCGAAACCTGGCCGAGCAAGGTTGCTGAAACGCACCCTGGCGCCAAGGTTGGCGACGTCGTTGAAGAAAAGATCGAGTCCATCGAGTTCGGCCGCATCGCTGCGCAGACCGCCAAGCAGGTCATCGTGCAGAAAGTGCGCGAAGCCGAGCGCGCTCAAGTGGTTGACGCTTATCGCGAGCGCCTGGGAGAAATCATCTCCGGCACCGTGAAGAAAGTGACCCGCGACAACGTGATCGTCGACCTGGGTAATAACGCTGAAGCGTTGCTGGCCCGTGAAGACATCATCTCTCGCGAAACCTTCCGTGTTGGCGTGCGTCTGCGTGCGCTGCTCAAGGAAATCCGCACCGAGAACCGCGGCCCTCAGCTGATCCTGTCGCGTACCGCGCCGGAAATGCTGATCGAGCTGTTCCGTATCGAAGTGCCGGAAATCGCTGAAGGCCTGATCGAAGTCATGGCCGCATCCCGTGATCCGGGTTCGCGTGCCAAGATCGCTGTCCGCTCCAAGGACAAACGCATCGACCCGCAAGGCGCGTGCATCGGTATGCGCGGTTCGCGCGTCCAGGCCGTGTCGGGCGAGTTGGGTGGCGAGCGTGTCGATATCGTCCTGTGGGACGACAACCCGGCTCAGTTCGTGATCAATGCCATGTCGCCGGCAGAAGTGGCGGCCATCATCGTTGACGAAGATGCCCATGCCATGGATATCGCCGTTGGCGCAGACAATCTGGCTCAGGCCATCGGTCGTGGTGGTCAGAACGTGCGTCTGGCGAGCCAGCTGACTGGCTGGACCCTGAACGTGATGACCGAATCGGACATCCAGGCTAAGCAACAAGCGGAAACCGGCGACATCCTGCGCAACTTCATCGACGAGCTGGAAGTCGACGAAGAGCTGGCTCAGGTGCTGGTAGACGAAGGCTTCACCAGCCTGGAAGAGATTGCCTACGTACCGTTGGAAGAAATGCTCAACATCGACGGCTTTGACGAAGACATCGTCAACGAGCTTCGCGCTCGTGCCAAGGATCGCTTGTTGACCAATGCCATCGCTACTGAGGAAAAGCTGGCAGACGCCCATCCGGCCGAAGACCTGCTCTCGCTTGAGGGTATGGACAAGGATTTGGCGATGGAACTGGCGGTGCGCGGCGTAATTACCCGCGAAGACCTGGCCGAGCAGTCTATTGACGACCTGCTCGACATCGACGGCATTGACGATGATCGTGCCGGCAAGTTGATCATGGCCGCCCGAGCCCACTGGTTCGAGTAATTAGGCGCGGCCTGAGGAGAGAAGTGCATGACGCAAGTCACGGTGAAACAACTGGCCGATGAGGTCAAAACACCGGTAGAGCGCCTGTTGCAGCAGATGCGTGAGGCAGGTCTGCCGCACACCGCCGCCGAAGAAAATGTGACTGACAGTGAGAAGCAATCCCTGCTGACCCACTTGAAAAGCAGCCACAAGGCGAAAGTGGAAGAACCACGCAAGATCACGCTGCAGCGTAAAACCACCAGCACCCTGCGTGTGGCTGGCAGCAAAAGCATCAGCGTTGAAGTCCGCAAGAAGAAAGTTTTCGTACAGCGTAGCCCGGAAGAAATCGAAGCCGAGCGCAAGCGTGAACTGGATGAACGTCGCGCAGTAGAAAATGCTGCCCGTCAGAAGGCTGAAGAAGAAGCCCGCGTTCGCGCCGAAGAAGAAGCGCGTCGCCAGCCTGCTGCGCCGTCCGCTCCTGCCGAAGCCGTCGCTGCACCTGCGCCAGTGGCCGAACCAGTGCGCGAAGCCGCGCCGGTTGTGGCTGCTGCCCCAGCTGCCGACACTCGCAAGCGTGACGAACAGCGCCGTCCGGACAAACCACGTGCCGACGACAACAACCGTCGTGGCGGTGGTGATGGCGAGCGCAAAAACGCTCCGCATCGCGCATCGGTCAAGGAAAAGGCTCCGGCTCCACGTGTGGCGCCACGTACTACCGATGAAGAAAGCGATGGCTTCCGTCGCGGCGGTCGCGGCAAGGCCAAGCTGAAGAAACGCAACGCCCACGGTTTCCAGAGCC
Organism: Pseudomonas sp. GW458-11-26-14-LB4; assembly: GCF_059423925.1. Classification (NCBI taxonomy): domain Bacteria; kingdom Pseudomonadati; phylum Pseudomonadota; class Gammaproteobacteria; order Pseudomonadales; family Pseudomonadaceae; genus Pseudomonas; species Pseudomonas sp. GW458-11-26-14-LB4. The sequence continues at coordinate 91,726 of NZ_JBWKYU010000016.1, forward strand.
CTACCGGTCCTGTCGTGCGTGAAGTGAAGATCGGCGAAACCATCACTGTTGGCGATCTCGCTCAGCAGATGTCGGTTAAAGCTGCCGAAATCATCAAGTTCATGTTCAAACTGGGTACTCCAGCGACCATCAACCAGGTGCTTGATCAGGAAACTGCTCAACTGGTAGCCGAAGAACTGGGCCACAAAGTGACCCTGGTCAGCGACACCGCTCTGGAAGATTCCCTGGCCGAGTCCCTGAAGTTCGAAGGTGAAGCAGTTCCTCGTGCGCCGGTTGTGACCGTAATGGGTCACGTTGACCACGGTAAGACCTCGCTGCTCGACTACATCCGTCGTGCCAAGGTAGCTGCTGGCGAAGCCGGCGGTATCACCCAGCACATCGGTGCATACCACGTTGAAACCGAACGCGGCATGGTCACCTTCCTCGACACCCCTGGTCACGCCGCGTTTACCGCCATGCGTGCCCGTGGTGCCAAGGCGACGGACATCGTGATCCTGGTGGTTGCGGCGGACGACGGCGTGATGCCACAAACCATCGAAGCTGTTCAGCACGCTGTTGCTGCTGGCGTTCCGCTGGTAGTTGCGGTGAACAAGATCGACAAGCCGGGTGCAGATCTCGATCGCATCCGTAGCGAACTGTCGGCCCACGGCGTGACCTCCGAAGACTGGGGTGGCGACACTCCATTCGTTCCGGTTTCGGCGAAGATGGGTACCGGCGTCGACGAACTGCTTGAAGCTGTATTGCTGCAAGCCGAAGTCCTCGAACTGACTGCCACTCCATCGGCTCCTGGCCGTGGTGTCGTGGTTGAATCGCGTCTGGACAAGGGCCGTGGCCCGGTGGCGACTGTTCTGGTTCAGGACGGTACGCTGCGTCAAGGCGACATGGTGCTGGTCGGCTCGAACTATGGCCGCGTGCGCGCCATGCTCGACGAGAACGGCAAGCCGATCAAGGAAGCGGGCCCGGCCATTCCGGTCGAGATCCTCGGCCTGGACGGTACGCCTGACGCTGGCGACGAGATGAGCGTGGTTGCCGACGAGAAGAAAGCCCGTGAAGTGGCTCTGTTCCGTCAAGGCAAGTTCCGCGAAGTCAAACTGGCTCGCGCTCACGCCGGCAAGCTGGAAAACATCTTCGAAAGCATGGGTCAGGAAGAGAAGAAGACGCTCAACATCGTCCTCAAATCCGACGTCCGTGGTTCGCTGGAAGCCTTGCAGGGCGCTCTGAACGGCCTGGGCAACGACGAAGTGCAAGTGCGCGTGGTCGGTGGCGGCGTCGGTGGTATCACCGAATCCGATGCCAACCTGGCACTGGCTTCCAACGCTGTACTGTTCGGCTTCAACGTGCGTGCCGATGCCGGCGCACGGAAGATCGTCGAGCAGGAAGGTCTGGACATGCGTTACTACAACGTGATCTACGACATCATCGAAGACGTCAAGAAAGCCCTGACCGGCATGCTTGGCAGCGACGTTCGTGAGAACATCCTCGGTGTGGCCGAAGTCCGTGACGTGTTCCGTTCGCCTAAGTTCGGCGCCATCGCCGGCTGCATGGTGATCGAGGGTACTGTTCACCGTAACCGTCCGATCCGTGTACTGCGTGAAGACATCGTTATCTTCGAAGGCGAGCTGGAATCCCTGCGCCGCTTCAAGGATGACGCTTCCGAAGTACGTGCCGGCATGGAGTGCGGTATCGGCGTGAAGAGCTACAACGACGTCAAAGTCGGCGACAAGATCGAAGTCTTCGAGAAGGTTCAGGTTGCTCGCAGCCTCTGACTCGCGCACTTCAAGGGCCACGTCGGGCCGCCGCATGCAAGTGCGCGGCACGGCGTCAGGACTCTAAACGCAACGCCCGGTCTGGCTTTTGTCAGGCCGGGCGTTTGCCGCTTTCAGACCTTGCGGGTTTCACCGCGGGGCAGTAACAGGTAACAAATCATGGCAAAAGAATACAGCCGTACCCAACGTATCGGCGATCAGATGCAGCGTGAGCTGGCCCAACTGATCCGTCGTGAAGTCAAAGACCCGCGCGTCGGTCTGGTCACCATTACCGCTGTGGAAGTCAGCCGTGACGTCGGTCACGCGAAGATCTTCATCACCGTGATGGGGCAGGACAACGCTGAAGACATCGCGCAAAGCATCAAGGTGCTCAACGCTGCTGCCGGTTTCCTGCGCATGCAGCTGGCCCGCGAAATGAAGCTGCGCAGCGTGCCGCAATTGCACTTCCACTACGACGAAAGCGTCGTGCGGGGTGCGCACCTGTCGGCCCTGATCGAGCGCGCCGTGGCTGAGGACAATCAGCACGTGGCTGCGGCAGAACCCGAAGACACCAAGGAGTAACTCGGTGGCTCAGGTCAAACGTATCCGTCGTAACGTCAGCGGCATCATCCTGCTCGACAAGCCGCTGGGGTTCACCTCCAACGCCGCGTTGCAGAAGGTCCGCTGGTTGCTCAACGCCGAGAAGGCCGGTCACACCGGCAGTCTCGATCCCCTGGCCACCGGCGTTCTGCCGCTGTGCTTTGGCGAGGCGACCAAGTTCTCGCAGTATCTGCTCGATTCCGACAAGGGTTACGAAACCCTGGCGCAACTGGGCAAGACCACCACCACGGCGGACGCCGAAGGTGAGGTTTTGCAGGAGCGTCCGGTGACCGTTGGTCAGGCCGACATTGAAGCGGTTCTGCCGAAATTTCGTGGGCAAATCAGTCAGATACCGCCGATGTACTCCGCTCTCAAGCGTGATGGCCAGCCGCTGTACAAGTTGGCCCGTGCAGGCGAAGTAGTGGAGCGCGAACCGCGTTCTGTTACTATTGCGCGCTTGGAATTGCTGGCCTTCGAAGGCGATACTGCGCGTCTTGCGGTGGATTGCAGCAAGGGCACCTATATTCGCACCCTGGTGGAGGATATCGGTGAGCAACTCGGTTGTGGTGCGTACGTCGCTGAACTGCGTCGTACCCAGGCCGGGCCTTTCACCCTGGCGCAGACCGTGACCCTCGAAGAGCTGGAAGCGGTACATGCCGAAGGCGGCAACGAAGCGGTCGACCGCTTCCTGATGCCATCGGACAGCGGCCTGCAGGATTGGCCGTTGCTGCAGTTCTCGGAAGCGAGCGCGTTCTACTGGCTCAACGGCCAGCCGGTACGTGCCCCGGATGCTCCGAAGTTCGGCATGGTGCGGGTACAGGATCACAACGGTCGCTTCATCGGTATCGGTGAAGTGAGCGAAGACGGGCGCATCGCGCCGCGTCGACTGATTCGGTCAGAATGACCGGAAACCGGTCTGTGTAACAGCAGGCCGGCGAGTGTGGCTGTCAACAGGCACGGTCACTACTCATTTATAGATACAGGGATTTGTCCCTGGCCTGTTGAAACTGTTTTTGAAACGGTTTCCTGATAAAAGGATTGCCTCATGGCTCTCGACGTTCAAGAAAAAGCTCAAATCGTTGCCGACTACCAGCAAGCTGTTGGTGACACTGGTTCGCCAGAAGTGCAAGTTGCACTGCTGACCGCCAACATCAACAAACTGCAAGGTCACTTCAAGGCCAACGGTAAAGACCACCACTCCCGTCGTGGTCTGATCCGCATGGTTAACCAGCGTCGCAAGCTGCTGGACTACCTGAAAGGCAAGGACGTGAGCCGTTACAGCGCTCTGATCGCTCGCCTGGGTCTGCGTCGCTAATCAGCGATTGCGCTATGAGGTTGGTTGTCTGTCAGATGTCAGCGGGTTTCCGCCGGCGTCCGGCAGGCTCCCAGCCTCAAGTTTTATCTGGATACACGTTTTACCCTGGACAGGCGTCGGGCCGATTCCCGGCATTGCCCAAGAATTTCGCAAGAAACCAGTTCCCCCAAGAGCCACAAAGAAGGTAGGACACCGTGAACCCGGTAATCAAAAAATTCCAGTTCGGTCAGTCGACCGTTACCCTCGAGACTGGCCGTATCGCCCGTCAGGCCTCCGGCGCAGTATTGGTCACCGTTGACGACGACGTCAGCGTATTGGTGACCGTAGTTGGTGCCAAGCAAGCCGATCCGGGCAAGGGCTTCTTCCCTCTGTCCGTTCACTACCAGGAAAAGACTTACGCTGCCGGTAAGATCCCTGGCGGTTTCTTCAAGCGTGAAGGCCGTCCTTCCGAGAAGGAAACCCTGACTTCCCGACTGATCGACCGTCCGATCCGTCCGCTGTTCCCGGAAGGTTTCATGAACGAAGTGCAGGTTGTCTGCACCGTCGTTTCCACCAGCAAAAAGACCGATCCGGACATCGCTGCGATGATCGGTACCTCGGCAGCCCTGGCGATCTCCGGCATTCCTTTCGACGGCCCGATCGGCGCCGCTCGCGTTGCTTTCCACGAAAGCACCGGCTACCTGCTGAACCCGACCTACGAGCAGCAAGCTGCCTCGAGCCTGGACATGGTTGTTGCCGGTACTTCGGACGCCGTGCTGATGGTTGAATCGGAAGCCAAAGAGCTGACCGAAGACCAGATGCTGGGCGCAGTACTGTTTGCTCACGACGAGTTCCAGGTCGTAATCAACGCCGTTAAAGAACTGGCTGCCGAAGCTGCCAAGCCAACCTGGACCTGGGCACCTGCTCCAGAAGCCACCGAGCTGCTGGCTGCTATCCGTTCCGAGTTCGGCGAAGCGATCTCCCAGGCTTACACCATCACCATCAAGGCCGACCGTTATGCGCGTCTGGGCGAGCTGCGTGATCAGGTTGTTGCCAAGCTGTCCGGTGAAGAAGGCCAACCTTCGGCTGCCGACGTCAAAGCCGCTTTCGGCGAAATCGAATACCGCACCGTTCGCGAAAACATCGTTAACGGCAAGCCACGTATCGACGGTCGCGACACCCGCACCGTACGTCCGCTGAACATCGAAGTCGGCGTTCTGCCGAAGACCCACGGTTCGGCACTGTTCACCCGTGGTGAAACCCAGGCTCTGGTCGTCGCGACGCTGGGCACCGCCCGTGACGCACAACTGCTGGACACTCTGGAAGGCGAGAAAAAAGACCCGTTCATGCTGCACTACAACTTCCCTCCGTTCTCGGTGGGCGAGTGTGGTCGCATGGGTGGCGCCGGTCGTCGTGAAATCGGTCACGGCCGTCTGGCCCGTCGTTCGGTTTCGGCGATGCTGCCAGCCGCTGACGTGTTCCCGTACACCATCCGTGTGGTATCGGAAATCACCGAGTCCAACGGTTCGAGCTCGATGGCTTCCGTTTGCGGCGCTTCCCTGGCCCTGATGGACGCTGGTGTTCCGATGAAGGCGCCGGTTGCCGGTATCGCCATGGGTCTGGTTAAAGAAGGCGAGAAATTCGCTGTTCTGACCGACATCCTGGGTGACGAAGACCACCTGGGCGACATGGACTTCAAAGTTGCCGGTACCGCCAAAGGTGTGACCGCGCTGCAGATGGACATCAAGATCAAGGGCATCACCGAAGAGATCATGGAAATCGCTCTGGGCCAAGCCCTGGAAGCGCGCCTGAACATCCTCGGTCAGATGAACCAGATCATCGGCCAGTCGCGTACCGAACTGTCGGCCAACGCTCCGACCATGATCGCGATGAAGATCGACACCGACAAGATCCGTGACGTTATCGGTAAAGGCGGCGCGACCATCCGTGCGATCTGCGAAGAGACCAAGGCTTCGATCGACATCGAAGACGACGGCTCGATCAAGATCTTCGGCGAAACCAAGGAAGCGGCTGAAGCAGCACGTCAGCGCGTTCTGGGTATCACCGCAGAGGCCGAGATCGGCAAGATCTACGTCGGCAAGGTTGAGCGCATCGTCGACTTCGGCGCATTCGTCAATATCCTGCCGGGCAAGGACGGTCTGGTTCACATCTCGATGCTGAGCGACGCTCGCGTAGAGAAAGTGACCGACATCCTGAAAGAAGGCCAGGAAGTGGAAGTGCTGGTACTGGACGTGGACAACCGCGGCCGTATCAAGCTGTCCATCAAAGACGTTGCAGCTGCCAAGGCTTCGGGCGTTTAATCACCCGCAGTCCTAGCGCAATGAAAATGCCCCGCCGTGAAAACGGCGGGGCATTTTTTTGTCCGTGAAATATCGAGTCATTCGACGAAGTTGCCGACCTGCAAGACCAGTGCTAGGTTTAGCCCACCGCCCGTGTAGCTCAGCCGGTAGAGCAGCGCACTCGTAACGCGAAGGTCGCAGGTTCGATTCCTGTCTCGGGCACCACCTCTCCCCAATCCTTTTGAACCGGCATTTATGTTCCACAGGTCAACTTTTTGTGGGAGAGATGTAAAGAGCCGTGTAATTCGTCATGCAAACGTCCTATATTCGGTGCCTGCATGAGCATCGCTTAGCAGTTTTCAGATGATCCCGAATGGTTCCGAAGGCCGGACAGTCCGCGTCAGAGAGATCCTTGATGATCCAGATCCATCCTCCATTCCCATGATCAGCGAGAACGCCATGACCGAATTAACTCAAGAGCAACGTCACGAAGAAGCGCTTAGAAAATACATCCTGGATGTTCCGGATCTGAAGGAAGAGATCAAGGACCTGAGTCCCGATGATCAGAAAGACCAGATCCAGTGGGCGTTCGAAGACGAAGCCGAAGCCCAGGGTCTGCAGCCTTGGGAATTGACCCTCAAGTACACCAGCACCCCTGAAGAGTTCGAGGCCAAGCGCCTGGAGCTGCACAAGGAAGCGGCTGAAGTGTTGGGCGTCGAGTGGGAAGAGTACTGCGAGATGAACAATCTCGTCGTTTGACGAGAGCTGCCAGCTACAAGCCGCAAGCTACAAGTAAAAGCACAACCGCTTTGGCTTGCAGCTTGTAGCTCGCATCTTGCCGCTGCCCTTAAATGCTCAGGCGCATCGACAGGTCCACGGCCTTCACATCCTTGGTCATCGCGCCGATCGAGATGTAGTCCACCCCGGTCTGAGCGATCGGCAGCAGCGTGCTTTCGTTGATGCCGCCACTGGCTTCCAGTTTTGCCTTGCCGCCGTTCAGGCGCACGGCTTCGCGCATGTCATCGAGGCTCAGTTCGTCGAGCATGATGATATCGGCACCGGCGGCCAGCGCCTCCTTCAGCTCCTCCAGACTTTCCACTTCGATTTCCACCGGTTTGCCCGGGGCGATCTTGTGCGCGGCGGCAATGGCCTGCGGGATGCCACCGCTGGCGGCGATGTGGTTTTCCTTGATCAGGAACGCGTCGTACAGGCCGATGCGGTGGTTATGGCAGCCGCCGCAGGTGACCGCATATTTCTGCGCCAGACGCAGGCCCGGCAGGGTCTTGCGGGTGTCGAGCAGTTTCACCGACGTCTCGGCAACGAAGTCCGCAAGGTACTGCGCGCGGGTCGCTACGCCTGACAACAATTGCAGGAAGTTCAGGGCGCTGCGCTCACCGGTCAGCAGCGAACGGGCAGGGCCTTCCAGATGAAACAGCGGCTGATTCGGCGAAACCCGTTCGCCATCGCGCACCTGCCAATGCACCGCCACCCGTGGATCGAGCTGACGAAACACCGCATCGACCCAGGCTGTGCCACTGATGACGGCGGCGTCGCGGGTGATGATGGTGGCTTTGGCCAGGCGTTCGGCCGGGATCAGTTGCGCGGTGATGTCGCCGCTGCCGATGTCTTCGAGCAACGCACGGCGCACGTTGGCTTCGATTTCGGCGGTCAAATCGGCGAGACGTAGATTCGGCATAACGGGCTCCACAAACTAAGTGGCCCGATTATAGGGGCATGGCGTCGGCCAACCCAAGGCGAGAACAGCCACGCAGCGCTGCATCCGGTCGATTTTCTTTGAGCAAACCCGTTCCTGTCGTGGTCACTGCAAGGTGTCGGCGCATAGGGGAAACCCTGACGGCTCTGGCGCCGGGGACATCTTTTGCAAGATAATCCGCCTTGCATTTGACGCCATGACTTTGACGTCGGCGAATCACCGTTTCAGGAGGCTTGGATGCACAACGACGGGAATGTAGTGCCTCTGCACAAGGCCACTACCGATCAGGCGACTCACTCGCCGCTCGCCCGCCTGCCTGTGATTCTGCTTCAGGTTCGCGACAAGGCTGCCCAGCGCCTGCGCAACGGTTTGCAGGAACTGTTCGATAACGCCGACGACACCCTGTTCGAAATGGCCGACCGGGCACGCAACGACGTCGAACAGAACATTTTCTTCGAAGCCATGCGCGACCTGCGCCTCAAGCGCAAGAACATCGAGCGCGGCTTTCTCGAGCAATTTTTCGAAGCCTTTGTCGGCCTCACTCAATTCGATCCCGTCCCCACCGTCCTCTCTCATGCCTTGCAGAATGAGGACACTACCGCGCGCACCGACGACATGGAGCGCAACGTCGCGGTCGAAACCATGGTCGGCCGCGTGCTGAATCGCGACGGGTTCGCCCTCGACCAACTGACCGCGCGATTCAATGCGCTGTTGGGCAAGACCCTGGACGATCAATACAACCCGCTGGGCCCGGCGATGCTTTGCGAATACTTCCTGCAGGCCGGGCGCAATCTGGGCGTGGAGATCAAGGTCAAACTGATCCTGCTCAAACTGTTCGAGCGCTATGTGCTGGCCGATACCGATCAACTTTACGCCGAAGCCAATCAACTGCTGATCGCCACGGGCGTGTTGCCCGAGCTCAAGCCGGCGCCGGCCCGTCGCGCCCTCGATCAGGCTGTGGCCAGCGTGCAGAGCGAATTCGAGGGCGTCGACAAAACCCAGACCGATGCCGGCGTGCAGGAAGTCTTCACCGCGTTGCAGGAGTTGCTGCTGCACGTGCGCGGCACCGTTGCGCCGACCCTTGAACCCAGCGCTCCCGCCCAACCGATTTCCACCCGCGACCTGCTGCGCCTGCTCTCGCACCTGCAGCAATACGTGCCGGCGCTGGCGGTGCAGGACGATTTCGATCTGCGCCATCAGCTTGAACAATTGCTGACCCGAGTGAGCGTACGCAGCGGCAAATCACGAATCGTCGGCGGGGCGGACGAGGACGTGATCAATCTGGTGGCGATGGTATTCGACTGCATCCTGGATGATCGCAATCTGCCGGATTCGCTCAAGGCACTGATCGCCCGGTTGCAGATCCCGATGTTGAAGGTCGCGGTGATCGACAAAAGCTTCTTCAGCCGCAGCAGCCACCCGGCGCGCCGCCTGCTCAATGAAATCGCCGAAGCGGCGATGGGCTGGGGCGAGTGTGACGGCAATGCGCGCGACAGCCTGTACCTGCGCATCGAGCAAGTGGTGCAGCGCCTGCTGACGGATTTCGACGATGACCCGGCGATTTTTTCCGAGTTGCTGGCGGACTTCCTCGCGTTCACCAGTGACGAACGCCGTCGCAGCGAATTGCTTGAACAGCGTTTACGCGATGCCGAAGAGGGCCGGGCGAAAACCGAACTGGCCCGCCAGCGTGTCGAGCAGGCGCTGAATCAGGCGTTGCTGGGCAAAGTCTTGCCACCGTCGGTGGTGACGTTCGTGCAGGAGGCCTGGAGCAAGGTATTGCTGCTGACCTGCCTCAAGCACGGCGATCAGTCTGCCGAGTGGCAGGCCGACGTGCAGACCATGGAGCAATTGATCTGGAGCGTGCAGCGCCAAGACGACGCCGAAGCCGGTCTGCGTCTGCTGGCACTGGTGCCGGGGTTGCTCAAGTCATTGCGCGACGGCCTGAGCAGTTCGGCCTTCGATCCGTTTGCCACCAGCGGCTTCTTCAGTGAACTGGAAGCGCTGCATGTGCGCCTGCTCGAACCGTCCAGCGAGCCGGATCAAACCGCATTGCCGGAAATGATTGAAGTGTCGCAGGCGATTGTCTTGCAGATGGCCGACGATGGCCTTCAGCCACGCACGCCGGCGCGTTTGCCGGCCGACGACGCAGGTTTGCGTCAGGTCGATCAGTTGCGCCTGGGCAGTTGGGTGGCGTTCGAAGAAGACGAAGAACACACCCTGCGCTGCAAGCTGGCGGCGATCATCGAGGCCACCAACAAGTACGTGTTCGTCGACCGCACCGGGATGAAAGTGCTGGAGCGCGACCGCACTGAACTGGCCCTGGCATTCCGTCGCGGCGCGGTGCGGACGCTGGACGACACCTTGTTGTTCGACCGTGCGCTGGAGTCGGTAATCGGCAATCTGCGGCGGCTCAATCGCGGCAAGTGATCGCGCGCCGGGAGCCGATCACGGCATACTGGTCGCCAACACAGTCGGCGTTGAAGGAATCGGTATGCAGTTGGATCCCGCAAGCGGGTGGTGTCACGGGGTGCAGGTCTGCCCTTCGCCCAACTTCAATGAACGCCCGGCGGGCGAAGTCTCCCTGTTGGTCATCCACAACATCAGCCTGCCGCCGGCGCAGTTCGCCACCGGCAAGGTGCAGGAATTTTTCCAGAATCGTCTGGATGTCACGGAACATCCCTACTTTGCCGGGATCGCCGACCTGCGCGTGTCTGCGCATTTTCTGATCGAACGTGACGGCAAGGTGACCCAGTTTGTCTCCTGTCTTGAGCGTGCCTGGCATGCCGGCGTTTCGGTGTTCGAGGGACGGGAAACCTGTAACGATTTTTCCGTAGGCATCGAGCTGGAAGGCACCGATGATCTGCCGTTCACCGATGCGCAGTACCAGGCGCTGACCGTGCTGACCCGGCAGATACAGGCGGCGTTTCCGGCGATCACCGTCGAGCGCATCTGCGGGCACAGCGACATCGCCCCCGGACGCAAGACCGACCCCGGACCCGCATTCGACTGGGCACGCTACCGCGCCGCCCTGGCACAAGAGGAAGGACAATGAGTTTTCTGGTGTTACTGCTGGCGGTATGGATCGAGAAGTTCTCGGCCCTGCGCCAACGGGTTCAACGCGATGGCGGATGGATCCGCGAACTGCACAAGCTGGAAACCGGCGGGCTGGCCAAACAGCCGTGGCTGGTGCTGACCGTTCTGGTTCTGTTGCCGGTAGCGCTGCTGGGATTGCTGCTGGTGGTGCTGGACCCGGTGGCCTACGGTCTGCTGGCGTTGCCGGTGCATTTGCTGGTGGTGATTTACAGCCTGGGGCGGGGTGACCTGCTCGGCGAACTCGGGCCGTTTCGCGACGCCTGGCGCCGTGAGGATCTGCAGGCCGCCGCCCATGTGGCCAAGCGTGATCTGAACATCTGCGCCGAAAGCGGCGAGCAATTGCTGGAGCAAGTGCAACGGCATCTGTTGTGGCAGGCCTACCAGAGTTTCTTTGCGGTGATTTTCTGGTACTTCCTGCTCGGCCCGGTCGCGGCGCTGAGCTATCGCTTGCTGGCGCTGGCGGAAGAAAATGCCCAGAACCCGGCGGTGGCGGAACGGGCAGGGCAACTGCGCCACGCCTTCGACTGGGTGCCGGTACGCCTGCTGGCGGCGAGTCTTGCTCTGGTCGGCAACTTCGTCGCGGTCAGCCGGGTGATGCTGCACGAACTGCTGAACTGGAACATCAGCGCCGCCCAACTGATCAACAAGGTCGGGCTGGCTGCCGGGGAAATCCCGCCGGCCGCTGTTGGTCCCGAAGGCATCAACACCCTCGACTGCCTGTGGGAACTGCTGCTGCGGGCGGCGGTGTTGTGGTATGCCGGATTTGCCCTGTGGACAGTGCTGGCGTAGGCCGTTCGCGTGACGAGGGGGGCAATCCCCCTCGTTAACCTTAAGTTACAAAACCTCCCTTCGATTTGAGCTATACAGAGATGGCGCCCGATAGTGGCTATCTGCTGTCGCCCCGCGCCTGCCAATAAAAACAAGAAAAAACCAAGGGAGACTTCCAGTGAAGAGCTTGCTCTATCCCGCCGTCTCGCTGATGAACCGCTTGAGCTTCGGCATGAAGTTCAGCCTGATCAGCGTGCTGTTCCTGGTGCCGATGCTGGTGACCAATTTCTATCTGGTGCGCGATTCCTACCGTGAATTCCAGGGCACCCGGGTGGAGCTGCAGAGCCTCGATCTGCTGGGCAGCAGCCTGACCCTGCGCCGGGATCTGGAAACCCTCAACAATCTGGTGCAGATCAATGTCACCCTCGGCCAGTCCGGCAAGGCCGGCAATGTCGAGGCGCAGATCACCAGCCTTGAGCAAAACGTCCTGGCGCGCCTGCAAGGGCTGACGCCCATGACGGAGGATCCGGAGCAGATCAAGTTCTTCGAGACCAAGCGCGATGAAATGATCGCCGCCTTCAAGGCCCAGCAAGCGGAAAACTCCCTGCAAAGCAAAAGTGCGCTGATCGGCAAACTGCTGGGCAATGCGCAGATTTTCAGCCAGATCGTGGCCAGTCAGGCCGGATTGAGTCGCGACAATCAGAGCGACATACGCCAGCTCAGCGAGCTGATCACCGCGACCACGCCGGCCATCACCCAGGCCTTGGGCGAAGGTCGGGCGATGGGCTCGTATTCATTGGGCCAGGGCTTTCTCAACAGTTCGTCGAGCACCCGCTTCGACGAGTTGCTGGTGCAGATCGAAAAACTTCAGGCCGAATATGGCCTGAAATTGCAGGACGCGCTGGGCTCCAGCAAAGCCGCCCGTGATTCCCTGAGTGCACCGGCCGATGCCAGCAAGGCATCGCTGAAACAGGCCGGCACACTGATCGAAGAACAAGTGGTGATGGCCGAAACCCTCGACGCTCCATGGCAGGGGTTTTATGACCAGGTCACCGGGCTGATGGACCAGACCTATCAGCTCAACGACGCCACCCTGAAATTCCTCGACACCCAATTGCAACAGCGCCTGGGGCAAAATCGTACGCACATGGTGCTGCAAGCCGTGGCGTTGTCGCTGGTGTTCGTGCTGATTTTCTATCTCTACGGTGGCTTCTATGCCTCGACCCGCGCCACCCTGAAAAACCTCGGCGCAATGATGGACAAGGTGGCGGCAGGCGACATGACGGTGAATTTCCGCGCCAACAGCCGCGATGAACTCGGCGAGTTGGGCGAAGTGTTCAACGGTACGGTGAGGAAGATCCATGACCTGATCGAACGGGTCGGCCACACCGTTGGCGAGGTCGAGCGGCAGGCGGGGCAGGTGGAAAACGTCTCGGCGCAAAGCAATCAGGCGGTCGCCGGGCAACGCACACAGATCGAACAAGTGGCGACGGCGATGAACCAGATGTCGGCAACGTCGCTGGAGGTGGCACGCAGTGCGGCGGCCGCGGTCAGCAGCGCCCACAGCGTGAACGACGAAACCATCAGTGGTCGCGGACTGGTGGAATCGCAGCAGGGCAGCATCGCGGCACTGGCGAGCGAAATCGATCAGTCGGTGCTGGTGATCAACCAGTTGGCCAGCGACAGTCAGTCGATCAGCCGCGTTCTGGAAGTGATCAAGAGCATCGCCGAACAGACCAACCTGCTGGCGCTCAATGCCGCGATCGAGGCTGCGCGGGCTGGCGAACAGGGGCGCGGTTTTGCCGTGGTCGCTGACGAAGTCCGGACGCTGGCCAAACGCACTCAGCAATCGACCGAAGAAATCGAGCAGATGATCGCCAAGCTTCACGGTGGCGTCGGTGCGGCGGTGAAGGCCATGGGCGTCAGCCATCAGATGGCCAACGGCACGGTGGGGCAGTCAGAAAAGGTCCAGCAGGCGCTGGAAAACATCCTCGGCGCTGTCGGCATGATCGTCGACCAGAATCAGCAAATCGCCGCCGCCGTCGAGCAGCAGACCGCCGTGGCCCACGACATTGACCAGAACATCGTCGAGATCAACCGTGCCGGTGAGCGCACCGCAGAAGGCGCGCATCAGACCGAAGATGCCAGCCGCGCGTTGTCGGCGCAGGTGGTCGAGTTGAAGCAATTGATCAGCGCGTTCCGGGTTTGACGTGTCCTGCCGACTGTTTACCAGTGAAACAGTTGGCAAGCGTTAGCCGTACTGGCGGCGGCCAGTTGTTCCGGATCGATGTTCATCAAAGCGGCGAGTGACGTGCAGATCGCCGGCAAATGCGCCGGCGTATTGCGCACGCCGGGGAACATGGCGGGTGCCATGTCCGGTGAGTCGGTTTCCAATACCACCGAATCCAGCGGCAAGTCGGCCAGCACCCGGTGCATGCGCAACGCCTGCGGCCAGGTTGGCGCACCGCCAAGACCCAGTTTGAAACCGAGCTTGATGTATTCCCGCGCTTCTTCACGGCTGCCTGCGAAGGCGTGAATGATGCCGGCGCGTTTGAGCTTGAAGCGCTTGAGCGTGGCGATCACCGCCGCATGGCTGCGCCGCACATGGATCAATGCCGGCAGTTCAAAATCTGCCGCCAATTGTAGTTGTGCCTCGAAAAGCGCTTGCTGGCGTTCGCGGTCGAGGGTTTCGATGAAGTAGTCCAGGCCGATTTCGCCGACCGCACACAGCTGCCGATGACCCTTCAGCCGTGTCAGCCAATCGCCCAGTGCATGCAGGTCTTCAGGCCGATGCTGATCGAGATAGACCGGATGCAATCCGAACGCAGCGTACAAATCGGCGTCGCTTTGCACCAGATCCCACACCCGCTGCCAGTTCCCCTCGTAGACCCCGAGCACCACCATTCGCCGCACCCCGAGGGCGCGGCTTTCGGTGAGCAGCGCCGCGCGGTCGGCGTCGAAGTCGGGGAAGTCCAGATGGGTGTGGCTGTCGATCAGCTCCACGGCTCAATCCCGGTGAATACGCTGCTTGAAGGTACGGGCAATGGCTTGCACGCCAGACTGATAGTCCGATTGCTCGACCGCTGCGAGTGCCAGTTCCAGCGCCTTGTCGGCGATCAACTGGTGCTGCTGGGCCATGGCGTTGACCGGCAGCGGCAGGAAGTCGAGCAACTGGGTGTCGCCGAATGTGCCGAGGCGCAGCGGACGGTTTTTTAACGGGAAGTCATGCAGCGCGTCGAACACGCCCTGCAACAGTACGTAGGACGTGGTCACCAGCGCATCCGGCAAATGCCCGAGGCGTTGCAGGAGTTCTTCCATCAACTGCTTGCCGCACTCGCGGCTGAAGGACTCGGCGTGTTCGATCAGCACTTCGCCCTTGAACCCGGCCAGGGCTTGCTTGAACCCGGCTTCACGTTCCTGGCTGATGCTCAGTTCCGGGCGGGCGCCCAGCAGCACGATCTGTTTCGGCTGCGGGTCGAGCAGGCTTTCGGTCAGGTGCAGGCTGGCTTCGCGGTCATCGCTGACCACCGAACAGAAATGCTCGGCATCCATCACCCGGTCGATGGCAATGATCGGCAGACCCTTGGCCTGCAACTGGCGATAACTGTCGTCACCGGCCGGCAGACAACTGGCGACGATCAACGCATCGCAGCGTCGGGCGCGGAACAGTTGCAGCAGTTGCCGCTCGCTGTCCGGTGCATCGTCGGAGCTGGCGATCAGCAGCTGATAGCCCCGCGCACGGGCGCCTTGCTCCAGCAGTTTGGCGATCCGCGCGTAACTGGGGTTTTCCAGATCCGGCAGGATAAAACCCAGGGTCCGGGTGTGCCGACTGCGCAGCCCGGCCGCCTGTGGATTGGGGGTAAAGCCGTGCAGATCGACCACCGCCCGCACCCGCTCGACGGTGGCGGTGCTGATGCGTTGCTGTTCGGCCTTGCCGTTGATGACGTAGCTGGCGGTGGTCACGGACACTCCGGCCAACCGCGCGATATCACTGAGTTTCAACCCGGGATTTCCTTTTTTTTCGAGCTTGCCGCGACATTTTCGCCAATCCTACCCGATTCAGGCAGGCGACCATTGTCGCAGCGCATCCGACAAGTTGGACTTCAAGGATGGGACATTATCGAGTAACGTGCCGATCAATCTAGATTAAACGTTTCAGCAAGCGTATTTTCTACGTTTTAGACGCCTTTGGCCGGTTCTGCCGTGAAACCGCCAAAACTGCCTCCTGAAAAGGATGGCCTACAGCGCCTAAGCTGCAACCATTCAAAACAATACCTGGCGCACCACCGCGCCAAAAAGGAGATCGCATGCTCGAGCTCACTGTAGAGCAGATATCCATGGGCCAGTCGGCTGTGGATAAACCCGCCGCTTTGCAATTGCTGGCCAGTCATCTGGTCGCCGATGGTCTGGTCGCCGACGGATACCTCGCCGGCCTGCAGGCCCGGGAGGCTCAGGGTTCGACCTTCCTCGGCCAAGGCATTGCGATCCCCCACGGCACGCCCGAAACCCGCGATCAGGTGTTCGCCACCGGCGTGCGCCTGATGCAGTTTCCCGACGGCGTGGACTGGGGCGATGGCCAGATCGTTTATCTGGCCATCGGCATCGCCGCCAAATCCGACGAACACCTGCGCCTGCTGCAACTGCTGACCCGCGCCCTCGGCGAGACCGATCTGGGTCAGGCCCTGCGCCGCGCGAGTTCGCCCGAAGCGCTGCTGAAACTGCTGCAAGGCGCGCCGCAAGAGCTGGCGCTGGATGCGCAGATGATTGGCCTCGGGGTTTCCGCCGACGATTTCGAAGAATTGGTCTGGCGCGGGGCACGTCTGCTGCGCCAGGCCGATTGCGTGAGCAACGGTTTCGCAGGGGTGTTGCAGCAAGTTGAAGCGCTGCCGCTGGGCGATGGCCTGTGGTGGCTGCACAGCGAACAGACCGTGAAGCGTCCAGGGCTGGCGTTCGTCACGCCGGACAAACCGATGCGCTACCTCGGCCAGCCGCTCAGCGGTCTGTTCTGTCTGGCCAGTCTCGGTGAAGCGCATCAGGCGTTGCTTGAGCGGTTGTGCGCGTTGCTGATCGAAGGTCGCGGCCATGAACTGGGCCGCGCCACCAGCAGCCGCAAAGTCCTCGAGGTGCTCGGCGGTGAGTTGCCGGCCGACTGGCCGAGTGCGCGTATCGCATTGGCCAACGCCCATGGTCTGCACGCGCGGCCGGCGAAGATCCTCGCGCAACTGGCGAAGAGTTTTGACGGCGAAATCCGTGTGCGCATCGTCGACGGTCAGGACAGCGCGGTATCGGTGAAAAGCCTGAGCAAACTGCTGAGCCTCGGCGCCCGTCGCGGGCAGGTGCTGGAAATTATCGCCGAACCGAGCATCGCCGCTGACGCATTGCCGGCGTTGCTGGCCGCCATCGAAGAAGGCCTCGGCGAAGAAGTCGAACCGTTGCCCGCAGTCAGTCAACAGCGTGAAGTGATTACGGACATTGCAGAAGTGCTGACTGCCCCGGCCTCCGGCAGTCTGCTGCAAGCGATCCCTGCCGCCCCCGGCATCGCCATCGGCCCGGCGCACATTCAGGTCCAGCAAACCATCGATTACCCGTTGCGCGGCGAGTCCGCTGCCATCGAGCGCGAGCGTCTCAAGCAAGCGCTGGCCGACGTGCGTCAGGACATTCAAGGCCTGATCGAACGCAGCAAGGCCAAGGCGATCCGCGAGATTTTCATCACCCACCAGGAAATGCTCGACGACCCGGAACTCACCGACGAAGTCGACACTCGCCTCAAGCAGGGCGAAAGCGCCGAAGCAGCCTGGATGGCCGTGATCGAGGCCGCCGCGAAACAACAGGAAGCGTTGCAGGACGCGTTGCTCGCTGAACGTGCCGCCGACCTGCGCGACATTGGCCGCCGGGTGCTGGCGCAACTGTGTGGCGTACAGACGCCCGCCGAGCCTGAGCAACCGTACATTCTGGTGATGGATGAGGTCGGCCCGTCCGACGTAGCGCGTCTGGATCCGGCACGGGTCGCGGGGATTCTCACCGCCCGTGGCGGCGCCACCGCGCACAGTGCCATCGTGGCTCGCGCGTTGGGGATTCCGGCGCTGGTCGGCGCGGGCGCTGCGGTATTGCTGCTGAAACCGGGCACGCCGCTGCTGCTCGACGGCCAGCGCGGTCGCCTGCATGTGGACGCGGATGCAGCGACCCTGCAACGCGCCAGCGAGGAGCGCGACACCCGCGAACAACGCCTGAAAGCCGCCGCCGAACAACGCCATCAACCGGCGCACACTACCGATGGCCACGCCGTGGAAGTGTTCGCCAACATCGGTGAAAGCGCCGGTGTGATCAGCGCGGTGGAGCAGGGCGCCGAAGGCATCGGTCTGTTGCGCACCGAACTGATTTTCATGGCTCATCCACAGGCGCCGGACGAGGCGACCCAGGAAGCCGAATACCGCCGCGTCCTCGACGGCCTCGCCGGTCGGCCGCTGGTGGTGCGCACCCTCGATGTCGGCGGCGACAAACCGCTGCCGTACTGGCCGATCGCCAAGGAAGAAAACCCGTTCCTCGGCGTACGCGGGATTCGCCTGACCTTGCAGCGTCCGCAGATCATGGAAGCGCAGTTGCGCGCCTTGCTGCGTTCGGCGGACAACCGACCATTGCGGATCATGTTCCCGATGGTCGGCAGCGTCGAAGAGTGGCGTCAGGCCCGCGACATGACCGAACGGCTGCGCCTGGAAATCCCGGTTGCTGACCTGCAACTGGGGATCATGATTGAAGTGCCGTCCGCCGCCTTGCTGGCGCCGGTCCTGGCCAAGGAAGTGGATTTCTTCAGCGTCGGCACCAACGACCTGACCCAATACACCCTGGCCATCGACCGTGGTCATCCGACCCTGTCCGCCCAGGCTGACGGCCTGCACCCGGCGGTGCTGCAACTGATCGACATCACCGTGCGCGCGGCCCATGCCCATGGCAAATGGGTCGGTGTGTGCGGCGAGCTGGCGGCGGATCCGCTGGCGGTGCCGGTGCTGGTCGGCCTCGGTGTGGATGAACTGAGCGTCTCCGGGCGCAGCATCGCCGAGGTCAAGGCGCGCATCCGCGAACTCAGCCTGACGCAATCGCAAACCCTTGCTCAACAAGCCCTGGCCGTGGGCAGCGCCAACGAAGTGCGCGCATTAGTGGAGGCCCTGTAATGGCCAAGATTCTCACCCTGACCCTCAACCCGGCGCTGGACCTTACGGTGCAGTTGCCACGTCTGGAGGCCGGTCAGGTCAATCGCAGCGACGAGATGCATACCCACGCCGCCGGCAAGGGCGTCAACGTCGCACAAGTGCTGGCCGACCTCGGTCATGAACTGACGGTCAGCGGCTTTCTCGGCGAAGACAATCTGCAAGCCTTCGAAACCCTGTTCGCCAAACGTGGCTTCACCGATGCGTTTATCCGGGTGCCCGGCGAAACCCGCAGCAACATCAAGGTCGCTGAGCAGGATGGACGCATCACCGACATCAACGGCCCGGGGCCGGTGGTCGGCGTAGTGGCGCAACAGGCGTTGCTGGATCGACTGGTGCAGATCGCGCCGGGGCATGACGCGGTTGTAGTTGCGGGCAGCTTGCCGCGCGGAGTCACTGCACAGTGGTTGCGCGAACTGGTCGGACGCTTGAAAACGTTGGGCCTGAAAGTCGCTCTGGACACCAGCGGCGAAGCTTTGCGCGCAGCGCTCAAGGCCGGTCCATGGTTGATCAAACCGAATACCGAAGAGCTGGCCGATGCGCTGGGTTGTGAAGTGGTGTCCCACGCGTCTCAGGCTGAAGCGGCCAATCGGTTGCACGCCCAGGGCATCGAGCATGTGGTGATTTCCCACGGCGCCGACGGTGTGAACTGGTTCAGCGTCGGCTCGGCGCTGCATGCGACGCCGCCGAAAGTCAGCGTCGCCAGCACGGTCGGGGCCGGCGATTCGTTGCTGGCCGGCATGCTCCACGGTCTGCTCAGCGCCGACACGCCGGAGCAAACCCTGCGCACGGCCACCGCGATTGCGGCGCAGGCGGTGACCCAGATCGGTTTCGGTATTCACGATGCCGCGCAACTGGCGCAGCTCGAACAGGGCGTGCGCGTGCGCCCCCTGACAGAACAATAAGAGGGTTTGTCATGAAGTTAGCCATTGTCACGGCCTGCCCGAACGGCATGGTCACCAGTGTGCTGTGCGCCCGGCTGCTGGATGCCGCGGCCCAGCGTCAGGGCTGGAGCACCAGCGTCGAAGTGGTGGACGCGGCGCACCCGGAACGTGAATTGTCGGCGGCCACCATCGAGGCTGCCGAGTGGGTGTTGCTGGTGGCCACGGGACCGGTGGACATGACCCGGTTCATCGGCAAGAAAGTCTTTCGGATTGCACCGGCGCAAGCCCTGCAGGATGTCGAAGAAGTACTGCGGCGTGGCGCCGTCGAGGCCGAGGTTTACGTCGCTGCCGAAGCGCCGCCGGTGGTTGCCAGCGCGCAAGCGCCGCGACTGGTCGCGGTCACTGCGTGCCCGACCGGCGTCGCCCACACCTTCATGGCCGCCGAAGCCTTGCAGCAGGCTGCCAAGCGTCTGGGCTACGACCTGCAAGTCGAAACCCAGGGCTCGGTCGGCGCGCGAAATCCGCTGAGTGCGGCAGCCATCGCCGAGGCTGACGTGGTGCTGCTGGCGGCCGATATCGAAGTCGCGACCGAGCGTTTCGCCGGCAAGAAAATCTATCGCTGCGGCACCGGGATTGCGTTGAAGCAGTCCGAAGCCACGCTGAAAAAAGCCCTGGCCGAAGGCAAGCAGGAAAGCGCTGCGAGCGACGGCAAGGCCCCGGCCAAACAAGAGAAAAGCGGCGTCTACAAACACCTGCTGACCGGTGTGTCGTTCATGCTGCCGATGGTGGTGGCGGGTGGTCTGATGATCGCCTTGTCGTTCGTGTTCGGCATCACCGCGTTCAAGGAAGAAGGCACGCTGGCGGCGGCGCTGATGCAGATCGGTGGCGAGACCGCGTTCAAATTGATGGTGCCGTTGCTGGCCGGTTACATCGCCTGGTCGATTGCCGACCGCCCCGGACTCGCGCCGGGCATGATCGGTGGTTTGCTGGCGAGCACCCTGGGCGCCGGTTTCATTGGCGGGATCGTTGCCGGTTTTATCGCAGGCTACGCGGCCAAGGCGATCAGTCGTTATGTCGCGTTGCCGCAAAGTCTGGAGGCGCTGAAGCCGATTCTGATCATCCCGTTGTTCGCCAGTCTGTTCACCGGACTGGTGATGATTTACGTGGTCGGCAAACCGGTGGCCGGGATGCTCGCGGCGCTGACGCATTTCCTCGACAGCATGGGCACCACCAACGCGATTCTGCTCGGTGTGCTGCTGGGCGGCATGATGTGCGTCGATCTCGGCGGGCCGATCAACAAGGCTGCGTATGCATTCTCGGTGGGGCTGCTGGCCTCGCAGAGTTACGCACCGATGGCCGCGACCATGGCCGCCGGCATGGTGCCGCCGATTGGTCTGGGCATCGCCACGTTCATCGCCCGGCGCAAGTTCGCCCAGACTGAGCGCGAAGCCGGTAAAGCGGCGCTGGTGCTCGGGTTGTGCTTCATCTCCGAAGGGGCGATTCCGTTTGCCGCGAAAGACCCGTTGCGGGTGATCCCGGCGAGCATTGCCGGCGGTGCGTTGACCGGTGCGCTGTCGATGTATTTCGGCTGCAAGCTGATGGCGCCGCACGGTGGGCTGTTCGTGCTGGCGATTCCGAACGCGATCAACCATGCGCTGTTGTACCTGCTGGCGATTGTCGCGGGCAGTCTGCTGACGGCGGTGGTGTACGCGCTGGTCAAGCGGCCGGAAGCCGTGGAGCTGGCGCTGGAGCCCGCGAAGGCGTGAGGTGTCACACCCCTTTCATCTAGCAGTGCTTAAGTTTTCCTTTTTTCAGGGAGAACACCATGAGCGATTTCAATCCCGGTCGCCGGCGCGTGATGCAAGCCGTCGGTGCCGGACTGCTGATGCCGGGGCTGGCGCCGGCCGTGATCGCGTCGGTCAAGGATCGACCGCAACTCACTGACGGCGTGCAATCCGGCGACTTGCAGGGCGACCGGGCGATGATCTGGAGCCGCGCCGACCGCCCGGCGCAGATGGTGGTGGAGTGGGACACCCGCAGCCAGTTCCGCCATCCGCGCCGGGTCGTCTCGGCACTGGCCGATGCCCGCAGCGATTTCACCGCTCGCGTCGAACTTACCGGGCTGCCCGCCGATCAGGCGATTTTCTACCGCGTGTATTTCAAGGACGCCCGCACCGGCGTCGCCAGCGAACCGTGGCTCGGTCACTTGCGCAGTGCACCGACCGCGCGGCGCAATATCCGCTTCGTGTGGAGCGGCGACACCGTCGGCCAGGGCTTCGGCATCAACCCCGATATCGGCGGCATGCGCATCTATGAAGCCATGCGCATGCGCCTGCCGGACTTCTTTATCCACAGCGGCGACACCATCTATGCCGACGGCCCGGTGCCGGCGCAACTGACCACGGAGGGTGGCCGGATCTGGCGTAACCTCACCACGGAGGCCAAGAGCAAAGTCGCCCAGACCCTCGACGATTATCGCGGCAATTACCGCTACAACCTGATGGACGAAAACGTCCGCCGCTTCAATGCCGAAGTGCCGCAGATCTGGCAGTGGGACGACCATGAGGTGGTCAACAATTGGTCGCCGGGCAAACAGCTCGACGAGCGTTATCAGGAAAAAAATATCCACACCCTGGTCGGTCGTGCGCGCCAGGCCTGGCTCGAATATTCGCCGATGCGTTTGCAGGCAGCCGATGGCGGCGGGCGGATCTATCGCAAGCTCAGTTACGGGCCGATGCTCGATGTGTTCGTGCTCGACATGCGCAGTTATCGCGGCGCCAACGATGACAATCTCGGGGCGGAAAAACCGTTCCTCGGGCGTGAGCAACTGAACTGGCTCAAGCGCGGATTGAAGGCCTCTAAAGCCCAGTGGAAAGTCATCGCCGCCGACATGCCGATTGGTCTTGGCGTGCCGGATGGCGAGGTCAGTCCCGGTGTTGCGCGCTGGGAAGCGGTCGCCAACGGCGACCCTGGCCCGGCGCAGGGACGTGAGCTGGAAATCGCCGAACTGCTGGGCTTTTTGCGCGCGCAGCAGGTGCGCAATTTCGTGTTCCTGACGGCGGACGTGCATTACTGCGCGGCGCATCACTATCACCCTGATCGCGCGGCGTTCCAGGATTTCGAACCATTCTGGGAGTTTGTCGCAGGACCGTTGAACGCCGGCAGTTTCGGACCCAATCCGCTGGACAAGACCTTTGGCCCGCAAGTGGTGTTTCACAAAGCGCCCCCGACGCAAAACGCTTCACCGTTTGCCGGTTTTCAGTTTTTCGGAGAGGTGAATATTGATGGGCAGAGCGGGGAGATGAGCATGGTGTTGCGGGATCTGGAGGGTGTTGCGGTGTTCGAGCAGAAGTTGCAGCCGGTCTGAATGCAGCGCTGAATCTGTGGGAGCAAGGTTGCTCCCACAGTGACCCAAGGTGAATCAGTAAACGTCGCGGCGATAGCGACCCTGTTCGATCAGGCGTTCGACTTCAGCGGCGCCCAGCACTTCATTGAGCACCTGATCCACGCCCGACGCCATGCCTTGAAGGCTGCCGCAGATGTAAATCACCGCACCGTCCGCCAGCCATTTCTTCAACTCGCCGGCCGATTCGCGCAGACGATCCTGCACGTAAATCTTCTCGGACTGATCCCGCGAGAACGCCAGATCCAGGCGTTCCAGATCGCCATTGATCAACCACTCTTCCAGCTCCGCACGGCAGAGGAAATCGTGCTCGCGATTGCGCTCGCCAAACAGCAGCCAATGACGCTGCTGATTGTCGGCGATCCGCGCCTTGAGCAAGCTGCGCAGCCCGGCGAGGCCAGTGCCGTTGCCCAGCAGGATCATTGGCACCGGAGCGTTCGGCAGATGGAAACCGCTGTTGCGGCGGACCCGCAGGCTGATGCTGCCGCCGACCGGAGCATGCTCGGTCAGCCAGCCGGAACCGATGCCGAGGCTGCCGTCGGCGTGTTGTTCCTGACGCACGATCAGCTCCAGCACGCCGTCGGCGGCAATCGAGGCGATCGAGTACTCGCGCATCGCCAGCGGCACCATCGCATCGACCAGCGCCTGAGCGTGCAGGCCCACCAGATGTGCGCGATGCTCGGGCAGCTGGCGGGTGGCGAGGGCGACCTCCAGCGACTCTTCCAGGCCGTTGACCTTGACGCTGGTTTCACCACGGATGCCGAGGCCGTCGAGGAAATGCTCGATCGCCCACGGGCAGTTGCGTGGCAGTACTTCCACCAGATCGCCGGCCAGCCAGCTGCGGGAGGTCGGCGCGGTCAGGCCGAGCAGGAAGACGGGGGATCCGCTGCTGTCCGGGTTCATCAGGTCGCGGCGCACCAGCGTCCAGTTCTCGTAGCTCGGCGCCTGCCAGGTGTCGACCGGCGCTTGCCCGGTGAGCAGGCCAAGCTGGGTCTGCCAGTGACGCAGGGCGTAAGGATCGCCGCTGTCGACTTCCACCGGGGCGAACAGGGTCTTGCCGCCGTGTTCGCCCAGCCATTGATGCAGGCGTCGGGCGAAACCGCAGAAGTGCTGATACTGACGGTCGCCGAGGCCGAGCACCGCGTAATTGAGGCTGTCGAGGGTCGAGGCGTTCTTCAGCACTTCGCGCTCGAAACCGCGAGCGCTGTCCGGCGCTTCGCCGTCGCCGAAGGTGCTGACCACGAACAGCGCGTTGTTCGATTCGCGCAGATCCTGCTCGCTGACATTCGCCAGCGGCTGCACCTTCACCGGCAATCCGGCCGCCTGTAACTGGCCGGCGGTCTGCCACGCCAGTTGCTCGGCAAAACCGCTCTGGCTGGCGAAACCGATCAGCCACGCCGGTGTATCGCCGGCCGGTTGGTCGAGACCCTTGCGGGCATCCTTGATCTGCTTTTTCTTGCGGCGGCGATCCAGATACAGCAACCAGCCGGTGATGAAGAACAGCGGCATCAACACCGCCGCGACGGTGACGATGATCCGTCCGACCAATCCGAAATAGCTGCCGACATGCAGCGCGTAAATGCTGGTCAGCAATTGCGCCTTGAAGCTCTTGTCGGCGTAGCGGTCGACGCGTTTGACGACGCCGGTGGCCGGGTCGAGGGTGATCTGGTTCAGCGCGCGGTCATGGGGCGAGCTGTCGAGTAGATAGAACACGGTCGCCGGTTGGCCGGCCACCGGCGGCATGCGGATGTTGTAGGAGGCGAGGCCCGGGCCTGCGGCGCTGTAGATGCTGACCCACATCGCGGCGTAATCGGCAGTCGGCGCCGGACCTTCGGGGGCCGGGCCACGACCGCCGCGCACGCGCTCGTTTTGCGGCGCATCGGAAAGCAATTTGGTCAGGCCCTTGTTGTACCACTCGTAGGACCAGGACAGTCCGGTCAGTGCCAGCAGCAGGTAAACCAGCATGCACCAGGTGCCGAACACCGAGTGCAGATCCCAGTTGAAGCTGCGGCCCTTTTTCTTCCAGTCGAGGGTCAGCCACACGCGCCAGCTGTTCCACTGGCGCGGCCAGCGCAGGTACAGGCCGGACAGGCAGAAGAACAGCAGCATCAGGGTGCAGGCCCCGGTGATGTTGCGACCGGTATCGCCCATGGCGAGAAACCGGTGCAGTTGCAGCATCAGGCCGAAGAAGTCCTGGCCGGTGGCATCGCCCTTGAACTCGGCGGTGTAGGGATCGAAGTAGCGCATCTCGCCCCGGCGCTCGCCTTTGGGCGGGGTGAACCAGACGCGGCCGGCGCTGCCGCTTTCGGTCTCGACCGAGAGCATCGAGACTTTCTTGCCCGAGGCCGCTTCGATCTGCGCCACCAGGTCGGCGGGCGGCAGGACGCCAGCGACCTGTTTCTCGACCTGCAACACGGAAGGGTTGAGGGCGTTGAGAATTTCGTCCTGAAACGAATAGGCAGCGCCGGTGATGCCCATCAGGGCCAGCACCAGCCCGGCAGTGATGCCAAAAAACCAGTGCAACTGGAACAGGGTTTTCTTCAACACGTCGCTTGCCTTGTCCGTTCGGAAATTGTGTTCACGGCGTGCATTATGCCGTGGCCTATCGAGAAACGTTCTTTATTACGCACAAAAGCCCCGCTCACATGAATGAACGGGGCCCGGTACTTCCCTCTTCGATCAGAAGTGGAAGTTGGTGCTCAGCAATGCCGTACGGCCCGCCGCCTGGTTGGCGAAGTGAGTCGAGAAGGCCTTGTCGTAATAGGTTTCGTTGGTCAGGTTCTGCACGTTCAGTTGCAGGTCGACGTTCTTGCTCAGCTTGTACGCAGCCATCGCGTCGTAGCGAACGTAGGAATCGACCATGGTGGTGTTGGCCACGCTGCCGAACACGTCATCCACGTAGAACGCACCGCCACCGATAGTCAGCTTCGGCGTGACCTGGTAAGTGGTCCACAGGCTGGCGCTGTTTTTCGGCGTGTTAGGCAGCTCGTTGCCGTTGTTGGCCTTGTTGGCCGGCAGGTCGCCACCGTCAACCTGTTCGCTGTCCATGTAGGCGTAACCGGCGAACACTTGCCACTTGTCGGTGATCTTGCCGCTGGCGGACAGCTCGATACCTTGAACGCGGGTCTTGCCGGCGTTTTCGTACGAGGTGGTATCCACCTGGACACGCGCGTTTTCTTTCTCGGTGCGGAAGATGTCGGCGGTCAGCGACAGGCGATCGTTCAGCAGATCCCACTTGGTACCGATTTCGTAGTTCTTGGTGGTTTCCGGCTCCATGTCGCTCTTGAGCAGGTTGCCGTTGCGATCCGGCGTGCCGCCCAGCGGGTTGCCTTCCTGACCTTCACCCAGGGTGTTGCCCGGCGGAGTGGCCGAGGTGGCGTAGGACGCGTAGATGCTGCCGTTCTCTGCCGGCTTGTAGACGATGCCGAGCTGACCGGTGACGAACTCGCTGGTGTCAGAACCTTTGGAGGTGGTGTTGCCGGCGGCGGTGTAGGTCTTGTAGCCGGTTTCGAAGTGGTCGTAACGCAGGCCCATGTTCACCAGCCATTGCTCGGACAGCTCCAGGGTGTCGAACGCATACAGCGCGTAGGTATCGGACTGGGTGTCGGTGCCGGCGTAGTTGCGCGAGATTGCGCCGTTCCACGGATCGTTCGGGTTCGGGTTCGACAGCGAGGTGCAATTGTAGCCGCTGGCAGCACCGATCAGGCCCGGGTTGCAGTTGGTGGTCACGGCCGAGGTGCGCGGCGTGGTGTCGGTGTTGACGTTGTACGAGGATTTGCTGCTTTCCTCACGGGTGTATTCGACACCGGTGGAGAAGCTGTTCTTGAAGCCGGCGAGGTAGAAGTTGCCGAACAGGTCGGTCTGGTTGGTGGTGGTCTCGGTGTTGCTCACGCGAGTGTTCGCGCGACGCCAGACGCTGCCGTTGTTCACGTTGCCTTTGCTGTCGTCGGGCTGGGTCAGGATGTAATCCTGCATGCTGGTGCCGTGACGCAGGGTGTTCTTGATCGTCAGCGAGTCGCTCAGGTCATGCTCGATGGCGAAGGTCGCGGTGTCGGTGCGGCCCTTGCGGAAGTCGCGATCCAGACCGTAGAAGTTGCTGTGATCGCCGCCGGCGTACGGCTTGTCCGGGTTGGACTTGGTGCGCGCCGCCGAGCCACCGGCCGGAATCGTGTAAGGGATGCCCGAGTCCGGGGTGTCGTTGCTTTCGAGATGGTAGTAGTCGAGGTTGACGCGGGTGTCGGTGCCCAGGCCGAAGGCAAGGGACGGCGCGATGCCCCAACGGTCGTAGTCGACTTTGTCGCGACCGGCGACGTTGCTCTCGTGGCTCATCAGGTTCAGACGGCCGGCAGCGGTGTCGCTGAACTGGTAGTTGCCATCCATCGTGTAGCGTTGGGTCTGGTCGGAGCCCCAGGTGAAGCCACCGTCGAACGAGTTGCCCAGGTGCGCTTTCTTGCTCACCAGGTTGATGCTGCCGCCAGCTGCGCCGCGACCGCCGATGGCGGAGTTCGGGCCCTTGCTGACTTCGATGTTTTCCACGGCGAAGATTTCGCGGCTCTGGGAACCGGTGTCGCGCACGCCGTCTAGGTAGGTGTCGCCTTGGGCGTCGAAACCACGGATGAACGGACGGTCGCCCTGCGGGTTGCCGCCTTCACCGGCACCGAAGGTGATGCCCGGCACGGTGCGCAGCGCGTCCTGCATGTTCAGGGCGCCGGTGTCCTTCAGGACTTGTTGCGGGATAACGGTGACCGAGCGCGGGGTATCAACCAGTGGCGCGGTGTACTTGGGCGAGGAGGCTTTCTCGACCTGGTAGGACGTCGAGTCCTGGGCTTCGCCGGTGATGGCGGTGGCGTCCAGGGCGATGGCATTGCCGGTGGCTTTGCTGTCGGTTTTTTCGGCGGCGAACACCATGTGGCCTGCGGAGCCGGCGGTGATTGCCACGCCGATGGCGGAAGCGAGCAGACGTGGTGAACTGACCGGTACTTGTGCTGGTTGACGTGCCATTTTTATTCCCCTCCCCAAGGATTTGAGGCGGCGGAATATAGGGTAAACAGGTATTCGTATCAATTGCGAAACATTACTATTCGCGACAAATTTACATTCTTTACAATTTAACCTTACGGTTTTTACCAGTTCATTCGTCTAGCGGGTTTTACACAGTCAATAAGAATCAATACCATTGCCGCCTCTTTGCCATCAGGTGACATTGCCATGCTGCTGCACATCCCCGGGCTGTTCGCGAAAGACGAAGTGCAGCGTATTCGCGAGGCGCTGGAACAGGCCGACTGGGCCGATGGCAAGATCACCGCCGGCTATCAATCGGCCAAGGCCAAGCACAATCTGCAGCTTCCGGAAGGCCATCCGCTGGCGAAGGAAATCGGCGCGGCGATGCTCGAACGCCTGTGGAAAAACCCGCTGTTCATGTCGGCCGCGCTGCCGCACAAAGTATTCCCGCCGTTACTCAACTGCTACTCGGCGGGCGGCAGTTTCGATTTCCACATCGACAACGCGGTGCGCCAGCCCAAGGGCAGCATCGAGCGGGTGCGCACTGATCTGTCGGCCACGCTGTTCTTCAGCGAGCCAGAGGATTACGACGGCGGCGAGCTGGAGATTCAGGACACCTTCGGCACCCAGCGAGTGAAGCTTCCCGCCGGCGACATGGTCTTGTATCCCGGCACCAGCCTGCACAAGGTCAACGCAGTCACTCGCGGCGCGCGTTATGCCTCGTTCTTCTGGACCCAAAGTCTGGTGCGCGAAGACAGCCAGCGAGCCTTGCTGTTCGAGATGGACGGGGCGATCCAGCAACTCACCCAGGACATGCCCGATCACCCTTCGCTGATCCGCCTTACCGGCACTTACCACAACCTGTTGCGTCGCTGGGTCGAGGTGTAAGTGGCGGATTTTCGGTTACGTCGCGAAGAAGTCCTCGACGTCGAACGCCTCACCGCCATGCTCGAAGAGCGTCCTGCCCGCGCAGCGCAGGCAATTCTGCTGGCGGCGGGTGAGGGCGTGCTGGAAGCGCAGGCGCTGCTCGGGCAGATCCTGCTCGATGGTCACGGGATCGCTCAGGACCAGCCGCTGGCCTTGCGCTGGTTTGAGATTGCCGCCGGGCAAGGTCATCTGATGGCGCGCAACATGCTCGGCCGCTGTCATGAACACGGTTGGGGTTGCGTGGCGGACGCAGCGGTTGCCGCCCAGCAATATCGCGTTGCAGCGGATGCCGGGTTGGATTGGGCGATGTATAACCTCGCCAATCTTCTGGCGACCGGGCGCGGTGTAGCGGTCGATCATCTTCAGGCCATCGCGCTGTATCAAAGCGCGGCCGAGGTCGGGCATGCCAAGTCGATGAACCTGCTTGGGCGTTATCTGGAGGAAGGGCAGGTGTGTGCGGCGGATCCCGCAGCGGCTCGTGACTGGTATCGACGTTCGGCCGAGGGCGGGGACTTTCGCGGGCAATTCAGCTATGCAGCGGTGTTGGCAGATGAGGGGCGGATCGATGACGCGCTCACCTGGCTGGAGAAAGCGCTGGCCGGCGGCAACCTGAATTTCCTGCGCGTGGCCAGCCAGACGCTGGCGAGCGCAACCGATCCGCGAATCCAGGCGCTTGCGCAGGCCTACGCTCACCGTTGCACCGAGTTACAGAGTGCCTGAATCGCAGCCGTAAAAAAGCCCATGACACGTCATGGGCTTTTTGCATTACGCCAGCATCGCTTACACGTAGAACGATTTCAGCGGCGGGAAGCCGTTGAACTCTACCGCGCTGTAACTGGTGGTGTACGCACCGGTCGACAGCCAGTACAGGCGATCACCGATCGCCAGGTTCAGCGGCAGACCGTACTTGTAGTTCTCGTACATGATGTCGGCGCTGTCGCAGGTCGGGCCGGCGATCACGACTTCTTCCATCTCGCCTTTCTTCTCGGTCCAGATCGGGAACTTGATCGCTTCGTCCATGGTTTCGATCAGGCCGGAGAATTTGCCCACATCGGTGTACACCCAACGCTCGACGGCGGTACGGGATTTACGCGCGACCAGCACCACTTCGCTGACCAGGATGCCAGCGTTGGCGATCAGCGAACGGCCCGGCTCCAGAATGATTTCCGGCAGGTCATCACCGAAGTCTTCCTTGAGGAAGCGGATGATTTCTTCGGCGTAGGTTTCCAGGCTGTTGGTGCGGGTGATGTAGTTGGCCGGGAAGCCACCGCCCATGTTGATCAGCTTCAGGTGGATGCCGTCTTCTTCTTTCAGGCGCTCGAAAATCACTTTGACCTTGGCGATCGCCGCGTCCCAGACGCTGATGTCACGCTGTTGCGAACCGACGTGGAACGAGATGCCGTATGGCACCAGACCCAGGTCGCGGGCGAGGATCAGCAGATCCATGGCCATGTCGGTCTGGCAGCCGAACTTGCGCGACAGTGGCCAGTCGGCCGTGGTCGAGCCTTCGGTCAGGATGCGCACGTAAACTTTGGCGCCCGGTGCGGCCTTGGCGATGTTGCGCAGGTCGGCTTCCGAGTCGGTGGCGAACAGACGCACGCCCTTCTCATAGAAGTAGCGAATGTCCTTGGATTTCTTGATGGTGTTGCCGTAGCTGATCTGATCCGCGCTGACGCCGCGGCTCAGCACTTTGTCCAGCTCATAGATCGAGGCGATGTCGAAGCTCGAACCTTTCTCTTTGAGCAGGTCGATGATCTCGACGGCCGGGTTGGCCTTGACCGCGTAGTAGACCTTGGCGAATTCGAAACCGGCGCGCAGGTCATCGTAGGCCTGGGCGATCATCGCGGTGTCGATCACCACGAACGGGGTTTCCTGTTTGTCGGCGAACGCCTTCATTTTCTGAAAGGTTTCGCGCGCGAAATAGTCTTCGACCTGGATCGACATACTTGGGAGCTCCTATGGGCAAACTCGTAAAAACAATGGGTGCGAGGGTGTGTCATCAATGAATTCGCGAGTGCGTTGCGCCTGAGCGCGTGCCAGGCAAGGCGCAGGCCGCCGCTAATGGTCGCTCCCTTCGCAAGGCCTGCAACGCAGCATGGCGCGCGCTCAGGCACAACCCGAAGGGCCGGGCCTGCTTTTGCGCAGGGCTGCGTTGCTCGTCCCTTATTTGGAACAACCAAACTGCGGGCCTCGCGCCTTGCCCTGCGCAAAAGCAGACCCGGCGCACTCGTGAATTCATTGATGACACACCCTCCTGAACGCCCTCCGTATCCCCACTTTGGTTCGCCTACTTCCCAAGGCATGTCGCCGAAAGCAAAAAGGCCATGGGTCGCTGCCCTTGGCCTTGCTGTCTCGTCGTCAGTACTTGAGCCGGATGGATCGTTTCCAGCATGGACGTTCGGCGCGAACTTTAGGGCGTGAGGGGCCTGAGATCAACTAAAAATGTCGCGTTTTTGCACGCTTCTGACGTGCGTCGCGGATATCACTCTTTGTAGCCGACAGAGATGACGGTCAGATGTTCCGCAATAATTTTCAGGTGTTAAAAATACCTGCACGTTCGACGCTGATGTGTGCCAAGTCTTAGATAAGTGCGTTCACTTCAACATCGGCGACGTTGGCGGCGAGAAGGGGAAATGAGGGGGAAGTTGCTGGTTAATGCTGACATTCGCGGACAGGGTCAGCTTTCTCACGTGTTGATATTTCTTGTCGGCTCTCCGCTTGCAAAAAAATCACGGCTTTCAGTTTCCGGTGGTCGAAAAAAAGGGCTGTCGAACAGCCCTTTTGCGTTTGATCAGGCCACCGCCTCGGCTGGCGACACAATATTGGTCTTCATTCCGCGCGATCGACCCGAACTCAGGTAGGCCGCAATCGACTCCTGGGTAACTTCGCCAAGGAATACCCGCTCGGCATCCATCACCGGCAGCCATGAGCGATTGAACTCGTACATGCGCGACAGCAGGATGCGCAAATGCTCGTCGTATGCCGCCGTGGCGTTGAATTCGCGAAGGAACTGCGCACAGGTGCCGGTCTGACGATGCAGGTCTCGACGGCGCACATAACCCAGTGCCTTGTTCTCAGCGTCAGTGACGACGACATAGCGACGGTCATGTTCGTCCATCAACTCCAGTGCATCGTCCACCGGGGTTTCCGGGCTGACTGACGGCGCGTTGTCTGCTGCGTCTTCGGCTTTCACCAGCAGCAGGCGTTTGAGGGTGCTGTCCTGGCCAACGAAGTTGCTGACAAAGTCGTCCGCCGGATGGGCGAGCAGGGTGTCCGGATGGTCAATCTGCAACAGTTTGCCGGCGCGGAAGATTGCGATCTTGTCACCGAGCTTGATCGCTTCGTCGATGTCGTGGCTGACCATGATCACGGTCTTGTTCAGCGCACGCTGCATCTCGAAAAACTCGTTCTGGATCATCTCGCGGTTGATCGGGTCCACCGCACCGAACGGTTCGTCCATCAGCAACAGCGGCGCATCCGCCGCCAGCGCACGGATCACGCCGATCCGTTGCTGCTGGCCGCCGGACAGCTCACGCGGGTAACGATGCAGATACTGCTTGGGCTCAAGCTTGATCATGCTCATCAGTTCGTGGGCGCGGTCGTGGCATTTCTGTTTGTCCCAGCCGAGCAGTTTCGGCACCACCACGATGTTCTCTTCAATGGTCATGTTCGGGAACAGACCGATCTGCTGGATCACGTAACCGATGTTGCGGCGCAGGGTCACTTCGTCGAGGTCGGTGGTGTCTTCGCCGTTGATCAGGATCTTGCCCGAGGTCGGCTTGATCAGGCGGTTGATCATTTTCAGCGTGGTGCTTTTGCCGCAACCCGATGGCCCGAGGAACACACAGATTTCGCCTTCATTGACGGTCAGGCTTACCGAGTCCACGGCTTTCACATCCTTGCCGTTGCTTTGGAAGGTCTTGCTGAGGTTTTGAAGTTCGATCATTTGAGGAGTCCTTTTGGAGTCAGCGAACGTTGCAGCCACTGCAAAATAAGGTCGGCGAAGATCGCCAGAAGACTGACCAGCAGCGCGCCGACGATGAGCATCGACATGTCGCTGCGGCTGATGGAGGCGAGGATCAGCACGCCGAGGCCGCCGGCGCCGATGGTCGCGGCAATGGTCATCACGCCGATGTTCATCACCACGGCGGTGCGCACGCCGGCGAGGATCACCGGCACTGCGATTGGCAACTCGACCATGCGCAGGCGCTGGCCGAAGGTCATGCCGATGCCGCGTGCGGCTTCACGAATACCCGGTTCTACGCCGGTCAAGGCGAGGTAGGTGTTACGCATGATCGGCAGCAGTGAATAAAGGAACACGGCGGTGATCGCCGGCATCGGGCCAAGGCCCTGGCCGAATTTCGAATAGAACGGCAGCAGCAGGCCGAACAGCGCAATCGACGGCACGGTCAGCAGCACCGTGGCACTGGCCTGCAAGGGGCCGGCGAGGCTCGGGAAGCGCGTCATCAAAATGCCCAGCGGCACACCGATGAGGATCGCCAGGCTGACGGCGATGCCGACCAGGGTGATGTGCTGCCAGGTCAGGTGCATCACCTGCTGCCAGTCGAGGTGGGAAAAGGCGTTCAGAAATTCCATGACTTTTCCTCCTTTAATTCAGTGGGTGCTGGCGCAGGAAGTCGGCAGCGACTTTCGACGGGCTCTCGTGATCGACGTCGACCCGCGCGTTGAGCTGGCGCATGGTTTCGTCATCGAACAGTTCGGCCAGCGGCTTGAGTTGCTCAGCCAGTTTCGGGTGCGCGTCGAGGTAGGCCTGACGTACCACTGGCGCGGCGGTGTAGTCCGGGAAGTAATGCTTGTCGTCTTCCAGCAGCTTCAGCCCGAACGCGTTGAGGCGACCGTCGGTGGTGTAGACCAGACCGGCAAACACCTGACCGTTGCGCAGCGCGGTGTAGACCAGGCCTGCGTCCATCTGCCGGATGTTCTTGCGGGTCAGGTTCATGTCGTAGAGCTTGACCATGCCGTCCAGACCGTCGGAGCGGTTGGCGAACTCGGTGTCCAGCGCCACCAGGTGGTTGGTCTTGGCTTCAGCCTTCAACACGTCGTTCAACTGGCTGATGGTGTGGATTTGCGGGTATTGCTCGGCCACTTTTTTCGGCAGGGCGAGGGCGTAGGTGTTGCTGAATTTCGACGGCGTGAGCCAGACCAGGCCTTTCTTCGCGTCGAGTTCTTTGACCCGGGCGTAGGACTGTGCGCTGTCGAGTTTTTCGGTGACATGGTTGTAGGCCACCAGCGACACACCGGTGTATTCCCAGAGCATGTCCAGTTGCCCGGTTTCGTGGGCGCTGCGGGCCAGGTTACTGCCCAGACCACCGGTGATCTGCGCGTCGTAGCCTTTGCTGCGCAGGTATTGCGCGGTGATTTCCGCGAGCAGGGTCTGCTCGGTGAATACCCGGGCGCCAAGGCGAATCACCGGTTTGTCGGCGGCTTGGGCGATGCCTGCGAAGAGCAGCACGCAGCCCAGAATCAAACTAAGTCTTTTCATAAATATTCCTTCGCAAAGCCTCAAGACGGGCGCAAACCGCGTTCCAGCCAGAGACGGCTGGCGAGGGTGACCACGCCATCGAGCAGCAGGGCCAGCAGCGCGGTGCACGCGGCGCCGAGCAGCAGTTGCGGCTGATTGTTCAGGGCGATGCCGGGGAAGATCAGGCTGCCGAGGCTGTTGGCACCGATAAGGAAGGCCAGCGGCGCGGTACCGACGTTGATCGCCAGCGCCACCCGAACACCGCCGACGATGATCGGCACGGCGTTGGGCAACTCGACTTTCCACAGCACCTGACGCGGCGTCATGCCGATCCCGACGGCGGCTTCTTTCAGCGAGCCCTGGACGTTTTTCAGGCCTTCATAGGTGTTGCGCACAATCGGCAAAAGCGAGGCGAGGAACAAAGCGAAGATCGCCGGACCGCTGCCGATGCCGAGAATCCCCAGGGCAATCGCGAGCACGGCCAGCGGAGGCACGGTGTTGCCGATGTTGAAGATCTGCATGAAGCGTTCGGCGCGGCCGACCATGGTCGGGCGGCTCAGGAATATACCGGCGGGAATGCCCACGACCAGGGCGGCCAGCATTGAAGCGAGGACGAGAATCAGGTGAGCTTGCAGGTAAAACAACAAATCGTCGCGGTAGTGTTCGATCGTGTTGATGCCGATCCAGTGGACCAGCAGGGCCAGGAGCGCGATCACCACCGCACCTCCCATCAGCCCTTTGCCATAGCGGATAGCCACAGGCGGACTCCTTTTTTTAGTCGGCGACCGCTGCTCCGTGTGGCATGCCATGCCTGGCTGCCGGAGTCAGTGTTCGCGAGAAGCAGCTTTTTTTCAGCCCGGCAAAAGCGGTCTGAAAGCCAGCCATGAGCGCAGCCTCGTCAGGCTAACTTGCTGATTTTTCAGCCCCTGACGAAATGTCGTTACAGGGGATGGACGTCTCCGTGCTTTAAAAGGTTCCCATCTGAGGCAGCATTTGGCCACCCTTAATGTGCTCAACGGTTCGGTTATTGAATCGAGTTGGGCTATAATCGCCGCCCTTTTTTGAATCACCGCCAGGCGATTTCCCATGACCAGACAGGCCGCCGAAGTCGCGAAACGCCGCACTTTCGCCATTATTTCCCACCCCGATGCCGGTAAAACCACCATCACCGAAAAGCTCTTGCTGATGGGCAAGGCGATTGCTGTGGCCGGTACGGTGAAATCCCGTAAATCCGACCGCCACGCGACATCCGACTGGATGGAGATGGAAAAGCAGCGGGGCATCTCGATTACTACGTCGGTCATGCAGTTCCCGTATCGCGAACACATGATCAACCTGCTCGACACACCGGGCCACGAAGACTTCTCCGAAGACACCTACCGCACTCTGACTGCGGTGGACTCGGCCCTGATGGTTCTCGACGGCGGTAAAGGTGTTGAGCCACGTACCATCGCGCTGATGGACGTCTGCCGTCTGCGTGACACGCCGATCGTCAGCTTCATCAACAAACTCGACCGTGATATCCGCGACCCGATCGAACTGCTCGACGAGATCGAAGCCGTCCTGAAGATCAAGGCTGCGCCGATCACCTGGCCGATCGGTTGCTACCGCGACTTCAAGGGCGTGTACCACCTGGCGGACGACTACATCATTGTCTACACCGCCGGTCACGGTCACGAACGCACCGAAACCAAGATCATCGAGAAGCTCGATTCCGACGAAGCCCGCGCACACCTGGGCGATGAGTACGAGCGTTTCCTCGAGCAGCTGGAACTGGTGCAGGGCGCCTGCCACGAGTTCAACCAGCAGGAGTTCCTCGACGGTCAACTGACCCCGGTGTTCTTCGGTACCGCGCTGGGCAACTTCGGTGTCGATCACGTACTCGACGCTGTTGTCGACTGGGCCCCGCGCCCGCTGCCACGCGTAGCCAACGAGCGCACCGTTGAGCCGGTGGAAGAGAAGTTCTCGGGCTTCATCTTCAAGATCCAGGCGAACATGGACCCGAAACACCGCGACCGCATCGCCTTCATGCGTATCTGCTCCGGCAAGTACGAAAAAGGCATGAAGATGCGCCATGTGCGTACCGGCAAGGACGTGCGCATCGGCGACGCCCTGACGTTCTTCTCCTCCGAGCGTGAACAGCTGGAAGAGGCGTACGCCGGCGACATCATCGGTCTGCACAACCACGGCACGATCCAGATCGGCGACACCTTCAGCGAAGGCGAAACCCTGGGCTTCACCGGTATCCCGCACTTCGCCCCGGAGCTGTTCCGCCGCGTACGCCTGCGCGATCCGCTGAAATCCAAGCAACTGCGCCAGGGCCTGCAACAGCTGGCCGAAGAAGGCGCGACCCAGGTGTTCTTCCCGGAACGCAGCAACGACATCATCCTCGGCGCCGTTGGTGTGCTGCAGTTCGATGTGGTCGCCAGCCGCCTGAAAGAGGAATACAAGGTCGAGTGCTCCTACGAGCCGATCACCGTGTACTCCGCGCGCTGGATCGAATGCAGCGACAAGAAGAAGCTGGAGGAATTCTCCAACAAGGCTGTGGAAAACCTGGCACTGGACGGCGGCGGTCACCTGACCTACCTCGCGCCGACCCGCGTCAACCTGGCCCTGATGGAAGAGCGCTGGCCGGACGTGAAATTCCGTGCCACCCGTGAGCATCACTAAGCATTGAGCTGTTCCCTCCAAAGCCCCCGTTGCGTAAGCCTCGGGGGCTTTTTAGTGGCTGCTCATCAAGCGCTCGAGATAGACAACCTCGCTTAGCCGATCCGGTTATGGACGTTATTCGAAAGCGGTCTGTACACGCATGGCATTTCCGGGCATGGGTTAGCGTCCTATCTGGTGAACCCGGCGGATCGGAACTAGATTTCAATCAGCGTCAGGTCAGCATGAATTTCTCACCTGGAACAGGATGGACTCGACCATGAAAAACAGGTTGCTACGGGTTTTGCTGCTGTTGAAAGTGATGGTGATGCTGTCCCTCGGCACCGCGACGGCCTGGGCCGAGTGCGAGGATCACGATACCCAGGCCTCCAGCGGGCAGGTGGGGCACAGCGCGCTGATGCTGGCCAAGTCCGAGTCCGAGCCGGGCGATCAGGGCCAGGGTGGCAGCGCCGACGATGACGATTCGACCACCGATGAGCCGGACTCCGACGATGCGGACGAAGGCGATAGCCAGACGTAGATTCCGCGCAAAAGAAAACCCCTTCTTTCCCGATCGATGCGCAATCGGGGCAGAAGGGGTTTGGTCAACTCATCAACAACCCGCCCCGGGAAACGGGGCGGGTTTTTTCATGCCGCGCCGTCGAGGAACTGCTCGGCGTAGTGGCATGCAACCTGACGCGTGTCGAGCTGGCGCAGGACCGGCTCTTCGCTGCTGCAACGCGCGGTGGCGTACGGGCAGCGCTTGTGGAACGCGCAGCCAGGCGGCGGATTCAGCGGGTTGGGCAACTCGCCGACGATCTTGATTTTCGGCTTGTCCGGATCCGGGTGGATGGTCGGAGTCGCCGACAACAGCGCCTGGGTGTACGGGTGCAGAGGACGGGCATAGATGTCGTGCTTCGGACCGATTTCCACCGGGCGACCGAGGTACATCACCATCACGTCATCCGCCACGTGCTGCACCACCGCCAGGTTGTGCGAGATGAACACGTAACCGGTGTTGAACTCCTGCTGCATGTCCATGAACAAGTTCAGCACCTGCGCCTGGATCGACACGTCCAGCGCCGAGGTCGGCTCGTCCGCCACCAGCACTTTCGGTTGCAGCATCATGGCGCGGGCCAGCGCGATACGCTGACGCTGACCGCCGGAGAACATGTGCGGATAACGCTGGTAGTGCTCGGGACGCAAGCCGACCTGCTTCATCATCGCCTGGACTTTCTCGCGACGTTCGGCGGCCGACAGGTTGGTGTTGATCAGCAGCGGCTCGGCCAGTTGATCACCGATTTTCTGCCGTGGGTTCAACGACGCGTACGGGCTCTGGAACACCATCTGCACGTCTTTGCGCAGTTGTTTGCGCTGAGCCTTGTCGGCGCCGGCCACTTCCTGCCCGGCGATTTTCAGCGAGCCGGATGATGGCTCCTCGATCAGGGTCAGGGCGCGGGCGAGGGTGGATTTGCCGCAGCCCGATTCACCGACGACGGCGAGGGTCTTGCCGGCTTCCAGCTCGAACGACACGCCGTTGAGGGCGCGCACGGTGGCATGGCCCTTGAACAGGCCACGGGAGACTTCGTAGTGACGGGTCAGGTCGCGGGCGGTAAGTACGACGGCCATTACGCCACCTCCTGGTTCAACGGATAGAAGCAGCGGGCGAGGCTGTGGCTTTTCGGGTCAAGGGTCGGACGCTGCGCGCGGCAGCTGTCCTGCACGTACGGGCAGCGCGGCGACAGCAGGCAGCCTTGCGGGCGGTCGTAACGGCCGGGAACGATGCCCGGCAGTGTGGCCAGACGCTCGGCACCCTGGCTGTGTTCCGGAATCGCCTTGAGCAGCGCTTCGCTGTACGGGTGGGCCGGGATGTCGAACAGCTGCGGCACCTGGCCGACTTCAACGGCTTGACCGGCGTACATCACGCACACGCGCTGGGCGGTTTCGGCTACCACGGCGAGGTCGTGGGTGATCAGCACCAGGCCCATGTTCTGCTCTTTCTGCAACGCCAGCAGCAGGTCCATGATCTGCGCCTGAATCGTCACGTCGAGTGCAGTGGTCGGTTCGTCGGCGATCAGCAGTTTCGGCTCGCCGGCAATCGCCATGGCAATCGCCACACGCTGGCTCATGCCGCCTGACAGTTGGTGCGGGTAGGCATCCATACGGCTGGCGGCGCCCGGGATTTCGACTTTTTCCAGCAGTTCGATCGCACGTTTACGCGCTTGCTTGCCGGACATTTTCAGGTGCAGGCGCAGCACCTCTTCGATCTGGAAACCGACGGTGTAGCTCGGGTTCAGCGCGGTCATCGGGTCCTGGAACACCATCGCCAGGTCTTTGCCGACGATCTGCCGACGCTGGCGGTTGTTCAGCTTGAGCATGTTTTTGCCGTCGAAGCTCAGCGAGTCGGCGGTGACGATGCCTGGGTGCTCGATCAGGCCCATCAGCGCCATCATGGTCACGGACTTGCCGGAACCCGACTCGCCCACGATCGCCAGGACTTCGCCCTTGTCGACTTTCAGGTCGAGGCCGTCGACGACCGGGGTGGCGTTCTTGTCGCCGAAGCGAACGTTGAGATTCTTGATTTCTAACAGTGACATGGGAATCTCCTCAGGCGGCGTTCTTGAGTTTCGGGTCCAGCGCATCGCGCAGGCCGTCGCCCATCAAGTTGATTGCCAGCACGCTGAGCAAAATGGTCAAACCAGGCAGACTCACCACCCACCAGGCGCGTTCGATGTAGTCGCGGGCCGAAGCCAGCATGGTGCCCCACTCAGGGGTTGGCGGCTGGACGCCGAGGCCGAGGAAGCCCAGGGCGGCGGCATCGAGGATCGCCGAGGAGAAGCTCAAAGTCGCCTGAACGATCAGCGGTGCCATGCAGTTCGGCAGCACGGTGATGAACATCAGGCGTGGCAGACCGGCACCGGCCAGGCGCGCGGCGGTCACGTAGTCGCGGTTCAGCTCACCCATCACGGCGGCACGGGTCAGACGCACGTAGGACGGCAAGGACACCACGGCAATCGCGATCACGGTGTTGATCAGGCCTGGGCCGAGGATGGCGACGATCGCCACGGCCAGCAGCAGCGACGGCAGGGCCAGCATGATGTCCATCAGACGCATGATGGTCGGGCCGACCACTTTCGGGAAGAAACCGGCGAACAGACCCAGCAGGATCCCCGGGATCAGCGACATCACCACCGACGACAGACCGATCAGCAGCGACAGGCGCGAACCCTGGATCAGACGCGACAGCAGGTCGCGACCCAGTTCATCGGTGCCGAGCAGGAACTGCATCTGCCCGCCTTCGAGCCACGCCGGCGGCGTCAGCAGGAAGTCGCGGTATTGCTCGCTCGGGTTATGCGGGGCGACCCACGGCGCGAAGATCGCGCAGAAAATCACCAGCAGCATGAACAGCAGGCCGGCGACGGCGCCCTTGTTCTTGGCGAAGGCCTGCCAGAACTCTTTGTACGGGGACGGGTACAGCAGACTTTGATCCACGGCGGTGGCGGCGGTGACTACTGAGGAAGTTGGAGTGCTCATGGGTATTGACCTCAGCGCTGATGACGGATGCGTGGGTTGGCAAAGCCGTAGAGGATGTCCACCACGAAGTTGACCAGAATCACCAGGCAGGCGATTAACAGGATGCCGTTTTGCACAACCGGGTAGTCCCGGGCGCCGATGGCTTCGATCAGCCATTTACCGATGCCGGGCCAGGAGAAGATGGTTTCGGTCAGGACCGCACCGGCCAGCAGGGTGCCGACTTGCAGGCCGACCACGGTCAGTACCGGAATCAGCGCGTTGCGCAGGCCGTGCACGAACACCACGCGCGACGGCGACAGGCCTTTGGCCTTGGCGGTACGGATGTAGTCTTCACGCAGTACTTCGAGCATCGACGAACGGGTCATCCGCGCGATCACCGCCAGCGGAATGGTGCCGAGCACGATGGCCGGCAGGATCAGGTGATGCAGGGCATCGAGGAACGCGCCCATGTCATCGGCCAGCAGGGTGTCGATCAGCATGAAACCGGTGCGTGGCTCGATGTCGTAAAGCAGGTCGATCCGCCCGGACACCGGGGTCCAGCCCAGGCTCACCGAGAAGAACATGATGAGGATCAGGCCCCACCAGAAGATCGGCATCGAATAACCCGCGAGGGAGATGCCCATCACCCCGTGGTCGAACAGGGATCCTCGCTTGAGTGCCGCGATCACCCCGGCCAGAAGGCCCAGGATGCCGGCGAACAGCAGGGCGGCCATGGACAGTTCCAGGGTCGCCGGGAAGAGGGAGGTGAACTCGGTCCATACGCTCTCACGGGTGCGCAGGGATTCGCCGAGATCGCCGTGGGCCAGTTTGCCGATGTAGTCCAGGTACTGGGCGTACAGCGGTTTGTTCAGACCGAGGCGTTCCATTGCCTGAGCGTGCATTTCGGGGTCGACCCGACGTTCGCCCATCATCACTTCCACGGGGTCGCCGGGAATCATGCGAATCAACGCGAAAGTCAGCAAGGTGATGCCGAAAAACGTGGGGATCAACAACCCCAGTCGGCGGGCAATAAAACTAAACATCGTGTGTGGTACCTCATCAGCCGGTTAGGCGTGCCCGAAGTCCCTGGGGTCAGGGACTTCGGGAGTTTCTTATCTACTTCACCTGGGTGGTGGCGAAGTTATTGGTTGTCAGAGGGCTGATGTGATAACCCTCTACGTTGTTGCGCATTGCGGTGAACATGCGGGTGTGGGCCATGCTGATCCACGGCTGATCCTGATTGAACAGCACTTGAGCCTGCTCATACAGCCTGGCGCGTTCGGCCGGATCTACTTTAGCCCGTGCTTCGTCGAGCAGGGCCTGGAATTTCTCGTTGCACCAGCGAGCGTAGTTTTCGCCGTTCTTGGCCGCTTCGCAACTGAGCATAGGCGTCAGGAAGTTATCCGGGTCGCCGTTGTCGCCCGCCCATCCGGCTGAAACCATGTCGTGCTCGCCGGCCTTGGCGCGTTTGAGCATCTCGCCCCATTCCATCACGCGGATGTCGATCTTGATCCCGACTTTCGCCAGGTCGGCCTGCATCATCTGCGCGCCGAGCATCGGGTTCGGGTTGGTCGGGCCGCCGCCGTTGCGGGTGAACAGAGTGAACGTGGTGCCTTCCGGTACACCGGCTTCCTTGAGCAGGGCGCGGGCCTTGTCGAGGTCTCGTGGCGGGTTTTTCAGCTCGTGGTTGTAGCCCAGCAGGGTCGGCGGGTACGGGTTGACCGCCACGCTGGCGTTGCCTTTGCCGAACAGGGCGTTGACGTAGGCTTCCTTGTCGAAGGCGATGTCGATCGCTTTGCGCACCCGCACGTCGCTGATGTACTTGTGCTGGGTGTTCATGGCGATGTACGAGACGGTCATCGCGTCCATTTCATCGACTTTCAGGTTGCTGTCTTTCTTGATGCTCGGGATGTCATCCGGTTTCGGATACAGCGCGATCTGGCACTCATTGGCCTTGAGCTTCTGCAAACGCACGTTGTTGTCGGTGGCAATCGCCAGGATCAGCGCGTCAGCCGGCGCCTTGCCGCGGAAGTAGTCCGGGTTGGCCTTGAAGCGTACCTGGGCGTCCTTGGCGTAACGCTGGAAGATGAACGGGCCGGTGCCGACCGGTTTGCTGTTCAGGTCGCCGGTCTTGTTGGCCTTGAGCAACTGGTCGGCGTATTCGGCCGAATAGATCGAGGAGAACGCCATGGCGATGTCGGCCAGGAACGGCGCTTCGCGACGGGTCAGGGTGAACTTGACGGTGTTGTCGTCGACTTTCTCAACGCCTTTCAGCAGTTCCTTGAAGCCCATGCTTTCAAAGTACGGAAAGCCCACGCTCGACAGCTTGTGCCACGGGTGATTCGGGTCCAGCTGACGCTGGAAACTCCAGACCACGTCGTCGGCGTTCATGTCGCGGGTCGGCTTGAAATATTCGGTGGTGTGAAACTTGACGCCTTTGCGCAGGTGGAACGTGTAGGTCAGGCCGTCTTCGCTGATGTCCCAGGACTCGGCCAGCGCCGGAATCACTTCGGTGGTGCCGGGCTTGAAGTCCGCCAGACGGTTGAAGATGGTTTCGGCCACCGCGTCGGCAGTGACTGCAGTCGTGTACTGGACCATATCGAAGCCTTCCGGACTGGCTTCGGTGCAGACCACCAAGGGTTTGGCCGAGACGCCGACAGCGACACTCAGCAACGCAGCCGCGATGGCCGCTCGTAGGGGAAGCATTTTCATCAAGAACCCTCTGCAATCGGTTGAAGACAAAAAGCCGAACGGCCGACTCGTCACTGAGTCAGCCGTCGGCTGGCGGTTTTTACAGGATGTTGAATGGAATGGTGGTCACGAGACGGAACTCGTTGATGTTGCCGTCAGCCTGGTGTTCGCTGGCGCGGTGAGTGGTGTACGTCGCGCGAATCGCAGTGGCCTTGAGCGGGCCGCTCTGCACGGCGTAGGAAGCACCGATGCCGTATTCGTAGTGCGATTCGCCGTCCATCAGGCTCAGGTCGCCGCGCTTGTCATCTGGAATGGTGTAAGCCGTGCCACGGTAGTGAGTACCGTCAATGCCCCAGCCGCGAGCCTGATAGATGTTGAACTTCAGGCCTGGTACGCCGTATTCGGCCATGTTGATGCCGTAGGCGATCTGGAAGGATTTCTCGTTCGGGCCGTTGAAGTCCGACAGCAGGGAGTTGGCCAGGTAGATGCCGTTGGTTTCATGCAGGTAGTCGAAGTACTCGTTACCGTTCACTTGCTGGTACGAGAAGGTCAGGCTGTGGGCCTGGTGAGTCAGGCCGAGGGACAACGAGTAGGTATCGTTGTCGATGTTGCCCATCAGTTTTTTGCCTTCGTCGACGGTCTTGTAGTAGTTCAGACCGGTGGTCAGGCTCAGGACCTGGCTGTCACCCAGTTCGTGGGTACCGCCGAAGTAGTACTGATTCCAGAAGTCTTCGACGTTGGCGACGTACAGGCTGGTTTTCAGGCTTTTGAGCGGCTGATAGTTCACGCCCGCGGTGTAGACCTTGTCGGTTTCTTCGCCGTTGGCGCCGTATTCGGAACGGAATTTCGACAGGCTCTGCTCGGTACGTGGCGAGACGCGGTCGAAACCGGCGAGGTCGAACGACAGGTTGTTCAACTCCTCGCTATGCAGACTGATCCCTTCAAAGCTCGAAGGCAGCGGACGGTTGCCGATAACATCGACAATCGGCGTGCTGAAGTTCTGACGACCGGCGGTCAACGTGGTGTTCGACACGCGGAACTTGACGTTGGCCAGACCCAGTTTGCTCCACTGGTCGACCGCATCACCGTCGGAATGGGCGAGGGTGCGGTTGGAGCCGCCGGCGATATCCTTGCGGTCACGGTCGAGAACGATGGCGTTGTAAGCGGCAACTTCGGTGCTCACGCCAACGGTGCCTTGGGTGAAGCCCGAGGTGTAGTTGACGATGGTGCCCTGAACCCAGTTGATACGACGCGGGGTCTTTGTTCTGACCACTGGCGAGGTGTCTTTGTCGCTGTTTTTCACGTAACTGAAACTGTCGTCACGACGACGCAGTTCGTTGGCATACCAGTTACGCGTTGTGCCGCCCAGGCTTTGTCCATCGATAAAGCCTTTGGCCTCGCTTTGGGCGCTGCTGCCGGCCAATGTGGTAGGGATGAACTCCTGACTTGCAGGTTCCGCATAAGCCGTGGCGGTGATGCTGCTGATGGCCAGGGCCAGTATCGCGGTATTGCTCAGTTTCATGGGTGAAGCTCCTTTACTTTCTTTTTATGCCGGCTTTTTTGGGTTGGCCGGTTATTGGTTTAGAACTCATTCACACATCGCAAACGTTTGCAAAAGACCTGATTGGCGAATTTCGGCAAAGCGCTTGCGTGAGGGGGTAGACGGCCCCCTCAGCATTGCGGCTAATCGGTTGTTTGTTTAATCGATGCTGAC
This sequence comes from Pseudomonas sp. GW458-11-26-14-LB4, assembly GCF_059423925.1. NCBI lineage: Bacteria > Pseudomonadati > Pseudomonadota > Gammaproteobacteria > Pseudomonadales > Pseudomonadaceae > Pseudomonas > Pseudomonas sp. GW458-11-26-14-LB4. The sequence continues at coordinate 136,706 of NZ_JBWKYU010000016.1, forward strand.
ACCCGAAAACACGTTGCGACCGAACGGGCTCACCTTGAACCCTTCGACTTTGGCGCTCAGTGGCTGGTTGACCGTCGAGTGAGCGACAGGCGTGATCGGCACTTGCTGCTTGAGCAGTTGCTGGGCCTGTTTGTAGAGCACGGTGCGCTGGTCGCGGTCGGTGACGACCTTCGCCTGTTTGATCAGCTTGTCGTAAGCCGGATCGCACCACATGGAGTAGTTGTTGCCGCCGATGGCGTCGCAGCTGTAGAGCGTGCCGAGCCAGTTGTCCGGATCCCCGTTGTCACCGGTCCAGCCGATCAGGCTGATGTCGTGTTCGCCATTCTTGGTGCGCTTGATGTACTCGCCCCATTCGTAGCTGACGATTTTCACTTTCAGACCGATCTTGGCCCAGTCGGCCTGGAGCATCTCGGCCATCAGTTTGGCGTTCGGGTTGTACGGACGCTGTACCGGCATCGCCCACAGGGTGATCTCGGTGCCTTCCTTGACGCCGGCAGCCTTGAGCAGCTCTTTGGCTTTTTCCGGGTTGTAGGCGGCGTCCTTGATGGTGTCGTCGTAGGACCATTGGGTCGGCGGCATGGCGTTGACGGCCAGTTGGCCGGCGCCTTGATAAACAGCGTTGAGAATCCCCTGTTTATTCACTGCCATGTCCAGCGCCTGGCGTACTTCGAGCTGATCGAACGGCTTGTGGCGGACGTTGTAGGCGATGTAGCCGAGGTTGAAGCCCGGCTTCTCGATCAATTGCAGCTTCGGATCGTTCTTCAGTGCCGGCACATCGGCCGGGCGTGGGTGCAGGGTAATCTGGCATTCGCCGGCCTTGAGCTTTTGCACGCGCACCGAGGCGTCGGTATTGATCGCGAAAATCAGGTTCTTCAGCTTCACCCGGCTCTGATCCCAGTAATGCGGGTTGCCGGTGTAACGGATGTTCGAGTCTTTCTGGTAGCTCTTGAACACGAACGGGCCAGTGCCGATCGGCTTCTGGTTGATGTCGCTCGGCTTGCCTTCGGCCAGCAGCTTGTCGGCGTATTCGGCAGACAGGATGGCGGCGAAGCTCATGGCGATGTTCTGGATGAACGCGGCGTCGACGCTGTTGAGCGTGAACTGCACGGTCAGCGGCCCGGTCTTCTCGACCTTGGCGATGTTCTTGTTGAGGCTCATCCCGTTGAAATACGGGAACTCGGTCGGATAAGCCTTACGGAATGGCTGTTGCGGATCGAGCATGCGGTTAAACGTGAACAGCACGTCGTCGGCGTTGAGATCGCGCGTAGGTTTGAAGTACGGCGTTGTATGAAACTTCACACCTTCACGCAGGTGAAAGGTGTACTTGAGACCATCCTCGGAAATATCCCAGCTGGTTGCCAGGCCCGGTACGACATTGGTCGCGCCTTTTTCGAACTCGGCCAGTCGGTTGTACAGCGGTTCGGCGGCGTCGTTATCGGTCGCTGTCGTGTACTGCGCGGTATCGAAACCGGCCGGACTGCCTTCGGAGCAGAACACCAGACTGTTGCTGGCGGCGTCACTGGCGGACGTGGCGGCCAACAGGCCGGCGCCCAGCAATGCGGAAAAAACCAAGGTATGGCGCATGACGCTCCCTCTTTTTTTAGTGTTTTTCAATGCGCCGCGATCCCGTCCAGGGATGTGGTGGCGGCATTGAGCTCAAACCAATACGGCAGCAAAACCGATAGCCCACGCAGTCACTGGTCAGAACCCGACGGTAGGGGCCGTGGGTCTGGCAGTAAATGCGCTGAGTCCTAAAGACTCGTAGGAAAAGGCAACACGTCCTGAACCAACCCAGTAAGACGGGGCGGAAAAGGTTGTAGGCAAATTCCTGACTTCTCGGCAAAAAAACAGCGGCGACGCTGAACACGTCGCCGCTGCTTCTTTTATTTGCTGACGCTGACGCCGTAGAAGGAGTTCAAGCCGAATGGGCTGATCTTGAAGTCCTGCACGTTGGCGCGCATGGGTTGATACACCGTCGAGTGAGCGATAGGTGTCATAGGGACTGCATCTTTGAGGACGTGCTGCGCCTCTTTGTAGAGTTCGGTGCGCTTGGCCTGGTCAGTGGTGCGCTTGGCTTCTTTCACGAGGCCGTCGAATTTCTTGTCGCACCATTTGGAGAAGTTGTTGCCACTCAGGGAGTCGCAACCAAACAACACGTTGAGCCAGTTGTCCGGATCACCATTGTCACCGCTCCAGCCAATCAGCATGCCCTGGTTCTCGCCACCTTTGGAACGCTTGATGTACTCGCCCCACTCGTAGCTCTGAATCTTCACGTTCAGACCGATTTTCTTCCAGTCGGACTGGAGCATTTCGGCCATCAGTTTGGCATTCGGGTTGTACGGACGCTGAACCGGCATCGCCCACAGGACGATCTCGGTACCTTCCTTGACGCCGGCTTCCTTGAGCAGCTGTTTGGCTTTCTCAGGATCGTACTTGGCGTCCTTGATGGTGGTGTCGTAGGACCACTGGGTCGGCGGCATGGCGTTGACGGCCAGTTGGCCCGCACCCTGGTAAACCGAGTCGATGATCTGTGGCTTGTTCACCGACATGTCAAGTGCCTGACGCACGCGCAGGTCAGCCAGCGGGTTCGGCTCGTTGCTACCCTTGACCTTGTCCATCACGTTGTAGGCGATGTAGCCCAGGTTGAAACCAGCCTGGTCAGGCATCTTCAGCGTAGGATCGGCTTTCAGTGCCGCGAGGTCGGCCGGACGAGGGAACAGGGTGACTTGGCACTCGTTCTTTTTCAGCTTCTGGATACGTACCGACGGGTCGGTGGTGATGGCGAAGATCAGGTTGTCGATCTTCACGTCTTCAGGCTTCCAGTAGTCCTTGTTCCCGGTGTAGCGGATGTTGGAGTCTTTCTGGTAGCTCTTGAACACGAACGGACCAGTGCCGATCGGCTTCTGGTTGATGTCGGCAGCCTTGCCTTCTTTCAGCAGCTGGGCTGCGTACTCGGCGGACTGGATCGACGCGAAGCTCATGGCCATGTTCTGGATGAACGCGGCGTCGACTTCTTTCAGAGTGAACTTGACGGTGTGGTCGTCGACTTTATCGATCTTGGTGATGTTGGTGTCCATCCCCATGTCGGTGAAGTACGGGAATTCGGTCGGGTACGCCTTACGGAACGGGTCATCCTTGTTAATCATGCGATTGAAGGTGAACAGCACGTCGTCGGCGTTGAACTCACGAGTCGGCTTGAAATACGGGGTGGTGTGGAACTTGACGCCTTCACGCAGGTGGAAGGTGTAAGTCAGGCCGTCATCAGAAATGTCCCACTTGGTCGCCAGACCAGGAATCACGGCGGTACCGCCACGCTCGAACTGGGTCAGACGGTTGAACATGGTTTCGGCTGAGGCGTCGAAGTCGGTTCCGGTGGTGTATTGGCCTGGATCGAAACCGGCCGGGCTGCCTTCGGAGCAGAACACCAGGTTAGTCGCAGCGGTGGCGAAAGGTGCGGAGGCTAACAAGCCTGCGCCGACTAAAAACGGAATGACCGCGTGTTTAAGCATGTTGGCCTCATGATTTGTTGTCATTTTTTAGTTGTGAGGTACGACCTCGTGAGTCGTGCCTGCGGATACTTATGCAGGGCCCATACCCAATGCAAGATCCAGAGCGCTCGGCGGCGTCAAAGCGTGGCACGAACGTACCTTAATGTCGCATCCGTATAACTTCTGACGCATTTGACCGTTTGCGGACGGTTTTTACGGTGCAAACGAAGCCCCAAAACGGTGCGTTGGTCACGTTGTGCGCGCCGGATTGGGGCCGGGTGTTACTTATTTATACCCACGCCATAGAAGGGGGTTAGACCGAACGGGCTGATCTTGAAGTCAGTGACTTCCTTGCGCAGCGGCTGGAACACCGTGGAGTTGGCGATCGGCGTGATTGGCACCTGCTGTTTAAGGATCAGTTGCGCCTGTTGATACAGTTTTACCCGTTGCGATTTATCGCTGGATACCTTGGCCTGCTGTACCAGCTTGTCGTAGGCCGGATCGCACCATTTGGCGTAGTTGCTGCCGTTCACCGCCGCGCAGCTGTAAAGCACGCCCAGCCAGTTGTCCGGGTCGCCGTTGTCACCGGTCCAGCCGTAGATCATCGCGTCGTGTTCGCCGTTCTTGGCGCGCTTGATGTACTCGCCCCATTCATAGCTGACGATGTTGGCCTTGATACCGATCTTCTCCCAATCCTGCTGGATCATCTGGGCCGACATCCGCGCATTCGGGTTCGAGGCGCGTTGCACGGTCATGGCCCAGAGGTTGATGGTTGTACCGGGTGCAACCCCGGCTTCCTTGAGTAGCGCCTTGGCTTTTACCGGGTCGTGCGGCGCGTCTTTTATGTTCGGATCGAATGACCATTGCGCTGGCGGCAAGGCGTTTTGCGCGAGCTGCCCGGCACTCTGATAAACCGCCTTGATGATCGCCGGTTTATCGATGGCCATGTCCAGTGCCTGGCGCACTTTGAGCTGATCCAGCGGCGGGTGGGTGGTGTTGTAGGCGAGGAAGCCGAGGTTGAAACCGGCCTGCTTCAGCACCCGCAGGTTCGGGTCTTTTTCCATCACTTCGATGTCGGCCGGGCGCGGGTAGCCGCTGACCTGGCATTCGCCGGTCTTGAGCTTTTGCAGGCGAACGGCGGCGTCCGGAGTGATCGAGAACACCAGGTTATCGAGCTTCACGTCCTCGGGTTTCCAGTACTCCTTGTTCGCAGCGTAGCGGATCTGCGCGTCCTTCTGGTAGCGCTTGAACACGAACGGGCCGGTGCCGACCGGTTTCTGGTTGAGGTCGGCGGCGTGACCTTCTTTCAACAGTTGGGCGGCGTATTCGGCCGATTGCACCGAGGCGAAGCTCATGGCGAGGTTTTGCACGAAGGCGGCGTCGACGTTGTTCAGGTTGAAGCGCACGGTGTTTTCGTCGAGCTTTTCCACGGATTTGATCGTGGTGTTCAGGCCCATGTCGGTGAAGTACGGGGATTCGGCGGGGTAGGCCTTGCGGAAGGCGTTCTCCGGATCGAGCAGGCGCTGGAAGGTGAACAGGACGTCGTCGGCGTTGAAGGTGCGGGTGGGGGTGAAGTAGTCGGTGGTGTGGAATTTTACGTTTTGGCGTAGGTGGAAGGTGTATTGGAGGCCATCCGGGCTTACGTCCCAATTGGTCGCCAGGCCGGGTTCGATTTCGGTGCCGCCGCGTTTGAATTGGGTGAGGCGGTTGAAGACTGTTTCGGCGGAGGCGTCGAAGTCGGTGCCGCTTGTGTACTGGCTGGGGTCGAAGCCTGCGGGGCTGGCTTCTGAGCAGTAGACGAGGGTTGTTGCTGCGTTGGCGATTGGGGTTATGGCGGTCAGGGCCAGGGTTATTAGAAGTGGTTTGAAGGTGAATCGATCCATGGAGTCCCCGGGTGCACTGGAGGTAGTTGTGGGGAGGAGGGTAGCCGGGGTTTCGGTGGGCGCGGAAATATCGTTTTTCTAGGTGAGGTGTCTATCTCGGTATATCTGGGGTGATTGTGTGCATATCCGATGCTGCGGTAACGGCTTCTTATGGTTCCGCCCTTACGGCGGGTCACTTTTTACAAACGCCTAAAAAGTAACCAAAAACGCTTGCTCCTGCGTTCGGCCCCTCGCTGGGGCTCGGGGTTCCTTCGTTACGGGATTCATCCGGGGGCATCGCCTCCGGTTTGCTTCGCTGCACCTCCTCTCGATGCATGCGGCTTCGCCGCACGGTCGCTGCGCTCCCACCCCCGGATAAATCCCTCCACTCAGCCTTCCGACGTCGCCCGTGGATCAAGATCAAAAGCTGCAGCCGAGCTAACGCTCATCCTGTTGAGTGGTGGTGGGGCAACAGCTAGAGCGGTTTGTGTGCTTTTCGGATTTTGAATTCACCTTCGATATCTCACGTCGGCGTATTTCATTTAAACGACGCGGTCAGTTCCCTCTCCCTCCGGGAGAGGGCAGCTTTTGATCGTTCCCACGCTCCGCGTGGGAATGTAGCCCGGGACGCTCCGCGTTCCATTTTCGGATGTTTAAAGATGTGTGGGATTCACCGAACCTTCCCACAAGTTTTTCAGGTTGTCCGTCGGAACCACGATCCCTAGTCTTTGGTTGTCGCAGAAAACTCTGTGATTGGGTGTGAGAACCCAGGCAAGCGAGTGTTATTCGAACGCCAGTCCGACCATAATTGCCGCCAGCTTTTCTGCTGCCTGTAATTGATTTATGGCGGCCGTGTGCGGGCAGACTTCGGTCTGGCCGGAATCTCCTTGCCCGGTTTCTCACCCCGCACATAGCTGCCACCTCTTCGCCGCGTGAGAACGGCATTTGGTGGCTTCAAGTCAGCAAGGAGTTAATCAATGAACAAGGTTGTCCCCGACCCACCCCTCGAA